>CAJWFS010000026.1 GCA_913030665.1 uncultured Acidimicrobiaceae bacterium
GATTCGCCAGGACCTGCTCGGGAAGCGGTCGGGCAGCGACGGCGAGGAGTAGCCGTACCTGACAGTTGGCCGCCGACTCAGGAGTCGCTGCGGTCGATGGCCCGGGTGTCGGTACCCAGGTAACTGGTCACCACCCGGGGATCGTTTCGGACTTCGTCGGGCGGCCCCTCTGCGATCACCTGTCCGGCTTCCAGGCAGTAGACCCGGTCCGAGAGGGTCATGATCATCGGCATGTCGTGCTCGATGACGATCATCGTGGCATGCAGTTCCTGCTGGATCTGCTTCAACAGCGGCCCGAATGCCTCGGTCTCACGCTGGGCCACACCGGCGGTCGGTTCGTCCAGGCACAGGACCTGGGCGTCGAGGGCAAGGAGGCCGGCCAGCTCCACGATCCGACGGGTTCCCGTGGAGAGTTCGGCGACGAAGTCGTCCGCGTAGCGGCCCAGGCCCAGGAAGTCGATCAGGTCCGAAGCGTCCGAGGCCATTGCCCGTTCTGAACGCGAGGCGGACGGAAGGAACAGGACGGTTGACAGCAGGTGGGTGCGACCACGGGCCTCCAGGGCCACTTCGACGGTCTCGCGGACGGTCAACTCAGGGAAGAGCCGGGCGGACTGGAAGGTTCGGCCCAACCCGACGCGCGCCCGGGCAGAGGCCGAGCGACCCGAGACGTCGTTGCCGAGTATCTCCACGATGCCTTCGGTTGGGGTGAAGCCTCCGATCGCATTCATGAGCGTCGACTTGCCGGCACCGTTCGTGCCGATCAGGCCGACGACCTCGCCGGGATGGACCACGATCGACACCCGGTCCACGGCACGCAGACCCCCGAAGGTGACAGATACGTCCCTCACCGCCAGGGCAGGGCCTTGGTAGGCGGGGCGGATCCGCCCCCCACTGAGGACGACGGCCGGTGGCGCGGTGGATGTCTTGGAGGGGGCGTCCGGGAGCCTGGATTCAGCCCACCGGAGGAGGGCCTCCCTGGCCGAGTAGGTGATCTGGATCAGCCCGCCCGGGAAGTACAGCAGCAGGATGAGAAGGCCGATGCTCGAGGTGAACAAGGGGACCAGCTCGTTGTCGGGCCAGAAGGCCGGTAGGCCGACCACCCAGAGGGCGCCGACGACCGGTCCCATGAGGGTTCCCAGCCCTCCGATTACCACTATCGACACCAGCCGAAGCGAGTCGGAGATCTGGAACAGGCGCTCGGTGTAGGGAATGTTCTGGACGAGGCCGCCGAGGAGGGCTCCACCCAGTCCGGCGATTCCCCCCGCGAGCGAGAAGGCCAGGAGCTTCGTCCGGGTGGGGCTGACGGTGTAGGCGGCAGCCGTGTACTCGTTTTCCCTGACGCCGATTATCGAGCGGCCGATGCCGCTCCTACGGAGTCGTGCCACCACCACCAGGAGCACCACCAGAATTCCCAGGCAGAGGTAGTAGTAGGCCCGCTGGCTGGCCAGGTCCAGTGGCCCCAGGCTGCCGCGCCGGAAGGGGATGCTCTGGCTGTTGCCGCCGTTGAGCACCGGGCGTCGGTACAGGTACTGCTGTGCGGCCATGGCGAAGGCGAATGTCGTGACCGCCAGCAACAGCCCCTTGACGCGGAGCGCGCCGAGGCCGATGAGGGCGGCGGTTGCAGCGGCCATCCCGGCGGCGAGCAGCATGGAGACCAGGTACGGCACCTGGGGGAGGGTGACGGAGAAGAACTCCCACCTGTCGCCGATGCCCACTCCGAACGTGAGCCCCCGGTTGAACCCGGCGGCGAACAGGGCGCCGATGCCGGCGAAGGCCATCTGGCCGAGGGAGAGCTGGCCCGCCCAGCCGGTCACGATGGTCATGGAGAGGGCGCATATGGCGAAGGCCAGGATGCTGGCGTACAGCAGGTGGCGGGACGGCCTGGTTACCAGGTAGGGCAGGACCAGGGCGATGGCCAGAAGGAGCCCGAGCGCAGCGGTCGACAGGCCCCTGACCCACCAGATCTCCCTGAGGCGCTCGGGGATCGGTCGACGTCGGGCCGAGAACGAGAACGATCCCGCCTCGTCGGCCGAGCCGCGGCTCTGGAAGGCCACGGCGACAGCTACCACGACGAAAAGCAGGAAGTCGATGAGGCCGCCCTGGTTTATGAACACGAACTGAACGTGGGCCTGGACGACACCGATGGTCACCCCGGCGGCCAGCGCCCTCGGGAACGAGACCATGCCGGCGATCACCGCCGCGGCCAGGGCCCGTGCCATGGTGTTGGGACCGAGGTTCGAGAGGCCCCCGATGCTTCCCCGGTTCGCCGAGAGCAGCAGCAGTGAGATGGTCGCCAGGAGACCGGCGATCGTCCACACGAAGAGCTGGACCATCTTCGGGTCGATGCCCGAGAGTCTGGCGAGGTCGGCGTTGGTGGCCGAGGCCTGGACCGTCTGGCCGAACACGGTGCGATTCAGGAACCAGGACAGGCCGACTGCCAGCAGTGGGACCAGCACGAGGATGGTGAGTTTCGGGCCAGTGATCCTGAGGCCCAGGACGTCATCCCAGATGAAGGTGAGGGGTGCCGGAAAGCGCTGGCCCCGGGTTCGTTCCAGGTCGGGGTAGGAGGCCAGGACAGCCTGCATCAGCTGGCCTATTCCGATTGTGGCCACGAGCACGATGACCCTGGGAGCGTCGAACAGGCGTCGGATGACGGCGCGTTCGATCAGAGCGCCAACGGCGATGCCCACCACCAGGGCGATGGGTAGCGCCAGCCAGTAGGGAAAGTTGTAGTTGATCACCAGCAGGGCCATGAGGCCTGTGGCAGGAAGCCCCATGTTCCCCACGGCCAGGTTGATGACCCGGGTCGACCGGTATACGAGGACGACTCCGAGGGCGAGCAGGCCAAAGACCATGCCGTTCACGACACCGTCGAACCAGAGTTGCCGGGTGGTCCAGACGGCCAGGACAGCGCTGTCCACCTCAGCCGCCGTCCCGTCCCAGGAACACCGCTCGGGCCAGGTCGTCGCGCTCGAGCAGCTCCTGCGCCGAGCCCGCGAACCTGACCTCGCCCTTTTCCAGGAAGATGGCCCTGTCGGCGATCGACAGGGCCACGTTCAACGACTGCTCGACCAGGATGATCGTCTGGCCCCGTTCCTGGAGTCGTTCGATGAGCTCGAGCAGGTCCTGGACGACGGTCGGGGCCAGCCCCAGCGAGAGTTCGTCGATCAGCAGGATCTCCGGCTCGTGGAGCAGGACACGGGCTAGGGCGAGCATCTGCTGCTGGCCGCCGGACATGGAACTGGCGCGTTGGTCCTGACGACGCTCCAGGTCGGGGAACAACTCGAGGACCGAGGCGATGCGCCGCTCTACGTCGACGCTGTCGCTCCGGTGGATGTAGGAGCCCATCACCAGGTTCTGGCGGACGGTCATGTCCGGGAACACGCCGTTGCCACCCGGCAGCTGCTGGATGCCGAGACGGGACCGCAACTGCGGCGAGGTGTAGGTGACCGTTCGGCCGCCTAGGCGCACGACCCCGCGCTGGGGGATCCCCAGTCCGCTGATCACGCGCAGGATCGTGGACTTGCCGGCGCCGTTGGTGCCCAGCAGGGCCAGCGTCTCGCCCTTCCTCACCTCGAACGCCACGTCGAACAGGACCTGGACGGGGCCGTAGGAGAAGTCGATGTTGTTTAACTGCAGCGCCGGAACCTCGCCGTCGCCGGAGGTCCGTCGCTGTTCGTCCTGTTCGTCGAAGAGTTCCTGGACGTTGAGGGACAGGTCGTGTCGGACATGTCGGGCGCCCCGATACATGATCCAACCGCCGAGCACGGCCGATGGGATCGTCAGGACCAGAGTGGTGACACGTGGGCCCCACGAGTCGGCGAACATGAACGAGATCAGGCCACCACCCGTTCCACCGATGAAGAAGATGTAGAGGGTGATCAGGGCGGTGCCGCTGCCCCGCAGGCGGTAGGGAACGATGGCCTGCATGACCGGACTGACCATGGCGAATGCCGTGTTCAGCATGACCAGCGTCGGGATCGAGAAGGCGATGAACAGCGGCACTGTCGGCATGGCCCACTGGATTGGCTTGAAGATGGCCGAGAAGCCGATCAGCGCACCGATCATGTGCAGGGTGCGGGTGGGGTTCTCCCGCCAGAGCCGGTCGAACTTCGGGCCGACGTATACCAGCGACAGCACTGTGAAGAGGCCGGCGGCGGTGGCCCAGGCGCCCCGCTCGAACGATTCCAGGCCGAACTTGTCCTCCAGCCAGAGGTTCTCCAGCACCGGCGCGGTGAAGAGACCGAACCCCAGGGCGCTGAACCCGACCACGACCGACTTGACGGTCTTGATCCGCATGAGTCGGGAGAAGGCGGCGTCCATCGATACGGGCAGCGGGTCGTCCTCGGTGAACGACTCGCCCAGCACGTCCTCCTTTTCCCACCGACCGCGCTGGGGTTCCTTCAGGAAGAAGGCGGCGATGGCGGCGATAGCCACCGGTATGCCGAGTAGGTAGTAGGTCCACCGCCAGCCGTCCACCTCGCCGGGCCCGTTGGCTATCGCCGCGATCCCGCCCACCAGGATTGGGCTGATGACCGCGATGAGGCGGCCCATGCCCTTGTCGATGGCGCCGATGCGCCCGCGAATTCCGATCGGGTAGGTGTCGGCGATGGTTGACGAGTGGACCGGGATGGTGTTGGCCTTGGCTATGCCCACGCCGAACCGGGCCCAGAAGAAGCTGAAGGCGTTCACGGCCATGCCGGAGAGGGTCACCATGGCGGCGAAGACGATGCTGGCCCAGCCGATGATGGGGATCCGTCGCATGCGGTCGGCGGCCCAGCCCATGGGGATGGCGCCGAGGACCACGAAGGCGCCCGACGAGCTGGCGATGAATGTGATGGTGCCGTCGCTGACGCCGAACGTGTCCCGGATGTCGGGGGCCAGCACGGCGATGGCGGCGGTCTGCAACTCGTCCAGGGAGTTGAGGATCATCAGGACCACGAACGTGGCGGCACCGCCGCCCATGGCGAGGCCCTTCTTGAGGCTTATGCCCTCGCTCTTGACGCCCGGCAGTAGGTCGTCGGCGAAGAGGACCTCGGTGGACTGCTGTTCGGCCTGGCGGGCGGCCTCCTCGTCCAGGACCGTGGCGGCCAGCGCAGCCACGTCGTTGGGTGCTGTTTCGGCCTGGACGGGTTCGAGGGACGCGCTGTCACCGGACGTGACCGGTTCCTCGTTCTGGCGGCCGTCGTCTGCCATGTACCGGTTCCCCCCGTGCCCCCGTTCAGGAGCGGGGGACATCCTTCCATGCCGTGTCCCGGTCGATCCCCGGTTCCCTGGGCAGGCCCAGGGAACGTTCGGCCAGGTTGTTCTTCTGGACCTCGGTGGTTCCGCCACCGATGGAGATGCTGAACCGGTTGATCACCTCTGCCCGGACCCAGTTGCCGATGGGGTCATCGCCCACCAGGGCGGCCGGGCCGGCCAGTTCTGCGGCCAGGTTCCCGGTCAGCACCCTGGTGCCGGCGGCCATGACCTTGGTGAGGGCCGGATCGAACGGCGGCTTGCATCCGTTGCGTACGGCCGACTGGATGCGCTGGCCCATGAGGGCCTGCAATTTCTCCCGACTGATGACGGCAGCCAGTCGCTGTCGGACGCGCGGGTCTCCCAGGCTGCCGTGCAGGGCTGCCAGGTCGCGGAGGCGATCCGATGTCGGCGCACCACCACCACGTCCTATGAACGCGGCTTCGTTGGAGAGCACGGTGCGGGCGGGACCCCAGCCTCCGTGGACCTCGCCCACCACCTGGTCTGCGGGAATTCGGACGCCGGACAGGAAGACCTCGCTGAAGTGTGCTGAACCGTTGGCCTGGACCAGCGGTCGGACCTCGATACCGGGTGAGGACATGTCGACCAGCAGGAACGTGATGCCCCGGCGCTTGGGGACGTCGGGGTCGGAACGTGCGAGCAGGAAGCCCCAGTCAGCGAACTGGGCGCATGAGTTCCAGACCTTCTGGCCGTCCACCACCCACTCGTCGCCGTCCAGGACCGCACGGGTGGCCAGGCCGGCCAGGTCGGATCCGGCGCCGGGTTCGCTGAAGAGCTGGCACCAGGCCATCTGGCCGCTGATCATGGGCGGGAGGAATTGGGCCCTGACGCCGCTGCTGGCGTGGGCCAGGAGGGTGGGTCCCAGCATGGCGATGGTGGCTCCGACGAACCCGGGTCCTGAGCCGTACGAGGCGGATTCCTCGGCGAAGATCCGCTCGGCCCATTCCGGGTGGCCCCCACCGCCGTACTCGGTGGGCCAGCAGAGTCCGGCCCAGCCGTGGTCGGCGAGGGTCCGCTGCCAGGATCGACCGTGTTCGAAGTAGGCACTGGCCTCAGCTTCGTCCGGGAATCCGGACACCTGCCAGGGATCTGTTTCGGTTCGGGGTTCGGCGTGCTCCGACAGGAAGGCGCGTACCGATGCTCTGAAGGCCACCTGTTCCGGCGATTCGGTGGCGCCACCGGCCGGGATGGGGGAACGGTCAGGCACGAGGGCCAACGATAGTGGCATCGGGAATCTGACGGACCATCAGAAATCTGGTTCCTGTGGGCGGGCCAGCGGTCTCGGGGCCCCCTGGGGCCCACCGGGCCCCACCGGGCCCTGGCCATGGGAGATTCCATCCTGGGATCCCGTCAGGCGAGCGGGTCCACGTCGTCGACCTGTTCATGGACCCGTTTGACCTTGCCGACTTCGGTGCGTGGCATGGAACCCTGGGGGACCAGTTCCAGGTCGGCCCGTATGCGGATCCGCTCAGCCAGGGTCCCGGCGACCCGATCGCGAACGGTCGACAGGCGGTCGGTGGCATCGGCGGTGGCCTCGGCCCGGATCCGCAGCTCGACCATGGGGCCACGTCGGTCAACGACGATGGCGTAGTTGGCCCCCACGTCGGGGTCGTCCATGAGGACGGCCTCGATCTCGCGTGGATACACGTTTATGCCCCGGATGATGAGCATGTCGTCGGCACGCCCGGTCAGGCGCGCGATGCGGGTCCAGTGTCTGCCGGCCACTCCGCCATCGGGAAGCATCCGGGTGATGTCACCGGTGCGGTAGCGCAGCACCGGCATGGCCTCCTTGGTGAGGGTGGTCAGCACCAGCTCGCCGTACTCGCCGTCAGCCACGGGAGCACCGGTCTCCGGGTCCACGATCTCGGGCAGGAAGTGGTCGTCGAACACGTTCAGGGCGCCGAGGTCGTCCGGTGCCTCCATGGCCACGCCCGGGCCTATTACCTCAGACAGCCCGTAGATGTCCAGTGCCGTGAACCCGCCTCCCCAGGCGTCTTGGATCCGGGTGCGCATGCCCTCCGACCACGGCTCGGCGCCCAGGATGCCGATCTTGACGCCCAACTGGTCGCGGATGCCCTGGGCGTGGGCCCGTTCGGCCAGCACGAGGCAGTACGACGGGGTGGACAGCATGACCCTGCTCCCCAGATCGGCGAGGAGTTGGAGCTGGAGGGCTGTGTTGCCTCCGGACACCGGAACGACCGTGCACCCGAGGCGCTCACCCCCGTAGTGGAGGCCCAGGCCACCGGTGAACAGGCCGTAGCCGTAGCCGTTGTGGAGGATGTCCTCGGGGCGGGTACCGGCCAGTGCCAGGGCCCTGGCGTTCACCTCGGCCCAGATCGCCAGGTCGTTGGGGGTGTAGACGACGATGGTCGGCTTTCCGCTCGTCCCCGAACTGGCGTGGAGGCGGGTCGTTTCCGCCATGGGCGTGGTGACCATGCCCAACGGGTACTGGTCGCGCAGGTCCTGCTTGACGGTGAAGGGCAGCGAGGTCAGGTCGTCCACCGATGTGATCGAGGTCTGGTCGACGCCGGCCAAGCGTTCTGTCCAGAAGGGATTACCGCTGGCGGCGAGACGGGCCACGAGGGCGGCCAGGCGTTCCCCCTGGAGGGAGCGTTTCTCCACGGTCGGCAGGCCGACGATGTCTACCGGGTCGAAGGCGGTGCCGGGCATCCGCGGATCCTAGGCCCGGGCCGGAGTGGCCAACCGAAGGGGAGACCCCATTGAGGCCGTTAGCAGGCCCTCACCACGGCGGCGGCCACGATCAGGTCCCAGGCGGCCAGCCCGACGGACTTGAACAGGGTGACCTCGTCATCCGCTGTCCGACCCACCTTGCCGACGCAGAGCTCGGACAGGTCGCCGACCACGGCGTCGAACGACCATTCGCCCTCTTCGGCCGGGACCATGAGGTCGCCGGCTTCGGTGGCTGCTGCATGGCGGTCGTCCACGAATACGGAAGCGAGGTTCACCAGGTCGGCGTCGACCTCCCGGCGGGCCATCGAGTAGGAGCCGACCAGCCCCACATGGGAACCTGGTCGCACGGCGTCGGTGGGTATGACCGGGGTGGTGGAGGAGGTGCAGCCGCAGACGATGTCGCAACCGGCGGTCTCCCGCGGGCCGGCTGCGACCGCCGGCCTGCCACCGACGTCGAGGGAGGTGACGAACGACTCGGCGGAACCTTCGGATCGGCCGGTCACGAGGATCCGCGTGATGCCCGGGCGCACCACCAGCATCGCCTCGACGTGTCCCCGTGCCTGCACGCCGGTGCCGAAGACCCCGAGCGTGGTGGCGTCGGGACGGGCCAGCAGGTCCGCTGCCAACGCAGAGGCAGCCGGGGTGCGCAGGGTGGTGAGCGCCGAACCGTCCAGGGTCGCGGTCGGAACACCGGTCTCCCGGTCGCAGTAGAGGTAGAAGCCGTGGATCAGCGGCAGGCCCCGTTCCCGGTTGCCCGAGACGACGTTGACGATCTTCACGCCGATCCCGGCCGGCGACACCGCCGGCATCATGAGGAAGTCGTCGGTCAGGCCGAGGGACACCTGGGTGCGGGGGTGGAGGTCGCCCAGTTCCACTGAGCCCGCTCGGAGTGCCTCGATGCACGTCGACATGTCGACGACCGCCCGGATGGCTTCGGCGTCGTGGTGGGGGAGCCCGGTCATCGTGCTGACGTCATCGGAACACGAACCCCAGCCCGATCGGGTCGTGGGGATCCAGGTGGAAGGTCGTGGTGGCGTGTCTGTGGGCCGAGCCTTCGACGCTGGTGACCACACCCGCGTCGGTCACCTCGACTATCCGCCCGGCGAAGGTGTCGCCGGCCACGCCATGGTTCTGGAATGGGGTCTCTGGCGCGATCTGGCCGTGGTGGTGGAGCAGGGCTAGACGGGCAGAGGTACCCGACCCGCACGGAGACCTGTCGACCTGGCCGTCGCCGAAGATCGTCACGTTGCGTTCCTGCAGAGGTTCCTCTTCGAGCGTCTCGTGGATGATCGTTCCGTAGAGCCCGGACAATCGGTTGTCTGTCGCGTGGAGGCTCGACGGATGGTCGTAGAGCACGGCCTTGACCTCCCGACCCAGGGCGATCAGGTCGTCCACCCGGTCGGCGGTTACGGTCAGCCCGAGGTCGTCGATTGCCACAGAGGCGTAGAAAGCACCTCCGAACGACACTTCCGCGCTGACCGGTCCGAAGGAGGTGTCGACGGCCAGGCCGGTGGCCGTCACGAACGAGGGCACGTTGGTGAACCTGACCGATGCCACCCGCCCGTCCACCATGCGGGCCACCGTGGGCAGGCGGCCGGACGGTACGTCCACCACCACCTCCACCTCTCCGCTCTCCGGGGCTGCGATCCGTCCGGTGTCGATGGCCCAGGTGGTGATGGCGATGGTTCCGTGGCCGCAGGCAGTGGAGAAGCCATCCTTGTGGAAGAAGACGATGCCCACGTCGCCGCCGGTGTCGTCGGGTGGTACCACCATGCCGCCGTACATGTCGGCGTGGCCACGTGGCTCGTGGCAGAGGAACCGCCGGTGGTCGTCCAGGTTCTCCATCGCCCAGGATCGCCTGTCCAGGACCGAGTTGCCAAGCATCGGGCCCAGGTCCACGATCCGGAAGGGTTCACCGGCCGTGTGGTAGTCGTCGGCGACGATCACCTCGCCGGGGCCCAGCACCATGGCGGCGAACCGTAATGCGTCAGCCCGGACCGTTCCGGCTACCAGATGGCCGCAGGGTCGAGGTCTATGACCTCGCGCATGCGGACCAGCAACGGGCCGAAGTCGGGGTGCCGGTCGAGGCGTCCGGTGGGTGCCGCCGGGAGGAACCGGGCGGGGTCGACGTCGAAGCGGCGCCGAACCCGGTCCGTCCACTCGTCCAGTCGGGAGTCGAACGGTGCCGAGGCCACGCCTGTGGCGACCGCCTCGGCTTCCCCTGCAACGGGATCGAAGAGGCCGACCGCCAAAGGTAGGAGGTCTGCCAGGGCGGTTCGTAGGCGGTCACCGCTGTCGGGAACCGGAAGTAGGACGTCGAGTAGGCCGTCAGCGTGTCGACGGTGGTACTGCTCCTCCCGTTCGGCCCGGGCTGCGGCTTCGGCAAGTGGGGTCAGTGACGACTGCGCCACCTGCTCCCACCTGAGTTGTTCGGCGGCGTCGTACAGCCAGTGGCGGACCAGGGCATGGGCCCAGTCGTCGGAAGTGATCTCAACTAGTTGTGCGGAACGCCAGTCCTCGGGTGCACGCCCGAAGGCCAGATCGTCGATCCTGAGGTCGTCGTCGACCGGGTCGCCGTCTCCGGCCACGATGGCGTACAGGGCGGCTGCATGGCCCAGCTCATCCTGGGCAATGGAGCTGAAGGCCAGGTCCTCCTCCAGGAAGGGCGCCACTCCGATCCATTCCGTGTGCTGCTGGCCGATCAGGTGCTCGTCGTCGGCGAAGGCCAGCAGGAACTCGCGCACGGCGCTGCCCAGGCCGGTCATGAACCGTCCTCCCGGACGTTGCGGCGGTGCTCGGCGATGGCCTTGCCGTCGTTGTGCCGGTGGGGCTTGTCGGCGTTGGGGGCAATGAACTCCGGGTCGCCGAGGATCACGTGCTCCCGGTTGACCAGCCACAGGCGGTCGCCCTCGGCCCGGCGTGCATAGCTCTCGCGGGCCAGCACGAGGGCCAGCTCGTCGTCGGGAGCATCCAGGGACCCGGCGTGTCGGAACTCGTCCCTGCCGTCCTTCTTGAGGAACACCTCGTAGCGCCGCATCTGCTCCCCTAGGCCCGCATCACTTCAACGACCTCGGCGCAGGTCGGGCAGGTATGCACGGCCCGGCACCGACTGGGGCCGAACATGGAGCGCTCGTCGGTGGGCGATCCACAGCGCGGACAGGCAACGGGTCCGCGACCGATGCGGACCGCCACCGTGAACTCACGGGCCATCGTCGCCCGTGCCGTTTCGGTGACCCGGTCGACACTCCAGACCGGAGCACCCAGCCACCGCACGTCTACGGAGGCCACACCGTTAACGTCGTCGACGGCACGGCGGACGTCGTCGGCAATCATCGAGAGTGCCGGACATCCCGAGAACGTTGGAATCAGCCCGACCGCAACGTGGCCGTCCGGGGTGGTGTCGAGCGATTCCAGCAGGCCCAGGTCGATTATGGAGATCCCGGGATACTCGGGGTCGTCGACGGTCGCCACTGCGCTCCGGACCCTGTCGGCGAGAAGGTCGGTGGTCATGCGGCGGTCCCCGCGGCGCGGGTAGGGGCATCGTCCAGGACCCGACGTACCCAGTGAGTGTCCGCCCAGTTGGCGGCAGCGTCGGCGATGCGTCGGGCCGAGTCGGGTCCGCCCATGGCCAGGGTCCGCTTCAGCGGCTCCCAGTCGATGGGGCCGGAGGTCCACGTGTCGGCCGCCGGGTCGTGGGTCAGCCCGGGGTCGGGGATGGTGAACCCGTATGACATGAGGAGGGGGACGAACTTCTGCACCCAACTGGCACGCAGCACCTCGTTGCGTTCCGACTTGATGTGCCAGCGCAGGAGGACGTCTCCCGGCCTGGTGTCGGGACCGAAGAGCTGGAGGGCGGGCCACCACCAGTCGTCAAGGGATTGCTGGAACATTGTCCGCTGCATCTCGGTGCCGGCGGCGATGCGCAGCATCCGCTCCTCGCCCATGCGCATGTGGAAGCCCTCCTCACTGATGATCCGCTTCAGGATCCGGCGGTAGGGGCCGTAGGAGCAGTTCTTGAATACGGCCTGCTGGCTTGCCAGGGCAGCGGCATCGACGAGGAACGAGATCGCCACCTGGTCCCCCCATGTCTTGGCCTGGTAGTGGAACACGTTGTGGAACTTCGACCGTCCTGCGAACAGGTCCTCGAGCATCCCCGGCCGGGTCTTGACGGTCAGGTCGGCACCCACCATGTAGAGCAGGTGGGCGTGGCCGATCTCATCCTGGGTCTTGGCCAGTACGGCCATCTTGTGGCGAAGGCCCGGTGTCCTGGGAATCCAGTCCCGCTCGGTCAGGCCACCCATCAGTTCCGAGTTGGCGTGCATCTCGATGAAGGCGAACACGGCCTGCCGGTATGCGTCGGGCATGTCGTCGTCCACCTCGACGATCCCACCGCCATCCAGGAAGGCCTCGAAGTCGTCCATGGACGTCCAGGTCCGCCCCATCACGCCACCTCGTCCGGTGCACCGTTCAGGCCGGGGCGATTGGCGACCATCGTCAGGACGTCATAGGCCGCCACCACCTCGTCGTCCTGGTTCACCACCTGTGCGTCCCAGGCCACCTCGCCGTAGCCGGCTCCGGCCCGCAGGGTCTTTCGCTTGGCGGTCAACCAGACGGTCAGGGTGTCACCCGGGTAGGTCGGCTTGGCGAACCGGCAGCGGTCGATCCCGTAGTTCGCCAGGACGGGGCCGGGGTCCGGCCATACGAACAACCCGGCGGCCAGGGACAGCACCAGGTAGCCGTGGGCCACCCGGCCTCCGAAGATCGGGCTGGCCGCCGCTGCCTTCTCGTCCATGTGGGCGTAGAAGTGGTCGCCGGTGGACTCGGCGAAGGCCTCGATGTCGGCGATGCTGACGGTTCGGGACCCGGTGCGAAGCGCCGTGCCCAGCTCCAGGTCGTCAAAGTGGAGCTTGAACGGGTGGCCCCGGTCGGCGTGGCGGGTGGCGCCGGGCATCCACTGGCCCACGATCCGGGTCAGCACGTCGGGCGAGCCCTGGAAGGCCGTGGTCTGGAGGTGCTGCCTTAAGCCACGCAGGCCGCCCATCTCCTCGCCACCGCCCGCCCGCCCGGGCCCACCGTGGAGGAGCATCGGGAGCGGCGAGCCGTGGCCGGTGCTGGTGGAGGTCACCGAGGCATCCACGATGTGGACCCGACCATGGTGGGCTGCGATGCCGAGAGCGATTGTCGCTGCCTCATCTGGGTCCCCGCTGTAGATCGATGCCACGAGGCTGCCTCCACCTAGCCCTGCCAGTCTCACGGCCTCGTCCGGTCCGTCGTAGGTGACGAGGGTGGCGACCGGACCGAACGCTTCCGTGGCGTGGACGACGGGCGCCTCGGAATCGGTTGCCAGCAGCAGCGTGGGCGCCAGGAACGCACCGGCCGTCGGGTCCACGTCGTGAAATGTGCAGGAGTCGACGACGACGCTGGCCGCGGTCCGCAGGGCGGCGATGGCCGCCGCCGCTTCATCTCGCTGGGTGGTGCCCACAAGGGATCCCATGCCGGTGGCCTCGTCGGCCGGGTCGCCGACCCGTGTCCCGGAGAGCGTGGTGGCGATCGCCTCGGCCGCCGCATCGACGTGGACGGCTGGAACCAGGACCCGTCGAATCGCCGTGCACTTCTGGCCGGCCTTGACCGTCATCTCTCGCGCCACCTCGGCTACGAACAGGTCGAATTCGGTCGTCCCCGGTATGGCGGAAGGCCCCAGGATCGCCGCGTTCAGCGAGTCGGCCTCGGCGTTGAAGCGGACCGATCGGCCGACCAGGTTCGGGTGCGCCCTCAGGGCGGCTGCCGTGGCGGCCGAGCCGGTGAAGCCGACGTGGTCCTGGCCACCCAGGTGGTCGAAGAGGTCTCCGATGCTGCCGCAGACGAGTTGGAGCGCTCCGTCCGGGAGGATTCCGGATTCCACGATGCAGCGCACCAGCGCCTCGGTCAGGAATGCGGTTGGGGTGGCCGGCTTGATGATGGTCGGCATGCCGGCCAGCAGGGCGGGCGCCAGCTTTTCGAGGGGCCCCCAGCAGGGGAAGTTGTATGCGTTCACCTGTACGGCCACGCCGTGGCGGGCAGTTGCCACATGGGCGGCGATGAACGACCCATCGCGGGCCAGCACCTCTGGTTCGCCCTCCAGGAGGACCTGGCCGTCCGGGAGTTCACGGCGGCCCTTCGAGGCGTACCCGAGGAGTACGCCGGCGCCGCCCTCGATGTCGATCCAGGAGTCGTTCCGGGTCGCCCCGGTGGCCGTCGAGAGGGCGTAGAGCCCCTCCTTCTCTGCCAGCAGGTGCTGGCCCAGGGCCTTGAGCAGGGCGGCTCGTTCGTGGAAGGTCGTGGATCGCAGTGCCGGTCCGCCGACGTCGCGGGCGTAGGTGACGGTGGCACCGAAGTCGATCCCGTCACTGGACACAGCGGCGACCGGCCGACCGGTGACTGCATGGCGGGTGACGATGCCTTCGACCGAAGGCGCATGCCAGGTGCCCTGTACGTGGCTTTCCAGTATTCGCACCGTTGCTCCCGTCGGCAGGGTCCCCACTGTCAGCAAATCGTATAACCTTTGATGATCTTGGGCAAGTTGTCACGCAGGGACGGCTCGGGATTGCCTGCTGGCGGGGACGTGGACGACCATGGGTGGCGATGCCCACCACCTCCCGACTGCCTGCCGCCCTGCTGATGTACCCCGGGCTGGAGGCGCTGGTGTTGTCAACCAGCACTCGTGGACGCCTCGGATCGGTCGTGGACCTGGCGACGCCGGTCCCCTTCGCCACCCCGGCGGAGGTACCGCCTGAGGTAGAGGTGCTGGTGACCGGCTGGGGATGCCCGGTGCTGGATGAGCAGGCCCTGGCGACCCTTCCGGCGCTGAGGCTCGTCGCACATGCTGCCGGTACCGTCCGATCGCTGGCCAGCGACTCCCTCTGGGACCGGGGCATCGTCGTCACCTCGGCTGCCTCGGCCAATGCCGTTCCCGTAGCTGAGTTCACCTTCGCCGCAGTCGTCATGATCACCAAGGACGTGTTCGCCGTCCGCGACCGGCATCGGGGCGTGAGGGGCCGTGAGTCTGTGGTCGACCAGTCGCGGATGGGTAGCCGCGGCCGGCGCATAGGGCTGGTCGGAGCGTCGACGATCGGAAGGCTGGTGATCGAACGACTCCGCAGCCTCGATGCCGAGGTGGTGGTCGCCGACCCCTACCTGACCGCCATGGAGGCGATGGTGCTCGGCGTGGAGCTGGTGGACGTGGATGAGCTGCTGGCCACCTCGGACGTGGTGTCCCTCCACGCTCCGTTGCTGGCTTCCACCCGCCACATGATCGGCGTTGACCAACTGGCCGCCATGCGGGACGGCGCCTGGCTCTTGAACACGGCCCGTGGTGGGCTGGTGGACACCGACGCCCTCACCGCCGAGCTCGTCTCGGGGCGGCTCAACGCCTTCGTTGACACCCCTGACCCCGAGCCCCTTCCGAGTGGATCTCCGCTCTACGACCTTCCCAACGTCGTCCTCACACCTCACATCGCCGGGGCGATGGGCAGCGAGGTATCCCGCATGGGAGACCTGGCCGTCACCGAGGTTGAGCGATTTGTGGCAGGCCTGTCACCGCTGCACCCCGTCACCCGCGACGCCCTGGACCGGATCGCGTGACCGGCGTGCGGGCCGGGCTCTGCTCGATCACCTTCCGGTCCCTGGACGTGGCGACCATCATCGACCTGGCCGTTTCGGCGGGCCTCGACGGCATCGAGTGGGGCGCCGACGTCCACGTACCGGTTGGCGATGGGCGACACGCCGCCGACGTGGCACGCCGGAGCGCGGACGCCGGCCTGTCCTGTCCGTCCTACGGCTCCTATGTGATGGCCGGCCAGACACCCAACGCCGACGTGGTCGAGGTCCTCGAAACGGCGATGGAACTGGGAACGACCAGCGTTCGTATCTGGGCACCGTTCGGGACGGGTCCAGACGCCCCGGCCGGGGACCGGGCGATCATCGCCGACGGGATACGGGAGGCCACCGACCTGGCCGCGCAACGCGACCTGGCTGTCTCGCTCGAGTTCCACCCGGGGACCCTGACCGGGACAGCGGCCTCGACGCTGGACCTGTTGGCAGCCGTGGATCGGCCGAACCTGTTCACCTACTGGCAGCCCGACCCTTCGTTGGACGACGCGTCTGCCCTGGAGGAACTGGCCGCGGTCCACCAGCGTCTCTCCCATCTACACGTGTTCTCGTGGGGAACCGGATTCCACGACCGAAAGCCGCTCGCCACGGGTACCGGAATCTGGGAGAGGGCCCTGGGGGAGGCCGGTGGCCCGAGCCCCTGGACCCGCGGCGGTCGCGATCGCTACGCATTCCTTGAGTACGTCCAGGACGACGATCCGACCAACCTGTGCGGCGACGCGGCGACCCTCCGGGCCTGGCTGGGGGTCGAGGAGCCCGCCGATGCCTGAACCCCGGGCGAATCCGATGGGCGGCAACCCGTTCGCCACCAGGGCCGATGCCCAGCAGGCCGTGCGCGACCTCGTCGACCCGATCATCCCCCACATGTCCCCCGGTGGAGCCAGGGTCCGCCTAGGGAGCGGCGCAGCGTTGTTCTCCCAGCGCGTGGCCGAGCTGGAGGGATATGCCCGACCGCTCTACGGGATCGTGCCCCTGGTGGCAGGTGGTGGGCACTTCGCCCACTGGGACCGGTGGTGTGACGGCCTGGCCGCCGGCACCGACCCCGAGAACCCCGAGTACTGGGGCCCGTGTGCCGGTGACACCGACCAGAGGATGGTCGAGATGGCGGCTATCGGCTTCGCCATGGCCTTCACTCCCGAGCACATCTGGGAGCCCCTGGGCGAGGGGTCGAAGGAACGGGTGCTGGCATGGTTGGACGGGATCGACGAGTTCGAGCCGGGAGCCAACAACTGGCAGTTCTTCCGGCTGCTGGTGCACCTGGGTCGCCAGCGGGTGGGGACTCCTGGTGATCCTGCCGCCGCGCAGCGTTCGATCGAAAGGATCGAGGAGTACCACGTTGAGGATGGGTGGTACCAGGACGGCCGATTGGGAACCGTCGACTGGTATCTACCGTTCGCCTTCCACACGTATGGCCTGATCCTGGCCGCCTCCGGCCTGGGTGACAGGGAGGCAGCCGCCCGTTATGTGGAGCGGGCCGGGGCATTCGGGCCGGAGTTCCGTCACTGGTTCGGTCCAGACGGCGCGGCGATTCCCTACGGGCGAAGCATGACCTACAGGTTCGCCCAGTCCAGCCTCTGGGGGGCTTTCGCCCTCGCCGATATCGAGGGCGTGCCGTGGGACGAAGCCCGTGGCCACTGGGCCAGGCACCAGCGTTGGTGGGCAGATCGGCCCATCTCGGATCGGGACGGGGTCCTCAGCATCGGGTACGGCTACGACAACCGTCGTCTGGCCGAGGGATACAACTCGCCCGGCTCGCCCTACTGGGCGATGAAGGCCTTCACCGCCCTGGCGGCTCCCGACGACCATCCGTTCTGGACCGGCGAGGAGGCTGCCCACCCACTGGTGGATCTGCCGGTCGCACAACCGGTGGCTGGATGGGTGCTGGACCGGGACGACACCCACGCCGTGGCACTATCCGGGAGGCGGTCCCCTCCGGTCCGGTTCCTGGAACAGACGACAGCCAAGTATGAGAAGTTCGCCTACTCCTCGCGCTACGGGTTCAGTGGCGAGGTCGAGTTCCACTACGGCGACGCCCTGACCGATTCCACGCTGCTCCTCCGGGACGGAACCGAGCGTCGGACCCGGTCATCGGTGGAGGACGCCTTCATCGAACATGGTCCTGACGGGCCGCTGCTCTGGTCCCGGTGGAGGCCGTGGCCCGATGTGTTGGTCGACACCGTGCTGGCCGGGGGTGCGCCATGGCACCACAGGCTGCACCTTGTGCGCACCGGGCGTGGGCTGATGGCCATCGAGACCGGGTTCGCCCTGGCGGTGGACTCCATGCGCATATCCGAGGGGCCGCTCGCTCCGGAGGTGCGAAGCGAGGACGGCCTGGCAGTGGTCCGCACCGCCACGGACCTGAGCGGCATGGTCGATGGCGACGGGGACAGGTCCGGCGAGGTGCGACCACTGCCGCCCAATGCCGGGATGGTCGACCCCCAGGGAGCGGTCCCGGTGCTCCGCAGCCTCCTTCAGCCGGGCGAGCACATCC
Source organism: uncultured Acidimicrobiaceae bacterium (assembly GCA_913030665.1). Classification (GTDB taxonomy): domain Bacteria; phylum Actinomycetota; class Acidimicrobiia; order Acidimicrobiales; family MedAcidi-G1; genus UBA9410. The sequence continues at coordinate 18,089 of CAJWFS010000026.1, forward strand.
TGGCCTGTTCGGTGGTGGCTGCCTCCGGGGTTGATGGGATCGATGTCGACCTGGCGCCGACCGTTCCTCGGAGTGCATACGACCTGCTGGAACGCGAGCATGGGCGGGTGACCGAACCCAATGAGCCGCTGGACGTCGAGGCTGTCATGCGCCTCAGGTTCGCCGGCCAGGCCGAATGAAAGGCGAAACCGTCGACCCGCCGACCGTCCCTGTACGACCGGGCCGCACGATCACCGGGATGTCGGCCATCTTGCTGCCCCAGACCGATCACGGAGAGGTGGACTGGCCAGGCCTGGCCGCCCACGTCGAACGCACGGCGGCCGCAGGGCTCATCCCGGCCGTGAATATGGACACCGGCTTCGTCCAACTGCTCGACGAGGCCACCAAGGTCCGGGTACTGGATGTGGCCGCCGCCCACAGTGACGGGTTCGTGGCGGGTGCCCACCTGGTCGATCGGACCGGTGACCGGTTCGACCTGGACGGCTACCGCGGAGAGATCGACCGCATAGCCACCCGGGGTGGCCTGCCGATCGTCTTCCCGACCCACGGGTTGACGGCGCTGGACGGCGACGGCTGGGTCGGAGCCCACACGGCTCTGGCCGAGCAGTGCGACCGCTTCCTGGCCTTCGAGTTGGGGCCGATGTTCGTTCCCTACGGACGCATCTACGACCTCGATGCCTATCGGGGCCTCCTTGGGATCGAAGCCTGCGTGGGGGCCAAGCACTCTTCGCTGGACCGCGTCCCGGAGTGGGAGAGGCTGGCGGTACGCGACGAGGCCAGGCCGGACTTCATGGTGCTCACCGGCAACGACCTGGCCATTGACATGGTCATCTACGGCTCGGACTACCTGCTGGGGCTGAGTACCTTCGCACCCGACAGGTTCGC
>CAJWFS010000027.1 GCA_913030665.1 uncultured Acidimicrobiaceae bacterium
CCCTCCAGGTCGGCGACCGAGAGCTCCTCCTGCTGGATGAGGTCGATCATCCGTCCGGGGGTGGCCACCACGAAGTCGACGCCTCTCTTCAATGCGGCGATCTGCTTCTCGATCGGCGAACCACCGTAGATGGACTCGAAGGTGAGGCCCCGCGTGGAGGCCAGCGGCTCAAGCTCCTTGCAGACCTGCACGGCCAGCTCCCGGGTGGGCACGAGTGCCAGGCCGGTGGGCCGGTGGGGCTTCGCCTTGGAGAGGCGCTGGATCAGCGGAATACCGAAGGCGAGGGTCTTGCCCGACCCCGTCTTGGCCTTGCCACACACGTCCCGCCCGGCGATGCCGTCGGGAATGGCGAGAGTCTGAATCTCGAACGGGGTGGTGATCCCCCGCTCGGCAAGGGCATCAACCAGATCCTGGTCGATGCCCAGATCGGCGAACTGGGTCGTCGTCATTGGACTTCCTATTTTCCCGGCGGCCTGGCCACCGAATCGTCACCCGCGCCTCGGCGGGTACCGTCACCGCTCATACCGGGTGACGAATCCGACCCGGGGTCGGCATACAGGCGGCCGACCAGACCCGGGTGGGTGCCCCAGCCTACCGTCGCACCCGCCCCCGGAGTGTGCCAGGCGGATGGAGTGTCAGCCGGGCCGCACCCTGCCGTCGCCGGTCGCCACCCCCTCGGCGGCCAGGCGTTCCGCCTGCTCCACCTCGTGACCCGGAACCAGACGCCCGGTCGAGGTCACGACCCGCCACCACGGGTAGCCGTCGTGCACTCCCAGGAACCTCCCGACCGCCCGATGGGCCCCGGGATGGCCGGCCTCGACGGCCACCTCGCCGTAGGTCACCACCTCGCCGGGGCGCAGGGCGGCGAGCACCGCTGCGACCGATGCCTCGAACGGCGTGAAGCCCTCATCGGCTCCCTGCGTCGGAGCGGTCACGGTGCCTCAGTGGCCGCCCGGCGACCTGAGCTGCACTATCTCGATCCTGTCGGCGAAGCCCGGCACGTCGTGCTCCCCAAGGCGGATCTCCACGGCGTTCACCATCTGGAGGGAGACCGTGCCCGCCTGGGCCAGGATCTGGTGCGGCTTGGCCCGGTCGCAGAGTCTGGATGCCATGATCACCGCTGATCCGACGTGGTCGTCACCGTCGATGAGGAGCACCTGACCCCTTGCGATCCCGGCCCGCATGGGTAGCGGCGACCTGCTCTCGTCGACCAGGTACTCGATGTCGATGACCGCCTCGACCAGGTCCTCCTGTTCGACGCCGACCATCATCACGCCATCACCCAGCCACTTGGCGAGGCGAACCCCCCTCTCGGCGGCCACCTGTCGCACCGCCATCCGGAACTTGGAGATCACGTCGTACGCCGCAGCGTCACCCTTCTCGTCCGTGTAGGCGGTGAATCCACAGAGGTCCAGGAACGCGAAGGTCCGCTCCACCCTCTTCAGGGCCCTCCTGGGAAGTTCGCCGCCGCTCATCGGACGACCGTCCCTCCCCGGGTTCGCTCCCCAGGAGGAATCCGCCCGGCCCGAGCCACCACTGCACCCACCACGATCGCCACGATCGCCATCCAGGTGTTGACCCTGACCCCGGCGATCAGCGAGGCCGCATCGGACCGCAGCGCCTCCACCCAGAGCCGCCCCAATCCGTATCCGAACACCCACAGCGCCACTATGTAGCCAGGGCGAAGCAGGGAACGCCGCTCAACGCGTACGAGGACCACCGCCAGCGCCACGTTCCAGAGCCCCTCGTAGAGGAACGTCGGATGGAACGCTGCGGCGTCCAGGTGGGCGACCGGACGGTGAACGGCGTCGATCTCGAGTGCCCACAGCAGATCCGTAGGTCGGCCGAAGACCTCCTGGTTGAACCAGTTGCCCCACCTGCCGATGGCCTGGGCCACCGGGATGGTCGGGATCATGACGTCCATCGCCACGGCCATCGACAAGCCGCGACTACGGGCCACGAGCACGCCCACCAGCACGCCGGCCATCAGTCCTCCCGGGATTCCCAGACCGCCCTGCCAGACCGCAGGCACGTCCTCCCAGCGCCCCCTGAAGGACCGCCAGTCGGTCGCCACGTGGTATAGCCGGGAACCGATGAGGCCGGCCGGCACCGCCCACATGGCGATCGTGGAGATGTCCTCGGGATCGCCGCCGCGGGCCGCCAGGCGTTTCTGGCTCCACACCACCGCCACGAACGCCCCCAGGGCGATCATCAGGCCGTAGGCCCGGAGCTCCAGGGGGCCGATCGAGACCGAGTTTCCCGATGGGCTCGGAATCGCGCCGATCACTCCGGCCAGGATCATATCCACCCCCGGAGAACCGACTCAGGCGGAGAAGGCATCGTCCGCCACGGCGTAGAGGTCGCCGGCACCGGCGGTCACCGCACCTAGCTGGGCCCTGGTCACGGGCAGGAGCTGCTCGGCGTAGAAGCGGGCCACCACGATCTTGGATTCCAGGAAGTCAGCGTCGCCCTCTCCGGCCCGCATCCTGCGATGTGCCCCGAGGGCGAGGCGCGCCACCAGCCAGCCTCCGACCAGCTGGCCGCACATCCTCAGGTACGGCGAGGCGCCAGCCATGGCATCGTTGGGGTCGGCCAGACCGTGCACCATCAGCCAGGTCGTGGCCTCCTCAGTCGCCGCCAGGGCGTCGGCCAGGCCCACGCGGATCGAGTCGAAGTCCTCGCCCGCTGAAGCCAGGTCGGAGACCGTGCCTGCGATGTCGACCAGCAGGTCGCCAATCACCGCGCCTTCGCTCATCGGGAGCTTGCGGCCCACCAGGTCCATGGCCTGGATGCCGTTGGTCCCCTCGTAGATCGGTGAGATCCGTGCGTCCCGGAGGTGCTGGGCAGCACCGGTCTCCTCGATGTAGCCATAGCCGCCGTGGACCTGCACGCCGACTGAGGTCATCTCGACGCCCAGGTCGGTGCACCAGGCCTTCGAGATCGGCGTCAGCAGCTCCGCCCGATCAGCCGCCCGCTGGCGGGTGTCCGCATCCGGGTGGCGGTCGGCCACATCCAGGCTGGCGGCGTTCAGGTAGAGCAGGCAGCGCATGGCATCGGTGTAGGCCCGCATCGTGAGCAGCATCCGCCGCACGTCGGCGTGCCTTATGATCGCCGCCTGCTCACCGGCGGGTCCACCTATGGCCCTGCCCTGTCGACGCTCCATCGCATAGTCGGAGGCCTGCTGGAGGGCCCGCTCCGTGACGGCCAGACCCTCGATGCCCACCCCCAGACGGGCGTTGTTCATCATCGAGAACATGCACCTCATGCCCTGGTGTTCACCACCCAGGAGGTAGCCGACCGCACCGTCACCGGCGTCGCCGAAAGCGAGTACGCAGGTCGGGCTGGCGTGCAGGCCCAGCTTGTGCTCGACCGAGACGCACCTGTAGTCGTTGCGCTCGCCGAGGCTGCCGTCGTCGGCCACGAGGTACTTGGGGACGATGAACAGCGATATCCCCCTGGTGCCCGGCGGGCTGTCCGGGGTCCGGGCCAGGACCAGCTGGATGATGTTCTCGGTCAGCTCGTGCTCGCCGAACGTGATGAAGATCTTGGTTCCGAAGATCCGGTAGGTGCCGTCGTCCTGCGGCACAGCACGGGTGATGAGCGCTCCCACGTCGGAACCTGCCTGCGGTTCGGTGAGGTTCATGGTTCCCGACCACTGACTGGTGACCATCTTGGGCAGGAAGGTCTCCTTCAGGCCCTCGTCGGCAAAGGAGCGGATGGCCTCGACGGCGCCGACCGTCAGCATCGGCCCCATCGACCATGCGCGCGAGGCCGTGGCCAATAACTCGGTAACCACCGTCTGGATTGTGCCGGGGAAGCCACCGCCTCCAAAGTCCGGATCCTGGCTGATGGCACCCCACCCGGACTCCACGAACTTGTCCCAGGCGACGCCGAACTCGTCGGGGACGGTCACCACGCCGTCGGTCACCGAGCAGCCCTGCTCGTCCCCGATCCTGTTCACCGGGGCAACCACCTCGGCCACGAAACGGCCCAACTCGTCGAGGACGCCGTCGATGGTCTCCAGGTCCACGTGCTCGAAGCCCGGAAGGCCACAGATGGCCGATATGTCGCTGATCTCGTCAAGAACGAGCCGGATGTCGTCCAGAGGAGGTCGGTAGTCGCTCATGTCCGCACGCTACCGCTCGGTTCCCGGGCGCATGGGAGCCGGGCGACGGGCCGCACCGGGTTATGTTCCACGCGATGACCACCTCCGAAACGCAGATCACGAACCTGATCCACCTCTACGCCGAGCTCATGGACGCCGGTCGGTTGGAGGAGTGCTCCGACCTGTTCGCCGACGCCCGCGTGGTGCTCGGTTCCGATGTCGATCCTCCCGTGGTGGTGGACCGCGACGGCCTCCTGGAGGTCTGGCGGTCCCTGGTGGCCATCCACGACGATGGCACCCCGCGCACCAGGCACCTGGTCGCCAACCCGATCCTGGAGGTGGACGAGGAGGCCGACTCGGCGACCTGTCGCAGCACCTACACGGTCTTCCAGCAGGTCACTGACGGTCCGCTGCAACCGATCATCAGCGGCCGCTACCACGACCGGTTCGAGCGCGTCGACGGCACCTGGCGGTTCGCCGAGCGAACCTACGGCGTGGACCTCGTGGGGGACCTGTCAGACCACATGCTGCGCCGCCTCGACCTCTGAACCCTGCCCGCCGACGGCTGTTTCGGCGACCGGCCCGGCGTCTCCGGCCAGCCAGTGACGACGACAACGCAGGTCGTAGCTGACCCGGTGGTCCTCGGGATCGTCAACCACGAAGAGCTTTCCGTCGTACACCTGCACCCCATCCACCAGGCGGGCGTTGTGGGTGGCCCTTGCACCACACCAGCACCTGGCCTCGACCTGCACCTCGATCCTCTCGTCGGCCAGCTCCAGGAGGCGCTTCGTGCCCTCGAAGAGCTCTCCTTGGAAGGAGGTGAGCAAACCGAAGGCGAACACGTCGGCGCCGAGGTCGTCGACGATCCGGGCCAACTGGTCGATCTGTCGGGGACGATAGAACTGGGCCTCGTCGCACACCAGGTAGTCGATGCGCCCACGCCTGGACGCCACGGCCAAGGCCAACTCGAACAGGTCCAGCCTCGGACCCACCTCCACTGCGTCGGCCGAAACCCCGAGGGCACTCGAGACCCTGCCGCCGGACCGGTCCAGCTGGCTGCAGAGGATCCCCTGGAGGCCACGCTCCAGGAGGTTGTGATGGATCTGGAGCGCGAGGGTGCTCTTGCCGGATCCCATGGTCCCGAAGGAGAAGCGAAGCACGGCCATCAGCGGCACCTACCCGCACTGCCTCCGACACCGGCCACGGGACTCATGAACAACCGCTCGTAGCGCCACAGTCGGTGCAGACGTAGCAGGAGCCTGCACGCTGCATGGCCACACCGCACTGCATGCAGAGGGGAGCGTCGAACCCTCCCGATCCGAGTGCCAACTGGGCTGCGAACTGGGCCGGCGAGGGCACGGTGGGTGGGTCCGGCGGCACGTCGGAACCCTGACGGGTCTCCGTGGCCGACTCCTCCACGCCCGGCAGGGTGGGCTGGGTCCGTTCGCTGGTCGTCAGGATGTTCAGTTCCGCCCGTTCTTCGAAGCTCAGGTACTCGACGGCCAGGCGGCGGAAGAGGTAGTCGATGATGCTCGTGGCGATCCGGAGGTCCGGATCGTCGGTCATCCCGGCCGGCTCGAACCTCATTCCCGTGAAGGCACCCACGAACGCCCTCAGGGGCACGCCGTACTGGAGGCCGTGGCTGAGCGAGATGGCGAAGGCATCCATGATCCCGGCGAGGGTAGACCCCTGCTTGGCGACCCGGAGGAAGACCTCGCCCGGACGGCCGTCCTCATACTCCCCGACCGTGACGAACCCCTTGCAGTCGGCCACCCGGAACTCCAGGGTGAGGGAGCGCCGGCTCCGGGGGAGCTTGCGGCGGACCGGTTCGGCCAAGGCGGCAGCGAAGTCCGCCATGACCTCAGCAGGCTTCGCTCCTGACCCACTGCCGGCGGAGAGCGGCTGGGCGACCTTGCAGTTGTCGCGGTAGATGGCCACCGCCTTGAGGCCGAGGCGCCACGACTCCAGGTAGAGCTCCTCGACGTCGTCCACGCTGACGGTCTCCGGCATGTTGCACGTCTTGGAGATGGCGCCCGACAGGAACGGCTGAACCGCTCCCATCATGCGGATGTGGCCCATGTGGTGGATCGGGTTGTCGCCCATCGACGTGGCGAACACCGCCAGGTGCTCCGACCGGAGTTCCGGACAACCGACCATCGTCTGGTTTTCGTCCACCCAGGCCTCGATGGCGGCGGTGGACGCCTCGTCGTAGCCGAGGCGTCGCAGCGCCCTGGGAACGGTCCGGTTGACGATCGACATGGTCCCACCGCCGACGAGGCGTTTGTGCTTCACGAGGCTCAGGTCGGGTTCAATCCCGGTGGTGTCGCAGTCCATGAGGAGGCCGATGGTGCCCGTGGGCGCCAGCACGGTGGCCTGGCTGTTGCGCACGCCGACCCGCTGGGCGAGCGCACAGGCCTCGAACCAGGCCGTGCGGCCGGCAGCCACCAAGGCCGGCGCCACCTCGGCATCCAGGAGTTCGGACGCATCACGGTGCATCTCCAGCACGCCGAGCATGGGCTGGCGGTTGTGCTCGAAGCCGTCGAACGGCCCCATGCGGTCCGCCAACCGGGCCGAGGTCCGGTAGGCGTGCCCGGTCATCACCGACGTGATGGCGGCGGCCACCGCCCGACCGTCGTCGCTGTCGTAGGGAAGGCCCAGGGCCATGAGGAGCGCACCCAGGTTGGCATAGCCCAGCCCCAGTTGGCGGAAGGCCCGGGTGGTCTCGCCGATGGTTTCCGTCGGATAGTCGGCGTTGCCGACGAGGATCTCCTGGGCGGTGAAGACGACCTCGATCGCATGGCGGAAGCCGTCGATGTCGAAGCCCCCGATCGCATCGGTGTCGTCGTCCGAGGCCCCCAGGAACTTCAACAGGTTGATGCTGGCCAGGTTGCACGCGCTGTCGTCCAGGTGGACGTACTCCGAGCACGGATTACTGGCCGATATCCGGCCGGTGTTGGACGCCGTGTGCCACCGGTTGATGGCCGTGTCGAACTGGAGGCCCGGATCCGCGCACTCCCAGGCCGCCTCGGACATCTGACGTAACAGGCTGCGGGCCCGGACCGTCTCGACCACCGAGCCGTCGGTGACCGCCGTGAGGTTCCAGTCGGCATCGGCCCCCACGGCCTCCATGAACCCGTCCGTGACGCGGACGGAGTTGTTGGCGTTCTGGTACATGATCGAGTGGCTGTCAGCGCCGTCGAACCCGACCTCGAATCCGGCGTCGGCCAGGACCCGGACCTTGCGCTCCTCGCGGGCCTTGCACCAGATGAACTCCTGGACGTCCGGGTGGTCGATGTCCAAGATGACCATCTTGGCGGCGCGGCGGGTCTTGCCTCCGCTCTTGATGGTGCCGGCCGAGGCATCCGCGCCCCTCATGAAGCTGACAGGCCCGCTGGCCTGGCCACCACCCTTCAGGGCCTCCCTGGAGGACCGGATGGCGCTCAGGTTGACGCCGGCGCCCGAACCACCCTTGAAGATCGTTCCCTCCTCGACGTACCAATTCAGGATCGATGACATCTGGTCTTCGACGGAGAGGATGAAGCAGGCCGAGGCCTGCTGGGGAACCCCGGGCACGCCGATGTTGAACCAGACGGGCGAGTTGAAGGCGGCCCGCTGGGTCACGATCAAGTATCGGAGTTCGGCCGCGAAGGCCTCGGCTTCGTCATCGTCGGTGAAGTAGCCGTCCCTCCGACCCCAGTCGGCGATCGTGCCGGCGACCCTGTCGGCCACCTGGCGCAGCGACGACTCCCTGCCGGGACCATCCAGCGGCCCGCGGAAGTACTTCTGGGCGAGGATGTTGGTGGCGTTAACCGACCAGTCCGACGGCACCTCGACCCCGTCCTGCTGGAAGGCGACCGAACCGTCGCGGTGGTCCACCAGGCGAGACGTCCGCACCTCCCAGTCGATCTCGTCGTACGGGTCGATTCCGGGTGTCGTGAAGTGGCGGTGGATCCCAAGTACCCCCCGCTCGGGCGCTACAGACATCTGGTTCCTCGTCCTCCTGCGCCCGTTTCCGACCGGGCCAACCACTGTTCCGGACTGTAAGGGCAAGCTGTGACGACCCCGGGGCTATTCGGTGGCCGTTGGTGTCGTGGCCGGTGACGGCGGGCCCAGGTTGAGGAGCCCGCCATGCGAACACCCTTCCCGGATATCGGTGCGGTCATCCCAACGCCTCGCCGACGGATCGGTTAGACGACTTCTGCCGGGCAGACCGCCACCGGCCACGAATGCGAAACCTACGGAGGCAAGGCTGTGGACGGATAGTGGGATTCACTGTGGATTTCCCGGTGGATTACGTCGACGTTCTCCACAGCCACGGCGTTGTACCGTCACGTCGTGCGACTCCTCCACCCCACGACAGGCCCCGAGGTGGATGTCTCCGACATCCACCTCGACCTCGAACGCCCACCCCCACCCGGCCGACCCTGGGTGATGCTCAACATGGTGGCCTCCGTAGATGGCGCCACGACCGTTCAGGGGCTTTCCAGCCAACTGGGAGGCGCCGAGGACCGACAGGTGTTTCGGACCCTGCGCGGCCTGGCCGACATGATCCTCGTAGGGGCCGGAACCGTGAGGGCCGAGGGCTACCGACCACCGCGGACCCCCGATGGCAGCCTGGCATCGGCTCGGGCCAAGGCTGGCCAGCCGGTCCGACCCCGGTTGGTGGTGGTCTCCGCACGCTTGGACCTGGACCCGGCGGCACCGTTGTTCACCGAACGCCTCCTTGAGGACCCGCCTCCCCTGATCGCCACAGCGCGATCGGCCCCGGCGGACCGACGCGATGCCCTCGCCGCTGTGGCCGACCTGATCGACCTGGGTGGCACCCGGGTTGACCTCACGGGGTTGTTGGCGACTCTCCGTGACTTCGGGGCACGAACCGTCCTGTGCGAGGGCGGACCTCACCTGAACCACCAGTTGCTGGCCGCCGGCCTGGTTGACGAACTGTGCCTGACCATCTCGCCCAATCTCGTCGGCGGGTCCGGTACGGCCGGACCCGGGCTCCTTGCCGGTGGGGCGTTCGCCGTGCCATCGGGACTCCGACTGGACCGGGTGCTCGCCCACGATGACTTCCTCTTCTGCAGGTACCTGGTCGTCTGAGGCGGAGTGGCCGTAGAGGTCAACCGTGGGGAATGACTATCCGCTGGCCGGGATGCAGGAGCGATCCACCGGTCGCCTCGGAGAGACGGTCGACCGTGTACCGGAGGTCGCGGCCGGGAGGGTTCACCCGTTCGGCAATGGACCAGAGGGTGTCGCCCGGCTGGACCACGTAGATGACGGGCTGGCCGGAAGCCTCGACCAGGGTTGCTCCAGGGGTACCGGTGACCCACCCGATCAGCTCGCCGCCAAGCAGCGGCAGAGTCGAAAGAAACAGGCCGAGGAGCACCGCCACCAGGATGCGACGGCGACGGTAGGTCCCCGGACCAGCCACCCTCACACCAACGGATCTGGTACCGACGGATCCGGTACCGACAGGCCCCGTGCCGAGGGACCTGGTGTCGATGGACCCCGTACCGACGGCCGGGGCGTCGACAGTCCCCGTCCCCGCAGTTGACGGCACCCGCAGGGATCCAACGGCGTATGGCTCGGCCGAGAGGACGTCGACGAGCATGCGTTGCACGACTCCACGCCCTCCGGGCCGCATGGCCGGACGTGACCCGGCCTCGACGGCCAGATCGAACGGAAGTTCCAGGGTCATCGTGTTCATGCTCTACATCCTGACGATGGGGTGTGACAGCGGTGACCGGTGGGTCCCACCGGGTCCTTGACACGGAACGCCTGTTCGGGGAACATGTATTCGGCGTACAGGTGTTCGATCACGATGTCAGTGTATCGAACAGGTGTTCGCTGTCAAGCAGACCGGCAACCGGCCGGTCGACCACCAGAGGACGCACCCCCATGACCACCACCGGGCTCAGTAGTCGACAGCAGGAGATTCTCGAGTTCATCGACGCCCAGACGCGGGAGCGCGGCTACCCGCCATCGGTGCGAGAGATCGGTTCAGCCGTGGGCCTCACGTCACCGTCCACGGTCCACTCCCACCTGGCCACGCTCCAGGACCGCGGCTACCTGCGAAGGGACCCCTCCAAGCCACGGGCGCTGGAGGTCTGCCTGGATCCAGTCAGCGGTGCCGCCGTCGACAGGGGCACCGCCCGCCACGTGCCCCTGGTCGGCGACGTCGCCGCAGGAACCGACGTCCTGGCCCATGAGAACATCACGGAGTCGGTCCCCATGCCGATCGAGTTCACCGGAGACGGCGAACTGTTCATGCTCCGGGTCCGCGGCGAGTCGATGATCGGAGCCGGCATCCTGGACGGCGACCACGTGGTCGTGAAGGTCCAGCGGACGGCCGAACCCGGTGACCTGGTGGTGGCGGGCATCCCTGGCGACGAGGGCACCGTCAAGTATTTCGAACGCGACGGCGAAACCGTGGTCCTGGTGCCAGCGAACCCCGCCTTCCAGGAACTGCGGCATCCGGCGGACGAGGTGACGATCTTCGGCCTGGTCGTGACGGTCCTACGACGTATCTGACCGCGCAACCGGGGCCCTAGCTCCAAGCTGTATCTCGGCCCGCCAACGGGGCCGTGGCCTACGGCCGGTCAGGTGCCGTGTTCGAGCAGGTCCCGCAGGACCGAGAAGCAGGACTCCAAGGGCGCCCGCTCCAGGCACTCGCCTGCCGTATGGGCCAACGTCGGCTCCCCGGGGCCCAGGTTGACGGCCGGAACCCCGTGCTCGGCGAAGAACGCCACGTCGGTCCAGCCCAACTTGGCCCGCACCTCCAGACGGTGCCGATCGGTGATGGCACGCAGCAGTGGATGCGACAACCCGGGCGGAGCGGCCGGTGAGTGGTCCACCAGCTCGACGACGTCGCTGTCGCCATCAAGAAATGGGGCCAGGAACTCCCGGACGTGAGCTTCGGCTTCGGCACCGGTGCGGTCCGGGGCGTAGCGGTGGTTGATCCTCACCATGGCGCTGTCGGGCACCACATTGCCGGCCACGCCACCCTCCACGTGCACAGCCTGGAGCGCCTCGCGGTACCGGCAGCCGTCCACCACCGGCTCCCGGTGCGGGTACGCCTCGAGGGCCGTCAGCAGGGCACCCAGGCGGTGCACTGCGTTGCGTCCCATCCACGGACGGGCGGTATGGGCCCTGGCCCCGGCCAGGGTCACCTCGAGACGCATCGTGCCCTGGCAGCCAGCCTCGATGGCACCCGCTGTCGGCTCTCCCAGGATGGCGACATCACCGGCCAGCAGCTCCGGTGCCTCGGCGAATAGCTCGCGCAGGCCGTTGTGGACTATCGCCACCTCCTCACGGGCATAGAAGACCCAGGTCACGTCCACCGCCGGTTCCCGCACCACGCGGGCCAGCTCCAGCATTACGGCCAGGCCGCCCTTCATGTCGGTCGTGCCCAGTCCCCAGAGGACGTCCCCGTCGAGGCGTGAGCCGGAGGTGTCGCCGGGAACCGTGTCCGTATGGCCCGCCAGGATCAGCCTGTGTCCACGGCCCAGGTTCGTGCGGGCCACCAGGTTGTCGCCGATTCGGTCCACCGCCAGGCCCGGTATGGCGCGCAGCTCGGCCTCCAGGTGCGCCACGATGGCTGCTTCGTCGAAGCTGACCGACGGGATGTCGACCAGTTCAGCGGTGAGGGCCAGCAGGTCGGTCACGGGACGGTCGACCGCTGGCGTCAGGTGGCGACGCCGTGCGTACGCAGGACGTCGTTCAGGGCGGACTTGTCGTGGCGTTCACCGGGCTCCAGGTACTTCAGGACCAGGACGCAGGGCAGGCCGTACTCGCCACCGTCGAATACCTTCGTACGGGTGGCCTGGACGGCCACGCACCACGCTGGCACCACGCCGCGACCCAGTTCCTCGCCAGTCGCAGCGTCGATCACCGGGATGGAGCCAGTCAGCACCGCTCCGGCGCCCAGCACCACGCCGTCACCCACCCGGGCACCCTCGGCCACGATGCAGCGGCTGCCTATCAGGCAGTCGTCGCCGATCATCACCGGCACGGCGTTGGGTGGCTCCAGGACGCCGCCGATGCCCACGCCACCGGACAGGTGGACGTTGCGTCCTATCTGGGCGCACGACCCCACTGTCGCCCAGGTGTCGACCATCGTGTTGTCGCCCACGTAGGCACCGATGTTCGTGTAGCTGGGCATCATCACGACGCCGGGCCCCTGGTAGCTCCCCCAGCGGGCCTGCGCCCCTGGAACCACCCTCACCCTGCGTTCGATCCAGTCGCGCTTGAGCGGGATCTTGTCGGCGAACTCGAACGGGCCCAGCTCGATGGTGGTCATCTTCGACTGGTGGAACAGCAGCAGGATGGCCAGCTTCAGCCACTCGTTCACGACCACCCCACCGGCTCCGTCCGGCTCGGCCACCCGGGCCTGACCGGTGTCCAGCAGGTCGATGGCGGCGTGGATGACGGCATTCGCCTCGGTGTCGTCCACGTCCAGGTCGTCACGGCCCGACCAGAGCTCTTCGATTCGTGCCTTGAGGTCTGACATGACGCTGAGGCTACCGCCGCGCCCCTCGCCGACCGGAACCAGTTCCGCTCCGCTCCGGGACGGTCAGCCGGCCAACGCAGAAGCCCGACGACACACGACCTCCAGGTCGTCGTCGGTGACCACGGCCGCTAACCGCACCCAGCCTGCACCACCGGGACCGAAAACTGTTCCGGGGCTGGTGACGACCCCCAGGTCGCCGGCCAGCCGGCGCACCAGGGCCATCTCGTCACCTCCGGGCGCCTCCACCCACAGGTAGAAGCCGCCCTCCGGCAGCCCGGCCCGGACCCCCAGCGAACCCAGGACCTCGACCAGCACCTCCAGGCGTCTGAAGTACCGGGCGGCCTGGATGTCGACGTGGTCCTGGTCCCGTAGTGCCGCCGCACCTGCGGCCTGGGCGGGTCCGGGGATCAGGAGGCCCTGGTGTCGACGGGTCTCCCGCAGGTACCAGGCCAGGTCCGGATCACCGGCGTAGAAGCCCACGCGCAGCCCGGCCAGGTTCGATCGCTTCGAGAGGGAGTGGACAGCCAGCACCCCTTCGGTTCCGTGCTGGAGGATCGAGCGCGATGGGCCGCTCCAGGTGAACTCCACGTAGCACTCGTCGGACAGCACCGGAATTCCCCGCGCCCTCCCCCATTCGGCCGCCGCACCCAGGTCGTCAAGAGCACCCGTCGGGTTGCCGGGGGTGTTCACCCACAGGCAGAGGGCGCGCTCGGCGTCGTCCTCGTGGATTGCCGACAGGTCGATCCGCCATGACGCATCCAGGGGCACCGGCACCGCACGGCAACCAGCCAGCACCGCTCCCATCTCGTAGGACGGATAGGACACGGCCGGGTAGAGGACTGTGTCGCGGTCGGGCTTACGTAGTTTCAGCAGGTGGGGCAGGCCCGTGACCAACTCCTTCGTCCCCACGCAGGCCCCCACCTGGTCGGGTTCGATCTCCACGCCGATGCGGCGTCCGCACCAGCCGACCACCGCATCGAGTAGTTCCGGCGTACCGATCGAGGGCGGGTAAGGACGGGCCGGGTCGGGCTCGGCAAGGGCGGCGGCCACCACGTCTGGCACCGGATCGCACGGCACGCCACGCGACAGGTCCACGGCCCCGCCCGGCATGGCGTCGGCCAGGGCGCTCACCTCGACGGGGACGTCGAACGGGTACGGCGGTGGCGCGAACCCGGAGGACCCGGTCTCCGATTTCATGATCGGCCATCCACTTCCGCCCCTGCAGGGGACCCTTCCTCGACACGGAACCCGGCCAGTCGGCCTGCCGAACCCTCGTCCACGCGGACCTGCACGACCCACCCGTCGACAGCCTCCTCCACCTCGAGCACCTCGCCCTCCCGGTGGGCCATGGCCAGCACGTCACCGCGGGCGTACGGCACCAGCAGCCTGGCCACGATCGCCTGGCGACGGAGCCGACGCCCGACCATGGCCAGGAGGTCATCCATCCCGTCGCCGGAGGTTGCCGAGATGGCCACGGAGCCGGGCTCCCGATCCACCAGGCGGGCCCCTGCCACCGGCGCCAGGTCGGTCTTGTTGAAGACAAACAACTCGGGCACCCGGTCGGCGCCGATCTCGTCGAGCACCGTCCTGACCGCCGCGATGCAGCCCTCCGGGTCGGGGTCCGATGCGTCGACCACGTGGAGCAGCAGGTCGGCGTCCACCGCCACGTCGAGGGTGGACTTGAAGGCCTCGACCAACTGGTGTGGCAGTTTGCGGATGAAGCCCACGGTGTCGCTCAGGAACACCGCCTCACCACCGGGTAGCTGGAGGCGCCGGGTGGTGGCGTCCAGGGTGGCGAAGAGCCGGTCCTCGACGAGGACGCCGGCGTCGGTCAAGTGGTTCAGGAGCGTGGACTTGCCTGCGTTGGTGTAGCCCACGATGGCCACCGCCCTGTTGCTTGTGCGCTTTCGGGCCTTGGACTGGGTGGAGCGGTTCCCGCGGATCCGACGCAGGTCCGACTCGAGGCGGGTGATGCGTCGCATGAGGCGCCGCCTGTCTACCTCCAGCTGGGTCTCGCCGGGGCCCCGGGTGCCGATTCCACCGGCCTGCTGGCTGAAGGTACGACCGGAATGCCTCAGTCGGGGCAGCCGATAGCGAAGCTGGGCTAGCTCCACCTGCGCCCTTCCCTCGGGGCTGCTGGCGTTCTGGGCGAAGATGTCCAGGATCACCGCGGTGCGGTCCAGCGCCGAACGCTTCAGGATCTCCTCGAGGTTTCCCTGCTGTGCCGGGGTGAGGTCGTTGTCGAAGACGACGGTGTCGGCGTCCAACGCCTCGGACACCGTCTTGATCTCCATGACCTTGCCCTTTCCCACATAGGTCGCACGGTCGGGCGAGTCCCTCTGCTGCAGGACGCGGGCCACCGGATCGGCGCCGGCGGTCTCGACCAGGCGGGCCAGCTCGTCCATCGAGGCGTCGGTGGCCTCCGGGTCGGAACGGCCGAGGGTCACGCCGGCAAGGACGATGCGCTCCCGGAACGACCGGTCGATGAGGCCAGTCGACTCGCCACCGAACTCACCGAAGGCCCTGCGGTGCGATTCCTGGTCCTGGTCGTGGCCCGACTCCGGGTCCGAGGTCTGGCTCAAATCCGAGTCCAGGTCCGCCACCTCGTCCAGATCGGTCGGCTCACCCACTGCCACGCGCCCCGCTGCCAGAAGTTTCCACATGGTCGGCGCCGGGGTCCACCTTGTGGGAATCCACGAAGGTCGCCGTTCCGGCGAGTCGCACCGTGTCCCCGACCGTGACCGTCGCCGCCCCACCGGGCATCCGAACCTCCACCACGCCACCCACCAGGTCGCAAGCGTGGAGGACGTGTGCCGCCGCGCAGGCACCCGAACCGCACGCCATCGTCAGGCCGGCTCCGCGCTCCCACGTGCGCATCCGGACCGTGGACCGGTCGACCACGGACACCAGGTGGACGTTGCAGCCGGTCGGGGCGAAGAAGGATTCGGTCGCAGGACCGGCGACTGCCAGGTCCACCTCGTCGGGGTCGTCGACCAGGAGCACCAGGTGGGGGTTGCCGAAGTCGATGCTGTGGACAGCCCGGACATGGACGCCACCCAGGTCGATCTGGATGCCCTCGATCGAGGGACCTGGTGTGGCGGCGCCCATCTCCACCTCGACCTTCACCTCCAGGTCCGTGCTCGAGCCATCCATGGTGATCCGGCGGTCCCCAGCAGGCGTCTCGACCACGACCTCCAGGCCCTTGCTCCCGACGGCCTGCCTACGAAGCAGCGCCTGACCGAAGCATCCCAGGCCGTTGCCGCTCACCTCGGCTGAACTGCCGTCGCTGTTGAAGAGCGTGAATGCCCAGGACTCCGCATCCGCACGGGAGGCCGCTGTGCCGACCGGCGTGCCGAACACGAGGCCATCAGCGCCGATCCCGTCCACCCGATCGCACAGGCGGCGCGCCAGGTCGGCGCCATCATCTGGGACGTCCTCGGCGAACGTGATCAGGAAGTCGTTGCCGAGGCCGTGGTGTCTTGTCAGGTCCACGGCGACAGTCTCGCCCACCACCGGACCCCAGCCACGATCCGTTCACACCGTGCGTGCCCGGTCATCCGGGCGCCCCGCAGCGGTCGAACCTCTCGAGCACCTCGTTCAGCGCCTCCAGCGGGTCGTCGGCCACATCGAACCACTCGATCCTGGGATCCCGACGGAACCAGCGTTCCTGGCGCCGAGCGAACCGCTGGGTGGCCACCACGGCATCGGAGACGGCGTCCTCGAGGGTGCGGTCGCCCCGGAGGTGCGCCAGCAGTTCCTTGTAGCCGAGCGCCTGGGCCGCAGAGCGTGACAGCCCTCCGACCAACCCTTCCAGGGCCCGGACCTCGTCCAGGAACCCATCGTCAAGCTGGCGTTGGTAACGCTCCGCGATTCGACGGTCCATGACGTCACGGTCCACGCGGAGGCCGACCTGGGTGAACGGTGTCGCCGGGTAGGCCTCCAGACCGGGTCCGAAGGAGGAGAAGGGCCGTCCCGAACCGAGGGTCACCTCAAGGGCGCGGACCACCCGCCGGCGATTCGTGGCCTCCATCCTGCCGGCGGCAACGGGGTCCAGCGCCACCAACCGGGCGTACAGACCGGAGGTGTCGTCATCGGCCTCGAGTGCGGCACGAACCTCGTCGTAGCGACCGGGGATCTCAAGGTCGTCGACCACCGCCCGGACGTGGAGACCGGTGCCCCCCACGAGGACGGCCCTGGACCCACGATCCGCCATCCCGACCAGAGCCTCACGGGCCGCCACCTGGAAATCGGACACGGTGAAGTCCTTGGTCGGGTCGACCAGGTCCAGGAGGTGGTGCGGGACCTCGGCACGATCCGCTGCGGTCGGAGCCGCCGTACCGATGTCCATGCCCCGGTAGAGGGCCATGGAGTCCATCGAGACCAGCTCGACGCCGGGCCTTCGACGGGCGACCTCGAGAGCGATCGCCGACTTGCCGGAGGCGGTGGCGCCGACGATCACCAGGTGCCCATTGGGGCTCATCAGGGTCAGGCCGATGCGACGGGTATACGACGTCTGTGCCGAGCCGCCGCCGTGACCTCCACCAGCTCTCCGAGGAGGTAGTGGGTTGCGGCTGTGACGATCCTCACGTCGGCGTAGGCACCGACCCGCAGGTCCTCGGCGGCCGCCAGGTGCACCAGCTTGTTCTGGCGGGTCCGCCCGGTCACCTGGTCGGGTTCCCGCTTGGCCGGTCCTTCGACCACGATCTCCTCGATCCGGCCCACCCTCGCCTCATGCGTGATGCGCGCAGAGCGCTTCAGGACCTCCTGGAGCCGCTCGAAGCGGTCCACGCAGACAGCGTGGTCCACGAACTGGTCGGCCATGGTGGCCGCCTCGGTGCCCTCCCGCGGGGAGAACACGAAGCAGTAGGCCGAGTCGTAGGCCGCTTCGGCGACGACCTCGAGCGTCTCGTCGAAGTCGGCCTCGGTCTCACCCGGGAACCCCACGATCAGGTCGGTGGTGACGGCGAGGTCATCGATGCCGGCCCGTGCCGCCGCCAGGCGTTCCAGGTAGCGCTCGGCGGTGTAACCACGGTGCATGGCGGCGAGCACCCGGTCGCTGCCCGACTGGAGGGGAAGGTGGAGGTGCTCGCACACCTCCGGGGTGTCCGACATCGCCGAGATGGTCTCCAACCGCAGGTCCTTGGGATGCGGGCTGGTGAAGCGGACCCGGCGGATGCCGTCGACCGCACCGGTCGCCACCAGCAGGTCGGCGAACAGCGGGCGTACCCGTCGACCGGCCTGCCCGACCCAGTCGGCACCCACCTCATAGGCGTCCGTAGGAAGCTCCACCTCCGACCGGAGGCGCAGCGTCAGGTCACGACCGTACGAGTTCACGTTCTGGCCCAGGAGGGTCACCTCGGTGACGCCCGCCGCGGCCAGGGACTCCACCTCGGCCACCATCTGGCCGAACGGTCGGCTCATCTCCGGGCCGCGCACCGCCGGCACGATGCAGAACGCACAGCTGTTGTCGCAGCCGATCTGGATGGTCACCCAGGCCTTGTGGTCGGAGTCCCTCTGGGCGGGCAGGACGGATGGGAAGGCGTCGGCGTCGCTGCGCACCGTCTCCTCCAGGATCTCCATGACCGGGCCGTGCTCCCTTGCCTCGGCCAGGAGCTCGGCGGCCCGATGCACGTTGTGGGTCCCGAAGACCACGTCAACGTGTCCGGCCCGTGCCTGGATCCGCTCCCGGTCCTTCTGTGCGAGGCAGCCGGCAACCGCCACCTGGAGGTCCGGACGGACCTCCTTCAGGGCCTTCAGGTTGCCCAAGGCCCCGTAGAGCCTGTTATCGGCGTTCTCGCGTATGCAGCAGGTGTTGAGGACGATCACGTCGGCCTCGGCCTCGGATGCGGCCGGCACCATCCCGTCGGCCTCGAGCAGGCCGGCGATGCGCTCGCTGTCATGCTCGTTCATCTGGCACCCGTAGGTGCGCACAGCGTAGGACCGCTTCACGCCACGAAGGCTACGGCCCCGGCACCGGGGAGGGGACCGGTGCCGGGGCCGTCGGGAGGCCCGGGAAGGGCGAGCGTCAGCCGTCCAGCGAGATGGGCAGGTCGTCGGCCTCGGTGAACTCCTCCACAG
>CAJWFS010000028.1 GCA_913030665.1 uncultured Acidimicrobiaceae bacterium
CCGACCAGCCGTGCCGTCTCCACGATCAGGACGGCGAGCCCCAGCGCCATGACCACCAGCAGCGCAACCATCGGCAGCAGTTGGCCCCGGTCGTCATTACCCACAGTTCCACCGATTCCCTTCCCGGAGGATCCGGAGGTCGGTTGCGTCGCGGGGAGGCGGTGGGTCCGAAGGAGTCGGACCAGATCAGTCGGCCGGTGCGTCCCCGGCGATTTCCACGGCTTCTTCGCCTTCGACCGGATCGTCGTCGAAGTTCTCGGCAGGCGCTGGTGAGACGGCTGCAACCTGCTGGCCCGCTCCGGGTGACATCACCCGGACGCCCGTCGCATCCCGGCCCTGTAGCGAGATGTCCGATGCCGGCATGCGGATGATCATCCCGGCTGTCGTCACGGCGAACAACTCGTCGGTCTCGCCGACGATCAGGGCCCCGGCCACCGAGCCCCTCTCGGTCGTGGTCCTGATGCCCCGAACACCCATTCCGGCCCGGCCCTTCCTGGTGAACTCGTCCAGCCCGGTCCGCTTGCCATAGCCCTCCGTGGTCAGGTGCATGATCGTGGTGTCCGGCCTGCCCACGCAGCACGACACCAGCTCGTCGTTGCCCCGGAACTTCATGCCCCTCACCCCGGCTGCGTCACGACCCATGGCCCGCACGTCGGACTCGGAGATTCGCAACGTCTGACCCGAGCTGGAGACCAGAAAGATGTCGTCCTCGCCGCTCGTCGGTACGACCGCCACCAGCTCGTCGCCGTCGTTCAGGCGCACCGCTATGAGGCCTGCCTTCAACGATGAGTCGTAGGCCGTGAAACGGGTCTTCTTGACCCGCCCGGACCGCGTGGCGAAGAACAAGAACCGGTTCGACTCGTAGTCGCGGGTGTCGATGATCGCCTGGATCCGTTCGTCCGGCTGTAGCGGCAGGAGGTTCACTACCGGAGTTCCGCGAGCCGTACGACCGGCCATCGGAATCTCGTGGGCCTTCAGCCGGTACACCCTCCCCCGGGTGGAGAAGAACAGCAGGTAGGCGTGCGCCGTGGTGTAGATCAGGTGGGCGACCACATCCTCGTCCTTCAGCTTCGCCCCGGTGACGCCCTTGCCGCCACGACCCTGGGTACGGAACTCGGAGGTGGACATGGTCTTCACATAGCCCGAAGCACTCATGGCGAAGACCAGCTCTTCATCGTCGATCAGGTCCTCGATGTCCAGCTCACCCGGATCGTGGACCATCAGGCTGCGCCGTGGGGTGGCGTGCTTGTCGCGAACGGCTGTCAGCTCGTCCTTTATGACCGCCCTGAGCTGGTCCTGGTCATCCAGGATGGCCTCCAGCTCGACGATCGTCTTCCTCAGCTCGACCAGGCGTTCCTCGAGGTTGCTGCGCCCCAGCCGGGTGAGTCGCACGAGTTGCATGTCCAGGATGTGGTTGGCCTGGACCTCGCTGAACTCGAATCCATCGCCCATCAGGCCCTCGCGCGCCGTGGCCCTGTCCTCGGAACCACGGATCAACGAAATGACGTCGTCGATGCGCTCGAGTGCCTTCAGCAGGCCGAGAGTTATGTGCGCCTCATCACGAGCCCGTCCCAGTCGGAACTCGCTCCGTCTCCGGACCACCTCCTCCTGGTGATCCACGTAGGCCACCAGGAGGTCACGCAGGTTCAGGGTCCGTGGAACACCGTCGACGAGGGCGACCGTGTTGACCGAGAACGTCGTCTGCAGCGGCGTGCGCTTGAAGAGGTTGTTGATGATCACCAGTGCCGGGGCGTCCCGCTTGAGCGTGATGACGATCCGGGTGCGGCCCTGGGCCGACTCGTCGTTCACGTCGGCGATGCCATCGATCTCCCTGGCGTCCACCAGGTCGCGGATCTTGGACATGATCAGGTTCGGGCTGGCCTGGTACGGCAACTCGGTCACGACGATGCGGCTGGACCTGGGGCCCTCCTCGATGTCGGTTAGAGCCCGCATGCGAACCTGGCCCCGGCCGGTCCGATAGGCCTCGCGGATGCCTGACCGCCCGAGGATGAGCGCCCCCGTGGGAAAGTCGGGACCCGGCAGGTGCTGCATCAGGTCGTCCGGCGTGGCATCCGGATGGTCAATGAGGTGGATCGTGGCGTCGATGACCTCGCCCAGGTTGTGGGTGGGGATGTTGGTCGCCATACCCACTGCGATGCCCTGGCTGCCGTTCACGAGCAGGTTCGGGAACCTGGCCGGCAGCACCCTGGGCTCGATGAACTCGCCGGAGTAGTTCTCCGTGAAGTCGACCGTGTCCTCGTCTATCCCGGCGAGGAGGTGGAGGGCGATCGGGTCGAGGCGGCACTCCGTGTATCGGGCGGCGGCGGCGGAATCGTCAGGTGAGTAGCCGAAGTTCCCCTTCGGGTGGACCACTGGGTGCCGCAGGCTGAAGGACTGGGCCATCCTGACCAGCGCGTCGTAGATCGCCTGGTCGCCGTGGGGGTGGTACTTGCCCATGACCTCGCCGGTCACCCTGGCGCACTTCATGGTGGGTCGATCCGGTCGGGCCCCCAGGTCGTACATGCCCCAGAGGATTCGCCTGTGGACCGGCTTGAGGCCATCCCGGGCGTCCGGAAGTGCCCGCGACACGATCACCGACATGGCGTAGTCGAGGAACGACTGCTCCATCTCCTCCTGGATCTCGATCGGCTGGATGGATCCCAGGGTCGAGGCCACGTCGTCCACCGGCGGCTCTACGACGTCTCCCATCAGATGTCCAGGAACCGCACGTCGTGTGCGTTCGTCTGAATAAACCGCTTGCGGCTCTCCACGTCCTCGCCCATCAGGGTGGAGAACACCTCGTCGGCAATGGCCATCATCTCGACCGAGACCTGGAGCAGGCTCCGTCGCGACGGATCCATGGTGGTCTCCTTCAACTCGCCGAAGTCCATCTCGCCGAGGCCCTTCAGGCGCTGGAACTCCTTCTTGTGGTTCGGATGCTCGGCCAGGAAGGCCCTCTTGGCGTGGTCGTCCTTCAGGTAGACCTTCTCGCGCCCGACGATGGTCGAGTAAAGGGGCGGCTGGGCGATGTAGACGTGCCCCATCTCAACCAGCGGCCTCATCTGCCGGAAGAAGAAGGTCAGCAACAGGGTCCGGATGTGGCTGCCATCCACGTCTGCGTCACAGAGGAGGATCACCTTGTGGTAGCGGATCTTCTCGACATCGAAGTCGTCTCCGAAGCCGCCACCGATCGCCTGGATGAGAGTCTGGATCTCGGTGTTCTTGAGCATCCGGTCCGCCCGGGCCCGCTCCACGTTGAGGATCTTTCCCCGGATCGGGAGGATCGCCATGGTCCGTGGGTCCCTCGCCTGGACGGCCGATCCGCCGGCGGAATCCCCCTCGACTATGAACAGTTCCGACTCACGCGGGTCCCTCGAGGCACAGTCCTTCAACTTGTCCGGCATTCCGGCGCCGTCCAGGGCGGACTTGCGCCTCGCCGACTTGCGTGCGTCTTGGGCGGCCACCCTGGCGCGCTGGGCGTTGACCGCCTTCTGGAGGATGCTCCTGCCCTCCGACGGGTGTTCCTCGAGCCATTCGGCGAGCTTCTCGTTGGTGGTTCGCTGCACCAGCGAGCGGGTCTCGACATTGCCCAACTTGGACTTCGTCTGGCCCTCGAACTGCGGGTCCACCAACCTCACGCTGATGATCGCCGTCAGGCCCTCGCGGATGTCCTCTCCCTGGAGGTTGTCGTCGTTCTCCTTCAACAGGCCGCGCTTGCGGGCGTAGCGGTTCACCACCGAGGTGAGGGCGCTACGGAAGCCCTCCTCGTGCATGCCTCCCTGAAGGGTGTTGATCCCGTTGGCGAAGGAATGGAGGCCATCGCTGTTGAAGCCGGTGTTCCACTGGAAGGCGACCTCCACCTCCTGGCCTTCCTCCTTGCCCTCGATGTGGCCCACCTCGGCGAAAAGTGATTCCTTGGAGGCGTTGACATGGGCCACGAAATCGCGGATGCCACCCTCGTAGCAATAGTTGATGTCCTCGTGGCGCTCGCCCTCACGGTCGTCGCTGAGACGAATCTCCAGACCACGGTTGAGGAAGGCCATCATCTGGAAGCGTTCCGCCAGCGTCTGGAACCTGAAGCGGGTCTCCTCGAAGACCGTGCCGTCCGGCCAGAAGCGGACCGTGGTACCCGTACGGTCGTCAGGCGCGGGGCCGACGTCCGAGAGACGCGTCTCGAGGCGCCCACCGTCCACGAAGTCCATGTAGTGGCGGCGACCGTCCCGGTCGATCTCGACCTCGATCCGACTGGAAAGGGCGTTCACCACGGAGATGCCGACCCCGTGCAGGCCACCTGAGACCTTGTAGCCCTCACCCCCGAACTTGCCGCCGGCGTGCAGGATCGTGAGGACGACCTCGGCGGCGGAGAGGTCAGTGAACTGGTGGTGGCGTTCGACCGGAATTCCCCGCCCGTCGTCCGACACCTGACAGCAGTCGCCTTCCAGCAGGACCACGTCGATGGTCGTGCAGTGACCGCCCATGGCTTCATCGACCGAGTTGTCCACCACCTCCCAGACCAGGTGGTGGAGACCGGTCGGGCCGGTCGAACCGATGTACATGCCGGGCCGTTTGCGGACCGCCTCCAGTCCTTCCAGGACCGTGATGTCCGCTGCGCTGTAGGTGGTCTCGGGGCTCGTCATGGTGCCCCCTCCGGAGGTGTCGTGGTGCAGGGGATCGAAGAAGCCGATAATTGCATCAGATAGACACAAAACCGCAGGTCAGAGGGCCAGTTCACGACCTGAATAGCCTACCAGCAGAGGCCCTCCGGACCTCGGATCCAAGGCCGCCGCGGATGGTCTGCTGGTACCCCGTGACAGGGCGCCCGAAAAGCCGGTCAGGCCCCCCGTCCGGGCTCCACCCGTACCCGTACGGCGGTTATCCGTCCGGAACCGATAATGCCGTCGATGCGTTCCAGCAACTGGGTCTCCAGCCAGGAGATCTGACTGGCCCAGGCCGGGTCGTCGACGCTCACCAGGAGTTCTGATCCCCGCACCGCGACGGCCTTGATCCTGGCGGCCAGGCTCTCCCCCACCACCTCGGGCCACCTGTCCAGGAGGGTCGCCATCGAGTCGATCTCCGGTGATCCCATTCCGGCCAGGAGTCGTTCCAGGCTCCTACGGATGGGCGTGGGCCCCCGATCCTCAGGCATCATCCGGAAGTGGGCGATCCAGCCCCTGCCGGCCCGTCCGACAGCCCACCCGTCTCAAGAGAACACCCCGCCCGTGAGCCGCAGGATCGTTCCCGCCTCCACACCGTCCGGGACGGTCCCCGCCGTGGTGATGACCGACTGTGTGGCCGGTAGGAGTTCGACCAGAGCACGAACCCTGTCGTCGTCCAACTCTGAGAACACGTCGTCGAGCAGGACCACCGGGTCGGTCCCGGTCCGGTTCACGACCAGGCGGTGGCCGGCGAGGCGCATCGCCAGGGCCACCGACCGCTGTTCTCCCTGCGACGAGTGCGTGCGGGTCGGAAGGCCGTCGACATGGATCATCACATCGTCACGGTGCGGTCCGACGGTGCTTATCCCACGTCGTACATCATCGCCGCGAGCACACCTCAGTGACTCCACCAACCCCTCGGCGGACCACTGGTCGCTATAGGCCATGGAGATCCTCGACGTTCCCCCACTCACGCCCTCGAGGAAGTCGCCCACCAGGGGCTCGAGTGCTCCGAGGATTTCCCGCCTGGCTGCGGCCAGGTTCCCGCCCACCTCGCCCAGTTTGGCGTCCCAAACGTCCAGGGTCATGGCCACGTCATCGGTCAGCCGCCCCCGAGCCTGCTTCAAGAGCGCATTGCGTTGTCGCAGGATCCGGTCGAGGTCGGTGCTCAGCATGTGGTTGCGAGGGTGCACGTCCGCCAGCAGGTCGTCCAACCACCTCCGCCTACCATCGGGACCCCCTTTGACCACACCGAGGTCCTCCGGCCCGAAGACCGTCGTCCTGAAGTGACCCAGCAGGTCCCTCATCCGGTGGACCCGATTCGAGTTCACGAGGATGCGGTTGCGTCCGGCCGAGGTGATCTCCGCCTCCAGCAGGATCGTCCTCTCTCCCTCGGTCACCTCTGCCCGCACGACAGCTTGGTCGGCGCCATACCTGATCAGCGCCTCGTTCGGTGACCCACGGAACGAGGATCCCCGTGCGAGCCAGGCGATCGCCTCGATCAGGTTGGTCTTTCCCTGTCCGTTGGACCCGACCACGAGGGTCACACCGGGATCCAGGGCCACGTCCACGGACGCGTGGTTGCGAAAATCGGTCAGCCAGAGCCGATCGACGCTCACGACAGGGCTTCCGATCCAGGAACGTCCGGACCGGACGAGACCGTCAGGAGACCCGTACGGGCATGAGAAGGTAGAGGAACTGGTCGTCTCCCGTGCTGCGCAGGATCGCCGGCTTCAGCGAGTCAATGGTCTCCAACCGGACTTCATCACCGGGACTGGCCTCCAGGCCGTCCACCAGGTACTCGGGATTGAAGGCGACGGTCAGGTCTGACCCGGTGTAGTCCGCATCCAGCGTCTCCCTGGCCTGTCCGACGTCCTGGGTTATCGCCACCAACTCCAGTCCCTCGGACGACATCGCCAGCCTCACCGGGGTGGAGTCCCTGGCCAGGATTCCCACTCGTCTGACGGCATCCAGCAACGCCAGGCGATCCACCATCAGCGAATTCGGGTGGTCGACCGGTATGAGGCCCCGGTAGTTCGGGAACTCCCCCTCGATAAGACGGGTGACGATCTGGACGTCGTCGATCACGAATGACGCATCACGCTCACCCAGGAGGATCGTGAGATCAGAGGCGTCTCCGAGAACCCGTGCCACGGCGTCGAGGGCCCGGGATGGAACCAGCACAGTCTGATCCCGTGCCAGAATGGAGGTTCCGGGAAGGTCGCTTACCGCTAGCCGATATGAATCGGTGGCCACGAAACGGAGGCCGTCTTCCTCTGCCGCCATCAGAACCCCGGTCAGGATCGGCCTGGCGTCGTCAACGCTTGCCGCCTTCACCACCTGGTCCAGGGCGGCAGCGACCACGAGTGCGTCGAGGGTCACCGAATCACCCCCGGGCTCTTCGAACCTCGGGTACTCGTCGGCGGACATGACCCGGAGACTGAAGTCAGAGCGCCCGGCTACAAGGCTCGCTCCGTCGTCGCCGACCGAAAACTCGATCTGACCACTGTCCATTGCACGCACGATGTCGGATCCCAATTGGGCCGACAACACGACGGATCCGTCGCCACCACCACCGACCGTGGCTTCCACCCGAATGGTCAGGTCCAAGTCACTGCCGGTGACCGTGAGCTTGTCACCGACGAGTTGCAGGTGGAGACCGGACAGAACCGGAAGGCTGCCACCGCGTCCGGACACGGCGCGCCTGGCTATCGAGAACGCCCGGTCGAGTACATCTCGTTCGCATCGAAACTTCACAGGCTGGTCTCTTTCAACATTGTCAGGATTCAGATCAGGTAACAGTGGTAATAGGTGCTGTGGATTGTGGAGTATCACCCATCCGTGCAGGTCAGGGGGATGATGCTAGGTACCTGGTGGTCCACAGTGGTCCACACCCCGGGGCATTTCGGAGAACGTCCTGTGTATGGGGAAGCGTCCATCCACCGGAAGTCCACAGTGTTGTACACCGGCATCAGGTCAGGTCCTGGATCGAATGGACGAGATCAGGGCGGAAACCTGGTCGTAGATGTCTCGGCGTTCCGGCATCAACTTACGGATTTTGTCCACCGCATGGATGACCGTCGTATGGTCCCGGCCGCCGAACTCCCTTCCGATTACGGGATAGCTCAGGTCGGTCAACTCGCGGAACACGTACATGGACACCTGTCGGGCTGTCACCAGCGGTCGCCGACGGCTTGGACCGGTGAGTTCCTCACGGGAGAACCCGTAGATGTCAGTGGTCCTGGCCAGGATCAGGTCTGGTGTGATGATCAACGGTGACGTGCTGGAGATCAGGTCGCTCAGGATGCTTATGGCCAGTGCCCTGGTACAGGGCTCATGGTTGAGGCTGGAGTAGGCGGTGACCCTGGTGAGGGCACCCTCCAGTTCCCTGATGTTGTCGGTGATGCTCTCGGCGATGAAGAGCAGCACGTCGTCCGGTACCTGGATGCCGCTCGGCGTCTGCTCTGCCTTCTTGCTGAGGATTGCCAGACGGGTCTCCACGTCTGGGGGTTGGATGTGGGTGACGAGGCCCATCTTGAATCGACTACGCAGACGATCTTCGAGCGTGGAGATCGAGTCAGGTGATCGATCACTCGTTAGGACGATCTGACCACCGTCCTGCTGGATTGAGTTGAAGGTATGGAAGAATTCCTCCTGCAGGCCTTCCTTGCCCTCCATGAACTGGATGTCGTCGACTAGCAGGACGTCGTTCTTCCGGTACCTGTCCTTGAATTCCTGAAGTTGCTTGTTGCGGATGGCTTCCACGAAGCGGTTCATGAACGTCTCGCTGGACACGTACTGCACTCGGTAGGTCGGGTAGTGCGCAGTCACGTAATTACCGACGGCCTGGAGGAGGTGGGTCTTGCCCAGACCGGCGTCCCCGTAGATGAACAGCGGGTTGTAGGAGCGACCCGGGGTCTCGGCGACGGCCTGGGTGGCGGCGTGTGCGAATCGATTGGACGAGCCGATGATGAAGTCCTCGAATGTGAGCCGTCCTACGAACGGAACCTCGCTTGACGTGGTCGTTGGGCGGGTGGAGGCCACCGGGGTTTGAGTTGGTGCGGACACGAGTGTGGATACGGCCGGTGGTTCCCTGGTTTGCGTGGGAGCCACGATCCTGAGGAGAGGCTCGTCGTCGACCTCTTCACGGATCACGATCTGAAGGCTCAACTGGTCGTCGCTGATCTCGGCTACCGCTTCGTCGACCATTGCGCGGTACCGGCCCTCGATCCTGTCCCGCAGGATGTTGCTGGGTACCGAAACGGTCAGGGTCTCGGCATCGGCGGTCACCGGCTGGGCACTGTTGAACGTCATCTGCCATACGACGTCGGATACCTGAGCCTGGATGGCGGCAGCACAGGCCTCCCACAACACTGTTGCGTCCGTCATCGTCAACCTCCGTTCGAGTTGTCCACAGATGCGAAGTTTTCTGTGGAAAGAGTGTTGAAGGCGAAAAACGGTGGTCTGACGACCACTCCGCCCTCTGTGTGGGCGGGGCAACGTAGCAGCCTGTGGATGACCACGCACCCGACGGGCTGGACTGGCATGTCGTACCTGCTCAGGCTGGTGTTCGCGTAATCGACGCAGTCACGGTTGGCGCGGTCAGCGCGGACCTTTCGTAGTTACTGGAGGGCATGGTGCTCCGGTCGACCCTGTGGATACTGTGGACAACCTGGAGAATCCATCAGGCGGGGCAGTGTCGCCGTGGGCCGGTGCAACAGGCTTGAGGGATTTGGTGGTTGGCGCGTACCCGGAGTGCCCCGTAGCCTGAGGTCCGGATTCCGGATCGCCCATTCCTGGGTGGTCCGCTCCGGCCGGCCTCCAGGTCGGTTCCGTCGTCCAAGGGGTCGACGTGCGGACGTTCCAGATCCGTGACGAACGAAAATCGAAGGCACCCGGGTGCTCCCCCTCCTGATGACGCCCACCGTGCCAGTAGGAGACGATCCATGAAGCGTACGTATCAGCCCAATACCCGGCGTCGAGCCCGCAAGCACGGCTTCCGGAAGCGCATGCGCACCCGGGCGGGTCGCGCCATCATCAGCGCCAGGCGAAGGAAGGGTCGAACCCGACTGTCGGCTTGATATCCCGTCTCAGTCGACGACACGACTTCCATGCGCTACGTCGTGACGGACGTTCCGTCCGGCGCGGACCGCTGCGGGTCGGCTTTCGGGCCGCATGTTCGGCCGGTGCCGGAGCACGTGTCGCCTACGCGATCCCCCGACCGGTTGGTTCGGCGGTGGTCCGGAATCGTCTGCGTCGTCGGCTCAGGGCGATCCTCGTCGACATCGACCGTTCTGCCCCCACTCTTCCCGCCGGGGACTACTTGGTCCGGGTCAGCCCAGGAGCCTCAGAAGCGTCATTCGACGAACTCAGGCAGTACTTGGCGGATGCGATAGATGAACTCTCCAGGAACTGACGAATTGATGAAAACACGTGTTGAACTGGGCATTTTCGCCCGCATCCTGCTGGGACTGGTGCGCCGTTACCAGGTTCTGGTGGACGGGCGGCCAAGCCCGTGCCGCTTCGTTCCCACCTGTTCCGGGTACGCCCTGGATGCATTGGACCGACATGGGGCCGTTCATGGCTCCTGGCTGGTCCTGCGACGGTTGGGCAGATGCCACCCGTGGGGTGGCCATGGCTGGGATCCGGTGCCCGGTGATTCCCCCTTCTCCCAGCGAGGTGACGCCTGATGTTCGATGTGATCGCTGCCGTTCTGGCCTGGTTCTACGGGTTGGTACCCAGCTTCGGGCTGTCAATCATCCTGCTGACGTTCGTGGTGATGGTCGTCGTCACCCCGCTGACCCTCAAGGGAACGCGGTCGATGATCAAGATGCAGCACCTCCAGCCGGAGATGAAGAAGATCCAGACCCGGCACAAGGGCGACCGGGATGCGATGAACAAGGAGATGATGGCCTTCTACCAGGCCAACGGCATCAACCCCATGGGTGGATGCCTTCCCCTGTTCGTCCAGGCACCGGTGTTCATGGTGCTGTACCAGGTGCTCCGCGGCATGACGAGACGGCTCTCCGACGTCGGGGCTGACATCGGCTGGGTAGCCGGGCGTCTGGGCGCCGCCGAGGGCCTTGCCGCGGTACCGACGAACCAACAGACCTTCTATCCCGCATACGTGGATCCCGGTTCGGAACTGTTCGTCGATCTGGCCGGCGAGACCGAGATGCTGTTCCTCGGCTTCGACCTTTCCCGGTCGGCGGGAGCGGCGCTGTCACAGAGCGTCCTGGCGGCGTTTCCATACCTGATTCTGATCTTGTTGGTGTTCGCCAGTGCCTGGATCCAGCAGCGCCAGATACGCGGACGGAACCCGGACGCCACGGTGAACCCACAGCAGCAGATGCTGATGAAGGTGATGCCCTTTATCCTGCCGGTGATTTCGTTCAACCTGGATGCGGCCCTGGTCCTCTACTTCGTGGTCTCGAACCTCTATCGGATCGCCCAGCAGGGCTATATCACCAGGACCCTGTACGGCCCCGATGGCGACTCGGAACCGGTCGTCGTCCTGCCTGAGAAGCCCAACAGCAGCGACAAGGAGTCTGCGGCAGGACGCGCCGCTGGCAAGGCGCCGAAGCCCACCACGAAGCCGTTAACGGCGAGTCCGTCGTCGTCTGCTGCCCGCAAGGGTAGGACCATGGCCGGCGCTAATAGGAATGATTCCCAAAATCGTGAAAGCAGTTCATCTGATGAGGATGGATCTGCTGGGAGTCCAGGGTCCGGCCGGAAGTCAAAAGGGCCGCTACCTGATGCGAAGAAGAAGAAGAAGTCAAAAGGGCCGCTACCTGATGCGAAGAAGAAGGCCGGTCGGCGGTCACGAGGGAAGGCTGCCGACGAGCCCACGAAGATCGACAAGCGACCGCCAGCAGCTCGTGCAGGCGGGGGACGAACAACTCCCCCGGGTACTGCCGGAGCGCATGGCGCCAAGAAGAAAAGGAGGAAGTGAGGATGGAGTGGATAGAGACCACAGGCAGCTCACTCGATGAAGCCAAGGAGCGTGCATTGGATCGGCTCGGCGTAGCCGAAGACGAGCTGGAGGTGGAGGTTCTGTCGGAACCGACGCGCTCCATGTTCGGCCTGAAGAAGTCTGAGGCACGCCTGCGTGCCCGGGTGAGGCCGACCAGCCCCCGACCGAAGGTCGAGCGGCGCGATCGCAACCGCCGGAATGATCGAAAGGGCGGCAAGGGACGCTCGTCAAGCGGACGCCAGGACCAGCAGGGGGGTCGCGGATCCCGTGACACTCGCCAGGGTCCATCCGGCGAGGCTGACGAGGGTGACGGAAACAGGCGTCGTCGTGGCAATGATCGTCAGCCGGCCCGCCAGCAGGAACAGATGGCTTCGTCGGCCGGGCGAGATGGCGACGATGGGCAGGGAACTGGAAAGCCGGACAGGCGCCGGGAAAATGGGCGCCAGTCGGCGTCAAGGGAATCGTCAGCGAAGTCGACGAATGGCAGCGGTCGTGGAAGCGACCGGGAGAGGGCTGAGGCCGAGGCAATGGATTTACAGACACAGGCTGGAATCACCGAAGGATTCGTTCAGGGTCTACTCGACGCGATGGGCTTGGATGCCCGTGTGGAGAGCACGATTGAAGAGGACCGTCTGACGGTGGAGGCCCACGGCCTCAACCTGGGGCTTGCCATTGGCAACAGCGGGGAAACCGTCCGGGCCATTACGGAGCTCTCCCGGACCTTGGTCCAGCGGAGTTCAGATGGTCAGGCCGAGGGTTCGCTGGTTGTAGACATCGGTGGCTACCGCGAGCGGCGCCGGTCCTTCCTGGCAGATTTCGCCAGGTCCCAGGCAGAGGCGGTGCTCGATGATGGGCGGTCGCGAACCATGGAACCGATGGCTGCTGCGGACCGCAAGGTGATCCACGACACGATTGGGGAAATCGACGGCGTGGAAACCATCTCGGAGGGAAGCGGCACGGATCGACAGGTGGTCATCATGGTTGAGACCACCGGGTGACCACACCTGTCGAGGAGATCCTCGACGCAGCGGTCGCCGAGGGGTTTCTGACCCCCCTGGTGGCCGCCGAAGGGCCCGCGCACAGCGCGGGCTTCCTCCGTTTTGGAGGGCTGGGTGACCCTGGGGTGGTTCCCGGCCCTGATGTCGCCGCCGGCGTTCTGGTGGCCCTGGATCCCGCGACGATCGCAGTCGACCTTGGAACCGGCGGGGGTGTACCCGGGCTGGTTCTGGCCACTCTGACGTCGAACCGGTGGGTTCTGGTGGATCGTGGTGATCGACGGTGCACTTTCCTTCGGTGGGCAGTTCGCGAGTTGGGCATTGCCGATCGGGTCGAGGTCCACGCCGTGGACGCCGTCTCGGTTGCCCGTGGCGAGCTCCGTGGTAGAGCAGGCCTGGTGACCGCCCGGTCCTTCGCAGCACCGGGGCCGACCGCGGAGTGCGCGGCTCCCCTCCTGGCTCCGGATGGTGTTCTGGTCGTCAGCGAACCACCGGGTGATGGCTCGGGGGCATGGAATCGTTGGGTACCGGAAGCGCTCGACCAGCTCGGCATCGCTGATATCGGTGGATGGCGACACGGTGGGGCCGGATACAGGGCAATGCGTTCCAGCGGTAGCTGCCCACAGCGGTTTCCCCGTCGTTTCAAGCAACAGTTGGTGGATCCTCTGTTCTGATCGCCGCGGAACCTGCCTTGTCGTGTTCCACGTGGAACATCCAAGGTGTCGACGGACTAGCAGTAGAGGATCCTTGCATTTGCCGGCTGTCACGAGCATGATGCTCCCGATGCTGAGCAGGAACCGCCGTGCCCGTGTTATCGCTGTTGCGAACCAGAAGGGCGGAGTGGGAAAGACCACCACCACGATCAACCTCGGTGCGGCGATGGCCGAATTGGACAAGCGGGTCCTCATAGTCGACCTGGACCCGCAGTCCAACGCTACGACCGGGTTGGGGATCTCCAGCA
Organism: uncultured Acidimicrobiaceae bacterium; assembly: GCA_913030665.1. Lineage (GTDB taxonomy): Bacteria > Actinomycetota > Acidimicrobiia > Acidimicrobiales > MedAcidi-G1 > UBA9410. Next base: position 13,585 of record CAJWFS010000028.1, read on the forward strand.
GGGGCCTCCAGTCCTCGGTCTACCAGGTGATGCTCCAGCAGACGACGGTAGGCGAGGTCGTCTGCGCCACCGAGGTGCCGAACCTGGAGGTGGTGCCGTCGAGCTTGGCCCTGGCGGGAGCTGAGATCGAGTTGGTGACGGCGTTCAGCCGGGAACACCGGCTTGACCGTGCCCTGGAGACGGTGGCTGACGACTACGACATCATCCTGATCGACTGTCCGCCGGCGCTCGGCCTCCTCACCATCAACGCCCTGGTTGCTGCCGCCGAGGTACTTGTACCGATCCAGTGCGAGTACTACGCGCTGGAGGGACTTGGCCAACTGGTTGGCAACGTCGATCTCGTTAGGGAGAATCTGAACCCGGACCTCGAGGTGTCGAGCATCGCACTGGTCATGTACGACGCCAGGACGAATCTGTCAGAACAGGTGGCGGACGAGGTGCGGACCTTCTTCGGTGACAAGGTTTGCAGACAGGTGATTCCGAGGTCGGTAAGGCTCTCGGAAGCGCCATCTTTTGGACAGCCGATCACGGTGTTCGATCCGACATGCCGGGGAGCGATTGCCTATCGGCAACTCGCGAAGGAGGTTCTGGGATGAAGAAGAGTGGCCTTGGTAAGGGCCTGTCGGCCCTCATACCCACGGCGGGGGCTGACGACGCCGAGAGTGGATCCACGCGAGACGTAGCGTCGACAGCCACCACGGTGCCGATCCCTGATACCAGTTTCGAGATGGTGTCGGTGGCCGACATTGAGCCCAACCGTTACCAGCCCCGTCGGGTCTTCGATGACGAGAGCATGGCCGAATTGACCGCCTCCATCCAGGAGGTGGGGGTGCTCCAGCCACTCCTGCTTCGGAAGGGCGATGAAGGCTACGAGATCGTGGCCGGGGAACGACGTTGGCGAGCCGCACGGCGGGCGGGACTGACCGAGGTGCCCGCCATCGTGAGGGAGACAGAGGACCGTGGCTCGCTTGAGCAGGCGATCATCGAGAACCTGCATCGCGACGACCTCAACCCCATCGATGAGGCAGCTGCATTCCATCGCCTTATGGATGAGTTCGGCCTCACCCAGCACCAGGTGGCGGTGAGGGTGAGCCGTAGTCGGCCTGCCGTAGCCAACAGCCTCCGGCTTCTCCACCTACCCGATGACGTCCAGCAGATGATCATGGATGGTCGGCTCAGTGCGGGCCACGCTCGGGCATTGGCCGGTCTGGGAGACCGACAACTCCTGGAGCAACTGGCCGTGCGGGTGGTCGCGGAGGGAATGTCAGTGCGCCAGACCGAGGAAATGGTCCGGGCCTTGGGCGACGTTCCGGTTCCTGATCCCGATCGGATCGATGACCTGGAGGTGAAGCCCCGGGATGCGGCATCCCTTGAGGTCGAACAGATCCTGAGCGACCGGTTTGACACGACGGTTCGGGTTCACACCCGGGGCAGGAAGGGTCGAATCGTGGTCGAATTTGCCGACGGGGACGACCTCCAGCGACTTTTCAGACTGCTGGGCGGCTGAACTGAGTCTGTGGTGGTGATTGCCGTCCCAACCTTTTTGTGGCTCAGCCCTCGACGGGCGGTGCCTGGTCCGGGTCGGCGGCGGGGTTTGCCAACCAACGTGTGATGGCCATGGCGAGGGCGTCGGCGATCTCGGCAGTCGCCAGGACGACGGCAGATGGCGGTGCGAGGGTGCAGAGGACTGCGGGCATTCGTGTCTGCCGTAGCACCGGCACCTGCCTTCCGGCAGCCTCTGTCGGAGGAACGTAGGAGCTTCGCAGGGCATGGTCAAGGCCGGTCGCGCAGTGGTGGGCGAGCCTGTAGCCACCTTCGCTCAGGAAGCCGGGGGTAGAGAAGTAGTTTGTCTGTGAATGGGAACTATTCTCAATTTTCAATCCAAGGTACATGACGGCATCGAAGTCGTTGGCCGTGGTCGCCTGTGCTGCCTCATCCGGATTGTCTAGGACGAGAACGTGTGCTCCGCTGGCCCGCAGGATCCGCGAGAGAGCGGATATCAGGGCGCCTGAGCTTCCGAACTGGCCAACAGCCAGGCGCTGACCCCGGAGGTCGGGGTTGCCCTGGCGAAGGCGGTCCAACTCTCGCACCTGTGCGACCGGGGTCCGACCGGCCGACCGGCCTAGAAGTTGGCGGAATGCCTGAACTGTCTCGGATCCGGCGATTCCGTCGACAGCCAGGCCCGTGTTCCGCTGGAAGTCGCCGAGTGCGCCAGCGGTGTCCGGGCCGAAGATTCCGTCGATTCGACCTGCGTCGAACCCGAGACTGCCAAGGCGCAGCTGGAGGTCGGCTACGTCGTCGCCACGGAACATGGGAGCGTGCAGGTAGAGGTGGCGGTCCCCCAGGCGGACCCCTGCCTCCACGAGGGCGGCCTGGGTGGTCTCGTCCACCGTGCCGTGCTCATCCAGGCCCCGTTCGGCCTGAAATGCCAGGAGTGCCCTGGTCGTATCCGGCCCGAAGTGGTCGGCGGACACCTCGACGGCATCCACCGGATGGCCGACGGCCAGGAGACGACGGTGGAGGTCCGTGACGGTGGTCCCGTGGTCGCCGGGTCGGATTGGTTCTGACATGCTGCGGGCCGTCGTGCGTCGATGTCGCCCCGCTGGGGTCGTCTAGAGGTACTCGGCCAGTTCCTCGAGGAGTTGGGGCTTGCCCTTTGCGCCCACCATCCGCTTGGCGGGGACACCATCGTTGAACAAGATGAGGGTGGGGATGCTCATGACCTCGAATCGACGGGCCAGATCGGGCGCCTCGTCCACGTTGACCTTGGCGATCCGAATGGATCCGGCCTGTTCAGCGGCGATTTCCTCGAGTATCGGTGCGATCATCTTGCACGGACCGCACCATTCGGCCCAGAAGTCGACGAGCACCGGCTCCGGTGATGCGCCGACTTCCTCGTCGAAGGTGGTCACGGAAAGGTTGACAATGGCACCGGCCATGGGGGGTCTCGTCTCTCGAGTGGACTGCAGTGGGCTCTTTTCTATCCGCTCGTGGGCATGAACGCGGCACGCACCGGCGGTCGAGCCCCAGCTTTCAGTCGTCGCGGCTCTCCAACCACCGTTCGGCGTCGATTGCCGCCATGCAACCGGAGCCGGCCGCGGTGACGGCCTGCCGGTAGATGTGGTCCTGGACGTCGCCACAGGCGAAGACGCCCTCGATGTTCGTCGTGGACCGGTCGGACCCGGTGACCAGGTATCCGGCATCGTCCATGTCCAACTGGCCGACGAACAGGTCGGTACTGGGGCTGTGGCCGATGGCGATGAAGACGCCGGTCACGGGAAGGCTCCGCTCCTCGCCGCTGACCGTGTCGCGCACCGCCAGTGCCTCGACCTTGGTTTCACCGACTACGTCCACCACCGCCGTGTTCCAGGCGAACTCGATCCTGGGATTCTCGAAGGCCC
>CAJWFS010000029.1 GCA_913030665.1 uncultured Acidimicrobiaceae bacterium
ACATGGGCATCCACACGGTGTGCGCCCTCATGACCGAGGAGTTCCTGGAGTTCTCCGCCCGGGCCGGGAACGACCTGTCCACACCTCGTCCCGGCTTCGCCGGGTTGAAGCCCGGGGACCGCTGGTGCCTCTGCGCCCCCAGGTGGCAGGAGGCCCACGAGGCGGGAATGGCGCCGCAGGTCCTGCTGGCCGCCACCCACATCCTGAGTCTGGAGTGGGTGGACGCCGCGGCCCTCAGGGCAGCCGGGGTGGACCGCCCCGACTGAGTCCGGCCGTCGCCGGGTCCCTGACAGCGGGATCCGTCATCGGGCCAGCTCTTCAGCCAGCCTGGGTATCAGGAGGTCGAAGGCTGAGCGCCAGTCGCCGACCATTCCGACGTCGCAGGCCGACCACAGCTCGCAGTCCGGGTCGGGATTGATTCCCACGACCGTTCCCGCGGAGCGGATGCCCACCGTGTGGTTGAACTTCCCGGAGATTCCGATGGCCAGATAGAGCCGTGGCGCGATGGAGTGGCCGGTTATTCCCACCTGCCGGGCACGGGGCATCCAGCCGGCGTCGGTGACCCGCCGGGTGGCGCACAACTCCGCGCCGATCAGGGCCGCCTGGGCTTCGATCTCGGGCAGGTCGGCCGGGTCCACGCCCGCCCCGACACCGATCACGACGTCGGCATTGGCCAGCTGGTCGCGATCGTCGTCGCGGTGACGATCGATTATCCGCGTCCGCGATCCGGGTGCCGCCTCCAGGTGCTCGACGGCGAAGGGCCCGTTCGGTCGGGGGCGGAGTCCGGGGAGGATCCCCGGGCGGACCGTCGCCATCTGGACGGCCGACGTACATGTGATCTCGGCCACCATCCGACCGCCGAACGCCGGCTTGAAGGCCACCAGCCGTCCATCCCGGGCCTCCAGCGCAATTGCGTCACCGGTCAGGCCGGCCCCCAGGTGGGTGGCGAGGCGTGCCGCCACCTCACGTCCCCACGCCGTCCCCGGGGCCAGCACGGCCCACGGTGGATCCCGGGTCAGGCGGCCCTCGAGCATCCGGGCCACGTCCTCGGCACCGGTGGTGCCGGCGTGCCTCAGGACCCTGTCGACGCCCTGCCCACTGAGCGCCTCCCAGTCATCCACAACGTCGATGGACATGACGCACCGCCCTCCGATGACGGCCGCCAGACCGGCTCCCGCTCCGAGGAGTTCGGAGTTCACCCGGTGGCGTCCGGGTTCGCCCATTACCACCACGTCGCCCCCCTCGCCGTCGCCAACCGGCCGGGCCACCTCATCGGCAGGGCCCTCCACGTGCATTTCGAAGGCGCCCCGGTCCCGGAGCACCTCGACAACCCTGTCCACCTGCTCGGGCCCCGCTCCGTCGAGGCGCTCGCCCGCCCGGTCCACATCCAGCACCCTTATCCGGCCGACCGTCGTAGGGCTGCCGACCGCTCCCCACGGGCCGGGTCCCAGCTCGGCAGCGTCCAGCAGCTCGATTAGGTCCGGGTCGACGGTGGCCCAGGCCTGCGGGTCCTTGACCTTGCACGGGTCGCAGAGCCGCTCGGCGCATGACACGACGGCCGGGAGGTCCACCTCGACCCGCACCCACTCGTCGTCGTGCTCGAGCAGGGCGTGGACCGTGTCGCCGTCCACCTCCAGCTGGCGTGCCCCGGTCAGCAGGGGTAGCTGCAGCAGTTCAGCCAACTGGGCGGGTACCTGGCCGGTGTCGGCGTCGACCGAGTTGCGGCCGCAGAGCACCAGGTCCCAGGGGCCGCCGCGTTCCAACGCCACGGCGAGGGCCCGTGCCGTGGCCAGGGTGTCGCTCCCGGCGAAGGCCGGATCGGACACGTGGATGCCACCCGTGCAGCCACACAGGATTGCCTCGCGCAGCACGGTGTCGGCCGACGGGGGGCCGAGTGTGATGGCCGTACACGACCCGCCCGATGCCTCAGCCAGGTCGCAGCCTGCCCGGACGCCCCGACGGCAGTAGTCGTTCATGTGGAGTTCCAGGCCGTCGCGGACCAGGCGGCCGTCGGCACCCAGCCGCATCTCGACGAACTTCGGTATCTGCTTCACCAGTGCGGCGATCCGCAGCGGTCGGTCACCTCCCGTGTGGGCCATCGGGCCAACGTACCGGCGCGTGGGGTTGCGTCGGGACGACGGGTGGCCATACGGGCGGCCGGTAGCGTCGAGGTCGTGGCCAGTTTCGAGAGCGAGAACTTCCTTGTGGCAGCCGACGACCCCGCCGACCTGGTCGAGGCGCTCCTCGAGGTGGCAGGTCGGCCCGGCTCGTGGTTGAACATCGAGCCGGACGTTCAGGATTCGCTGCGCGCCGATGTGTCCGGGCTGTTCTCCTGGTTCTCCGCACGAGGGTCCCAGGTCCCGGTCGGCACGCTGGTGGCGGCGTCGCCCCGGAATCCGGCCTCCATCGGCATCGACCATGGCTCAGGTCGGGGAGCAGGCGACCGCCTCGCTGCTGCAGGCCTTGGAGCTCCGACCGGTTGGGTCCTGCGCCAGGACCATCCGAAGCGGGGCCTCGTGTGGGAGTCGCCGTCGGGACCCGGGAACTCCATGGATGCGGCGGCCGTGGCCAGCCTCTTCATGGAAGCAACCGAATTGTTCTGCCAGCTCCAGGTTCCCGGGCGTTGGAGGGTCGGGATCCACACGCCGAAGGGCTGAGGCCCTACTGCAGCGTCAGGCCTCCCGGACCGCCTTCATGATCAGGGCGATGACGGCATCGGCGTCCACGCCGTAGGCGACCTCGCAGTTGGCCTCGGCTGTGGCCCAGGGTCCTCGTTCGTCCACCAGGGTCATGCCCCGCGTGTGGGCGCCGGCCAACTCCACCTGGACGGAGCGGGCCTCCAGCGTGAACAGCTCCGGGTGGGTCACGGCCAGCACGGCGCAGGGGTCGTGCACCGGACCGTCGGCTACATCCTCCTCGGCCAGGTGGAACACCGTGTAGAACTCCAGCAGTCCGGCCATGGCATCGCCGACCGGCGAACCGATGGTTTGGCACTCTGCGGCGTGGATCGCTCCCATTCGGACCTGGTGTGTGAGGTTCAGGCCCAGCATCCTCAGCTTTGCGCCGCTCCGGAACACCTGGTCGGCCGCCTCCGGGTCGGCGAAGGCGTTGAACTCGGCTGCCGCCGAGACGTTTCCGACCCCCAGGGCGCTGCCGCCCATGAGGGTGATGGACGCCACCCGGTGGGCCAGGCCCGGATCGGCCCGTAGTGCCAGCGCCACGTTGGTGAGCGGACCGATAGGCACGAGGTGCAGGCCCTCCTCCGAGCGGGTGGTCTCGACCAGGTACGCGACCGCATCCTCGGAGTCCGGCCCGCGATCGGGTTCGGGGAGGACCACGTCTCCCAGCCCGGTCTCGCCGTGGACGTGCCTGGCGAACTCCTGCTCTCCGACGAGCGGACCGTCGGCTCCGGCATGGACCTCCACGTCGAGGCCCAGCATCGACCTCAGCCGACAGGCGTTGGCGGTGGTGTGCTCCAGCGGGACGTTGCCGGCCACGGTGGTGATGCCGACGAGGTCGGCCCACCGGGCGGCGGCGATGATCGCCATCGCGTCATCCACCCCGGGATCGCAGTCGATGATCATTCGCGGTCTTGCAGGCGTGGGCTCTGACATGCTCAGAGTGTGCCCGCTCGCCCGGACATTGAAGCCTCGATGTCGGCGGTCGTCGGCATGGCTGGTTGGGCGCCCGGTCGGGTGGCGGTCACAGCTCCGGCGTGGACGGCCCTCTCCACGGCGGTCCCGAGTTCCACACCTCTGGCCAGGGCCTCCGCCAGCGCTCCGCAGAACGAGTCGCCGGCGCCGGTCGTATCCACCGGGTGGATGGTGGGGGCGGGGACCACCAGGTAGTCATCGGGGGTGACCAGCAGGGCTCCAGCGGCCCCCATGGTCACCACCACCGTTGCTACCGGCAACGAGCGGGCCAGTTCCACCACCTCGTCCACGTCGCCGGGCGGTTCGGTCCCAACCAGCTGGGCCAGTTCGATGGCGTTGGGAACCAGGACGTCGACCAGCTGGAGCAGGTCGCCTGGAAGGGGAGCGGCCGGCGCCGGGTTGAGGACCACCGTTCCAGAGGCCACCCGTGCCGCAGCGGCGACGGCCTCCATCGGCACCTCGAGTTGCAGGAGGAGCACCGTTGCATCCCGGATCACGGCCTCCGCGTCGGCGACGTCCTCCGGGCCTACGCGTCCGTTGGCTCCCGGGCTGACCACGATTGCGTTGTCACCGGCCTCGTCCACGCCGATCAAGGCGATTCCGCTCGGAGCGCCGGCGTCATCGCGTAGGAACGTGGTGTCCACGCCCGCTGCCTCCAGCGACTCCCGGAGGGTCGCACCGGCGTCGTCGGAACCGAGGCGTCCCACGAAGGACACGTCGGCGCCGAGTCGGGCGGCGGCGACGGCCTGGTTGGCGCCCTTTCCACCCGGTACCAGGGCGTGGTCTCCACCCATGACCGTCTCGCCGGTCACCGGATGGTGGGGGACGGGAATGACTATGTCGAGGTTGGCCGACCCGAGGACGGCAATGGTTCCAGGCTGGTACACCGGTGCAGCATGGCACCCGGGACCCGTTGGCTGCGGCTCAGGCCGGGTGCGTCAGCCCACCGCCAGGTGTTCCGTGACCAGGGTGGACGAGGTGGTCCGGCGGTCCAGGAACCCGGCCACGTCTGCAGCCACTGCATCCCGGGAGCCGGGTGTCAGGTAGAAGTCGTCCCGCCAGGCCTCCTCGGATGGGAACCAGAGTTCCGAGACAGCGTCCGGAGCCGGGCCGTCGGACCCTGCCGCGGTCACGACGTTTTGGCGGTAGCGCTGCATGCCGTGGTGCCGGCGTGCGACCGAACCGTGGGCCAGGTACCGGTCGACGAAGGTGGTGTCGTCCAGCCCGTCGAGGCGTCGGACGAAGGAGACCATCTTCACCCCCTGTGCTGGACCATCGACGACGGGCCCGCCCCACACGAGGTGCCGGTCGGCCGTCCAGACGGCGAGCACGTCGAACGGTTCGAGCAGCGTGTCCGGGATCGTCGCACCGTCTGCCAGCCATGCCAGGGCGGTCCACCGCGGCGGCGCCGTGTGCATGGAACGGTGGCCCAGCAACGCCAGCCGATCGCGGTCGACGACGTCCACGGAGAGGACCCCCCGTAGGGCCAGCAACCCGGGTATCGGGTCGTCAGGCGAGGACCCGGTATGTCGATCCAGGAGTACGCCGTGGACCCGGATCACCGGACCGGCTTCGCCATCAACGAGGTGGTCGGACGAGGTCGGGTTCCCATGGTGTCTCCGTGGGCCTCAGTCGGCCGGGCCGGCATCCAGTTCTTGGAGGCGCTTGACCGCACCGACCAACACCTTGCGGGCCAGTGACGGGTTCTCGTCGAGCATCGACGAGAACTCACGCCGGTTCAGGGTCTCGATGAGCATGTCGGTCTCGGCTGTCACGGTCGCCGACCGGGGAGCGCCGGCGATGAGGCTCATCTCGCCGAAGAACTCGCCGGGGCCGAGGGTCGCCACCAGATGGCCGTCGCGGTGGACCGACGCATGGCCCTCCACGATGATCATGAACTCGCGACCACTCTGGCCCTCGGTGGTCAGGGCCCTTCCGGCCTTCACCGGCACGCAGGTCATGAGACGGGCCAGCGAACGGTGCTGGTCCCTGGTCAACCCGGAGAAGATGCCGATCCCCTCGATAGTCGCCTGGCAGGTGTTTGTGCCGCCCCGGTTCTTCCTGGATGCCATGTCGGTTCCTTTTCGGGAGGTCCCGGTGGGTCCGGGCCGTCCCTCCAAGGATGGCGGACGATATGTCGATTTCGCCGGGTGGTGACCGGATTCACGTGTGTCGTCGGGCGCACTGTGCGGCGGCCTGACCGATGCCTTCCGACCATAGTTGCCAGCAGCGGTTACTTGATTGCGACCGGTGCGACCGGGCTGCCCACGCCACCCACGAAGGGTTCGGGCGTGGCCGCCAGGAAGAACTCGTAGACGCCGTCCTCTGCGCAGTCCTTCGAAAGAGCCTCCAGGTCCCAGTTCTGGCCCTGGGTGAGGCCCATGTCCACGAGGTGCAGCATGTGGACGGCGAGGGTGTCGGCCTCCGACGGGTAGACCTCGAACGCCAGGGTGTCGTTGGCGACGGCTGCCACGTCGTGGGCGTGCAGCCAGGGCACGGTCGAGAGCGACAGGCCGGCGTTGGAGCCGTCCTGGCTGGGGCCCAGGCAGTAGGCCATGCCTCCACCCGTGTGGTAAAGCGACATCCGTCCGGTCCGGACCAGCACGATGTCTCCTGCCCGTACCTCCACGCCACCCATCTCGGCCGCAGCGTCCAGGTCATCGGCGGTGATGGCGTAGGGGCACTCCAGCAGGTCGACTCCCCTGGTCCGGGCCACGTCCAGCAGCACCCCGCGGGTACACACGCTCCGGAGGTGCTGGATTCCACATCTGGTGGCGCCTTCGGCCGCGGTGATGCTGGAGGCGTCGTAGCCGTTGTAGACCATCCCCGAGTAGGAGACGTGGCAGAGGCCGTCCCAGTGGGTGCCGGCCTGGAGGCCCAACGAGACGTGGTCGTCGCTGGTGTGGAAGGAGTCGGGGCCACCGTCCGGATCCATGCCCTCGTTGATGGCGTGCAGGGTCATCGTCGGGTTGTCCCGGCCCGGAACGAACCCGACCTGGATGCCATCGTGTTCCAGCCCGACGGCCAACGGGATTGTCCGTCCGTGGCGAATGCAGTCACGGGCGGCCAGGACCACCTCGGGCGTGATGAGGTTCAGGGTGCCGAGCTGGTCGTCGGGCCCCCATCGACCCCAGTTGCGGACCTGTGAGGAGATCTCCCGGAAGCGGTCGGACAGTGGCATGGTGGAATTCCTGGCGGTAGGGGATCAGTAGCCGGCAGCCGGGTCGACGACGTCGATCAGCGCCTCGTCGGCCAGCCACCGGTCCAGGTTGTCGGCGAAGGCGGCATGGAGGCGATCCAGGGCGCCGGGGTCGGACCACGAGACGTGGGCGCTCAGCCTGACACCCGGGTGCGAGTAGAGCCAGTGGCCGGCGGGCAGCGGCTCCGGTTCGCACACGTCCAGCGACGCCATGCCCAGGCGTCCACCGTCCAGCGCCCGCCGGAGGGCGTCCTGGTCGACCAGGCGGCCCCGGGCGATGTTCACGAGGTGGGCGCCGGGCTTCATGGCGGCGAACAGGTCGTCGTCGAACATGTGCTCGGTCTCCGGGGTGAGGGGTACGCCGAGTACCACATGGTCGGCGTCGGCCACTGCTTCCCGGACGTCGGTGGTCACCTCCACGCCCGACACCGGGCTGGGTGTCCCTGAACGGGTCACAGCGACCATCCGACAGCCGAACGGGGTGAGGCGCTCGGCCACCGCCCGGTTGATCGAACCGAGGCCCACCAGGCCAACCGTGGCACCCTCAAGGGATCCCAGGTCTGCCAGCACCCAGCGGCGGGGAGGTTCCGACAGCCAGTGGTCGGGGAGCTGTTTCACGGCGGTGAGCAGCATGGCGACCACCCACTCGGCGATCGGGACGGCGTTCACCCCGCGGGCACACGTCAGGGTGCGGTCACCGAGGTGCTCGAACGGGAAGTGGTCGACCCCCTGGCCCAGCACATGGACCCATCGGACCCCCCGTTGCAGCACCTCCTCGAGGTTCCCGGTACGGGCGGCCTGCGTGATGCAGACCTCGCCGACCACGTCGTCGGACATCGGCCCGTCGGTGCGGACCGAGATGAACTCGACGGTGGGGAACCGTTCGCGGATCGCCGGGGTGGGGAAGTGCTCGCCCCAGAGGTGGACCAGGACCCGGGGTGCGTCGCCTGGTGAATCCATCAGCGGGTCCGTTCGCGTATGAGGATCTCCTGGGCGACGGTGGCGACGTGAGCACCTGACGGGGCGAACACCTCGCCCACGCTGAGGCCCCTGGCGTTGGCCAGCCCGTGCGACCGGTGGTCGTGGAGGAGCCACTCGTCGGCTGGCAGCGGCCTGTGGAACCAGATGGCGTGGTCCAGGCTGGCCCCGATGAAGACATCGCCGTAGCCGATCTCTTCATCGCGGACCTCTCCGATCCTGGGATGGGTGCTACCCACCGAGTCCGTGGGGATGTCGTCCGAGGTGAAGGCCAGGGCGCAGGCCTGCATCATCGGATCGTCGCCAAGGTCGTTCAGGACGCGCAGCCAGATGGCGGATCGCCCGGTCGAGTGGTGGGCGATCCGACGTCCCAGCAGGTCCCAGTCCTCCACCACGCCCGACCCGGGCTCGCCGACGTCGGCCGGCAGGGTCGATTCCTGGACGTCGGCCTGCTCCTCGTGCACCTGGAACGAACACGACAGGTTCAGGATGGCGCCATCGGACTGGCGCGCCACGACGCGTCGGGTGACGAAGGAGCGACCGTTGCGGATCCTGTCCACCTCGTAGCGGATGGGCTCGTCGCTGGTGCCGCCCCGGATGAAGTAGGCGTGCAACGAGTGGACGTGGTGGTCGGAGTCGACGGTCGACTGGGCGGCCCGGAGGGCCTGGGCGACCACCTGGCCTCCGTAGACGCGGCCCCAGGGGTACTCGGGGCTGATGCCCACGAACACGTCGGGGCCGTGGGCCTCCAGTGCCAGCAGGGTGGCGAAGTCCGGGACGTCCCAGGCCATCGTCAGCTTCCGTCCGCGATCGGCCCGCGGTCAAGGGCCATGGCTGTGTGCAGGGCGATCCCGTGGACGAGGCCGTCCTCGTCCAGGACCATGCGGTTGGAGTGCAGCGGCGGTGCTGACAGAGGATCGGATTCGGTCGCCGGGCAGACGCCCAGGAACGCCATCACCCCGGGTACCTGCTGGAGCACGTAGGAGAAGTCCTCGCCGCCCATTGCCGGAGCCGGAAGCACACGGTGGCTCTTCTCGCCGAGAGTGGTGCGGCAGACCTCGGCGAACCTGGCGGCTTCGCCGTGGTCGTTCAGGGTGACTGGGTAGCCGTCGACCAGTTCGATCTCGGCGGTGCAGCCGTGGGCCTCCGCCACGCCCCGGATCGTCCGGGCCACGGCCTCGCGGATGCGGGCCCGGGTGCGTTCTGAGATGCAACGGATGGTTCCCTCGAAGAAGGCGGTCTCCGGTATGACGTTGGTCGTCGTGCCGGCCACGACGTGGGCAATGGTGAGCACCGCCGGGTCGAATACGTCCACCTCCCGGGTGACCGTCGTCTGGAGGGCGGTGATGATCGCAGCGGTGGCCGGGATCGGGTCGGTGGCGTGGTGGGGGGAGGAGGCGTGCCCGCCGCGGCCCCGGACGGTGACGGTGATGGAGGTGTCGCCGGCCAGTAGGGGGCCGGGTCGGCAGGATGCCGTGCCGACCCGCTGGTTGGGGGTGATGTGGAGGGCGAAGGCCCGGTCCACGCCATCCAGGACGCCCTCGGCGATCATCAGGCGGGCCCCGGCGAAGCCCTCCTCGCCCGGCTGGAACATGAAGCGGACGCGACCGGGGAACTCGTGGCGTCTGGCGGCCAGCACCTTGGCGGCGCCGACCAGCATGGCGGTGTGGGCGTCGTGCCCACAGGCGTGTGCCCGGCCGTCGATGGTGGAGCGGAAGTCGAGGCCGGTGTCCTCGGTCATGGGTAGGGCATCGGTGTCGGCCCTCAGCAGGACAGTGGGACCATCGGTCGCTCCGACCAGGTCGGCGACCACCGACGTGAGGCCGTTACCGGTGCGTACCTCCAGGGGCAGCCCGTCCAGGGCTTCCAGCACGAGTGCCTGCGTCCGGGGGTTGTCGAGGCCCAGCTCCGGTTCGGCGTGAAGGTGGCGTCGCAGCGCGACGACGTCGTCCAGGACAGTGCCGGCCGATTCCAGGAGATCGTTCATGGTCCCATCATTGCCGAGGGTCGCCGGGTTCATAGGACCGGGAAGCGACCGGGCAGACTGCACCGGTGGACCTCACCATCGACCAGATCGGCGCTGCGCTGGACGACCTGCTGGATCGTCGTGATCCCAACGGATCCTCCACCGTGCTGGGCGCCGGAAGCGATGACCTTGAGGCCGGGAGACGCTTCCTGGGGTCACTGGTCGACGGGGGGTGGATGGTGCCGACCTGGCCATCGCGCCACGGTGGCCGCGACGCCGACGCAGCCGAAGCGGCCCTGATCGAGACCGCCATGGGCGACTATGCCATAGCCGACCTGTACCCGTACGGGGTGGGCCTGAACCTCGTTGGCCCGGTGCTCCTGGACCGGGGCACCCCCGCCCAGCAGGGCCGGTGGCTGCGACCGATCGCCGACGGCTCGGAGATCTGGTGCCAGATGTTCTCCGAGCCGGATGCCGGATCGGACCTGGCCAATGCAGGCATGCGGGCCGAGCGCGACGGTGACGAGTGGATCCTGAACGGCTCCAAGGTGTGGACCTCGCGTGGCGCCTACGCCAGGTGGGGCATGTGCCTGGCCCGGACCGATGCCTCGCTGGCCAAGCACCGTGGCCTGACCATGTTCGCCGTGGAGATGTCGGCGCCTGGCGTCGAGGTACGACCGCTGGTGCAGATCAACGGTGACCGCCACTTCACCGAGGTGTTCGTATCCGACGTCCGGGTTCCCGACGCCGACCGCATCGGTGACCTGGGGGCCGGTTGGGGGCTGACGGTCGAGACGCTGGCCCACGAGCGGGCCACCATCGGGGGTCGGGCGTTCGGAGGTGGCGACGCCGAGAAGGTCGGGCTGCCCTCCTGGTTGGAGGAGTGGCGCGACGCCGGTCGGCTGGATGGTCCGGTGGAACGCCAGGCAGCGATGCGGTCGTTCGTCATGTACCGCGTGAACCAGATGGCCACTGCGAGGGCCGCCGCCCTCTCCGATGGTTCGGCACCGGGTCCGGAGGGGTCCATGGCCAAGCTCCGCAGCGTGTCGGCGTTCAAGGCCCGTGCCTATCTGGGCAAGAACCTCGGCGGTGCCACCGGGATGCTCTCGGATTCACCGGGACACCTCGAGTTCCTGACCGCCCCGTCCATGTCGATCCGTGGCGGAACCGACGAGGTGCAGCGCAACATCGTCGGCGAGCGCGTTCTGGGGCTGCCCGGTGAACCCCGGGTGGACAAGGGCGTGGCCTATTCCGAGCTGAAGAAGAGCTGCTGATGCGTGCAGCGGTGATCACCGGATACGGCGGGCCGGAGGTGCTGAGGGTGATGGACGTGCCGGAGCCGGTCCCCGGTCCGGGCGAGGTGCTGGTCGACGTGGCGGCCAGTGCCCTGAACCGTGCCGACCTGCTGCAGCGCATGGGCCTGTACCCGGGGCCACAGATGGAGCACGAGGTGCCCGGGCTGGAGTTCGCCGGGAGGGTGTCCGCCGTCGGCGAGGGCGTCTCGCGGTGGTCCGGGGGCGACGCTGTGATGGGCATCACGGGCGGCGCTGCCCACGCGGAACGCCTCGTGGTGCATGCCGACCAGGCGGTGCGCGTGCCGGTCGGAACCCCCCTCGAGGTGGCAGGTGCGCTACCGGAGGTGTTCATCACGGCATGGGATGCCCTCGTGCTCCAGGGCGGGCTGGAGGAGGGCGGTACGGCGCTGGTGCATGCCGGGGCGTCCGGTGTGGGCACGGCGGCCATACAGCTCTGCCGCATGCTCGGGGCCACCGTCGTGGTCACCGCCTCGGCCGGGAAGGTCGCCCGTTGCCTGGAGTTGGGCGCGGATCGTGCGGTCGACTACTCGTCGCAGGACTGGGTGTCCGTGGTGGCCGAGGCGACCAGCGGGCGCGGCGCCGACGTCGTGCTGGACGTGATCGGTGGTGACTACCTGGACCGCAACGCCGATGCCCTGGCGGTCGGCGGCACGATCATGCAGGTGGGCCTGATGGGCGGCGGAAATGCCACCTTCGGCCTGGGAAAGCTGCTGGCCAAGCGGGCAAGGCTGGTCGGCACCACGCTGCGGGCCCGCTCGCTGGAGGAGAAGGTCGCCCTCAGCAGGGCCTTCGAGGACCGGGTCGTGCCGGGCTTCGAGGACGGCAGCCTCCAGGTGGTGGTGGATCGCCGGTACCGGTTGGCCGACGTCGCCGAGGCGCACGCCTACATGGAGACGAACGCCAGCGTGGGCAAGATCGCCCTGGACGTGGCCGCTGGCTGAGGAGCGGGTCAGCGACTCGTTCCCGGCGTTCAGCGAACGTCGATGGAGGGAACATCCCGGTCGGCCGGACCGGTGTAGCGCTGGCGTGGCCTGGCGATCCGGGAGTCCTGCGAGAGCATCTCGTCCCAGTGGGCCAGCCAGCCCGGGGTGCGACCGATGGTGAACAGCACGGTGAACATCTCCACCGGGAAGCCCATGGACTGGTATATGAGGCCCGAGTAGAAGTCGATGTTCGGGTAGAGCTTGCGGTCCACGAAGTAGGGGTCCGCCAGCGCCACCTCCTCCAGCTTCAGGGCGATGTCCAGTAGCGGGTTCATGCCCGTGACGTCGAAGACCCGGTGGGCCGTGTCCTTCACGATCCGGGCCCGCGGGTCGTAGTTCTTGTACACCCGGTGGCCGAAGCCCATGAGCTTGCGGTCACCGGTCTTCACCCCGGCGATGAAGTCGTCGACGTTGTCGAACTCGGCGATCTCCTCGAGCATGCGCAGGACGGCCTCGTTGGCACCGCCGTGGCGCGGCCCGTAGAGGGCGCCGGCGGCGGCCGCCACCGTGACGTACGGATCGGCATGGGCGCTGCCCACGACGCGGGCCGTCGTGGTCGAGCAGTTCTGCTCGTGGTCGGCGTGCAGCACGAAGAGCATGTCGAGGGCGTCACGCAGTACCGGGTCCACCTCGTATGGCGAGTCGCCCAGCTTGAACATCATTGAGAGGAAGTTCGAGGTGTAGTCGAGTTCCGGGTCCGGGAAGACGTACGGCAGGCCGACGCTGCGCCGATGGGCGCTGGCCGCCATGGTCGGCATCTTGGCGATGAGGCGGGTGGTCTCGTCGCGACGCTGCTCCGGGTTCTCGATGTCCTTGCTGTCCGGCCAGAAGGTCGACATGGCGGCGATGGACGAGACGAGGACGCCCATGGCATGAGCGTCGTCCCGGAAGCCCTCCAGGATCCTCTTATGGAAGTTCTCGTGGATGGGGGACGCCTCGGCGATCTCGGACTGCCACGCCTTCAGCTGGGTAACCGTTGGGAGCTTGTCGCGGACCAGGAGGTGCGCCACCTCCAGGAAGGTGGTCTGCTCGGCGAGTTGCTCGATCGGATAGCCGCGGTAGCGCAGCAGTCCGGCCTCGCCATCCAGGTAGGTGATGGCGCTGTCCGCACCCGAGGTGGCGCTGAAGGACGGGTCGTCGAACCAGATGCCCGGGAGCAGCGAGCTCCAGGACCTGGCCGACACCGTGCCGTCGACGAGCGGGATCTCGATGGTCTCGCCGGTCCGGTTGTTGGTGATCGTGATGCTGTCGGCCACTGTGCCGTCCCTCCTCTCTGAGCTTGCCGGCCTGCTCCGGTGGATCGGCTCGGCGACTGCGCTGGGTCCGGGGGTCCTCGTCGACGTCCGAAACCCTGATGTGAATACGAAGGTATCG
This sequence comes from uncultured Acidimicrobiaceae bacterium, assembly GCA_913030665.1. Taxonomy (GTDB): domain Bacteria; phylum Actinomycetota; class Acidimicrobiia; order Acidimicrobiales; family MedAcidi-G1; genus UBA9410. Next base: position 13,470 of record CAJWFS010000029.1, read on the forward strand.
GGCGGGCGCATGGCTTGTCGCCGCCGTAAGGATCGAAAGAACTGCAAAAGATACGAATTACGGGCGCTCTGTGGGACGCTCAGGCCGAATTCGCAGCGAAAGATCCGCCCACCTGTGCCGTTGTCGGCACTCGGGTCAGAGCGGTGTGTTGTCGTGGCGCCGGCGGGGGATGCGCTCCCTCTTGCCGGCCAGGACGTCCAGGGCGGCCGCCAACTCGGACCGGGTATGGGCCGGATCGATTACCCGGTCCACGGAGCCACGCTCGGCGGCGATGTAGGGGTTCAGGAGGCGTTCCTCGTAGGCGGCGACCAGATCGGCACGTTCCGACTCGTCGGCCTGCCGGTGCAGGATCTCCACGGCACCCTTGGCCCCCATGACGGCGATCTCCGCCGATGGCCAGGCCAGCATGATGTCGTTGCCCATGTAGCGGGAGTCCATGACGATGTAGGCGCCGCCGTACGACTTGCGAAGGGTCAGGCAGACACGCGGGACGGTGGCCCTGGCGTAGGAGAACGCCATCTGGGCGCCGTAGCGGATCATGCCCCGCCACTCCAGGTCCTTCCCCGGATAGAAGCCCGAGGTGTCCACGAAGGTGACCAGCGGCAGGTTGAAGGCATCACAGAAGGAGACGAACCTGGCGCCCTTCTGCGATGCGGCGATGTCCAGCGTGCCGGCGACGGACTGGGGCTGGTTGGCGATCAGCCCGACGGGACGGCCACCGATTGACGCGAACGCCGTGACCAGGTTGGGTGCCCACTGGGCGCGCGGCTCGAGCAGGTGGCCGTCGTCCACCACGCAGGCCAGTACGTCACGGACGTCGTAGCCGCCGGTGGCGGTATCGGGGACCAGGTCTCCCGCCTCCGGCGTCGGACGATCCACCGGGTCGGCGCAGGGCCAACCGACCGGAACCTGGTCCGTGTGGTCGGGGAGGAACGAGAGCAGCTCGACGATCAGGTCGTCGGCCTCTGCCCGGTCAGCCACCGTGAAGTGGGCCACCCCGGAGGTTCGCTCGTGCATCGTCGCACCACCGAGGCCCTCGTTGGAGAGTTCCTCACCGGTGAACTGCCGGACCATGTGGGTGCCGCTCACGAAGGCGTAGGTGTCTGCGACCATGATCACCAGGTCGGCAAGGCCCAGGAGCAGTGCCGGCCCCGAGACCGTCGGGCCCGTGACGCAGAAGATGGTCGGTACCACGCCGGAGCAGGCCACGAACTCCCGTGCCGCCGTGCCCCAGCCGTGGACGGCAGCCACACCCTCGTCGATGGCGGCCCCGCTGGACTCGACGAAGCAGACGAGGGGAAGGCGCTGGTCGCGGGCGGTACGGGCGGCGATCGCCAGGTTCTCGCCGTCGGCGGGACGCAGCGCACCACGGTCCTCACCGGCGATCTCGACGACCACGGCCCTGCGGTCCCCGAGTTCACGCACCGCAAAGGCCACGGACCCGCCCGTACGGCTACGGAGTTCAAGGTCAGGCACTCCGTTCACCCGCCCAGCGTGACATGGATTCCGGGCTGGTGGGGGGCTATCTCGCGTATCACCTCCAGGACCACGTCCCGGGCGGCCCGGGACGGCATGGATGGAGTGGTTCGTCGGTTGTGTACCAGTCCCACGGATCGACGGGCCAGCCCCTCGACGTGGACCAGGGACCATTCACCCTCCGGGTAGCCCGACACGGCGCTGGCCGGGAGCAGGGCGGGGGCGTAGCCCTGGTAGGCCAGCGAGGCCAGGAGCCGGAGTCCGTCGACCTCGGCTGCGGCCGTCAGGCGCACACCCGATGCCGCCAACTCCTGGTCGAGGGCGTCGCGAAAAGTGGTGCCCCGTGGCGTGAGCATCACCGGATGCTCGGCCAGCTGCTCGATGCCGATGGTGCCCTGCCCCGCCAGCGGATGTCCTCCGGGGACGACGATGATCCGCTCCTCGTCGAAGAGGGGTTCGCAATCCATGCCAGCCTCCACGACGGGCGTGTTCACGATGGCCATGTCCAGGTCGCCGTTCATCACCCTTGGAGTCAGGGAGGTCGTGGTGGCTTCCACGAGGACGGGGTGCAGGGCCGGGTGGCGCTCCGCGAGCCGCCTCAGGAGCGGTGTTGCCATCCAGCGGCCGGTTGTTCCGATGCAGCCGATCCGGACCTCGCCGGCCACCTCGTGGCGCATCGAGACGATGTCGTCGCTGATGGCCTGGAGCTCGGTTCGGATCCGGCGGGCCCGTTCCAGGACGGCCTTTCCCTCGGACGTGGGCTGCATGGTGTGCCGGTCGACGAGCACGGCCCCGAGCTCTTTTTCGAGCCTGGCCACATGCGTCGAGACGTTGGACTGCACGGTGTGGAGGGCCCGCGCCGCTGCCGAGAAGCTCTGATGCTCGACGACGGCGATGAGGTGGTTCAACTGGCGAAGGTCCATCGCCCGGAAGGATGCCACGGCCGGGGTGCATCCGTCTCACCGATAGGCGTGCGATGGGTCGGTGATGGCGGCGGCTGGGTCCCCGCAGGTCGTAGGGTCGCCGACGACGCCTGCCGCCTACCGAACCGACTGATCCCCTCGATGCCGACCGTCCTTTCACTGCACCTGGGTGGCTCCTCGGTACACGCCGCGGTATCCGTCGGTGGCCGGATCGACGTCCTTGCGCTGGGCGACGGGCGGGCCGACCTTCCAGCTCCGTCACCGACCGACGGGCCGGGGCTTGTGAGGATGCTGGTGACAGCGCAGGCCCGCTGCGTACGAATCGTGGATGCCGTTCCGGACGAGCTGATCGTCGTGCGGCCGGACGTCGGAGCCGACGACGCAACCCTTGGGGAGGCGGCCGCCCGGGCGCGGGTTCCGGTTCCGGTCGTACTCGACGAGCTCCGTGCCGTTGCAGCCCTGGCCGCCCACGGTCCGGCCGGCGTCGACCGCTCGTTGGCCCCGGCGCTGGGTGGGCTGTTCTGGCGCCGCAGCGGGGATGCCCCCACCGGACCCAAGCCGATCGTCACCCGCGAGGACCTGGGCGTCGGCGCCTCGCGCCCTGATCGCCTCCCACCCGCTCCGTCGGTCGTGGCGGTCGGGCCCCGGACGGTCTTCGAGGAGGATGCCCCGCGGTCGGGCCGTCGTGGTGGACCGCCCACCCCGCTCCTGTTCGTCATCGCCGTCCTGGTGGCGGGCGCGTTCGTCGCCCTCATGGTCCTGCGCGGGGATGACAGGCCCATCGCCCCGCCACCCACCGTCGTGACGACGACCGCCGCGCCCTCCTCCCCGACGTCGGTTCCTCCGGCGGACACGTCGACCACCCAGCCCCCGGCCGTGGATGCGTCGACGACATCGGTTCCGCCAGTGGACACGTCGACCACCCAGCC
>CAJWFS010000030.1 GCA_913030665.1 uncultured Acidimicrobiaceae bacterium
TCGACGCAACTATCCCGGATGGCATGGGAACGCTTTCAGTCGTCACGCCAGATGGGCACGACTTCAAGTACATCTGGCGCACCAACCGAGCCCAGCAAAACGTCGTCGACGCACTGTTCAACGTTGGAAACACCGCCACGGTGCAGGGTGTCGAGATCGAACTGCTCTTCACCGGAGACCGCGACTGGGTCCGAATCTCCAAATAGGCCGCTTTTGCGTGTCACAACCTGTGTCACAAAATGCACAACACCAGGCGCACTCAGGCTCGCACGTAGCCAGCCTGCCGAAGCCGCTGTTACTGCCGGTGACGAGTCGTTCAGGTGGAATCCGAGCCCGTCGGCACCGCCCCCGAGAGGGTGGCCTGGTCCAGCAGGTACTCCCAGCCTTCGAGGGGCTGTCCTCCGCTCACCCGGGCCCGCACCCGGCCGTCGGTTCCCACCACCACGAAGTACGGGAAGCTTTGCAGGCCGTAGGCATCGGCCACCTCCGAATCGTCAGAGTCGCGCAGCACCAGCTCAGGCCATCCCTCGGCGGCGAACCATGCCCGGGGCAGGTTCCCGCGATCCAGGTAGACGGCCGTGGACACGGCCACGACCTTCACGCCTGACGGGACACCGCCCCGGCCGATCCACTCGGTCAGCTTCGGGACCTCGGCCTGGCAGTGCGAGCACCAGTGGGCGAAGAAGGCGATCACGTAGCCGGTGCCATCGCCCGGACGGACCTGCACCGTGTCCCCGTTGAAGGTGGTGGCGTCGAAGTCGGGCGCCAGACGGCCAACGGCATCATCGCCGTCCGCCCCCGCGAATGCAGGCAGGCCCTCGCCGAACACGGCGACCGGGCCGGTCTCGAGGCCGTCCGGATCGCCCGGCGGGTCGCCGCCGCCGAGGGTGAGAGCAGCCACCAGGGCCAGGGCGACGGCCCCGACGAGCACCATCAGGATCGTGCGACCGGGTCCGGACCTGCCTCCGGGCTCCCGGGCCTGCTCGTCGGTCATCGGCGCTGGCTCATGGTCGTGCATCCTCGCGGGTCGACGGCATCGTGTCACGGTCCGCTGCGCCTGCAGCCAGCACCAGGGTGGTCACCGCGGCGAACCCGCAGAGCGCCATGAACGGGATGGACACGAACCCGAACTCCTCCACCCACTGCTGTGTGCAGGGTGCGGTTACGTCGCACGACGAACCCTGATCCGGGAACAACTGCAGTTGGTAGTGGTAGGCCGACACGAGGAGCCCGACCACCGAGAAGGGCAGCACCCGCCAGCGGGGATCCGGGTCGCCCCGCCACACCGCCACGCCCAAGACCACGACGAGCGGGTACATGGCGATCCGCTGGAACCAGCAGAGCTGACACGGGACGAAGTCACCCACCTCCGAGAACCAGAGGCTGCCTGCGGTAGACACGGCAGCCACCGAGAAGGCGAGGCGCATCATGTCGGCCCGCAGCCCTCGGAGGCGCCGACGGCCACCGGCGGTGGCTCCGAGGACAACCAGACCGACCGTGACGGCCAATGCCACCAGCGCCAGCAGGGCGGTGAAGAGGGACATCTGCTCTACGGACAAGGCCACCGAACCTACAGCCACCGGTGATCCCGGCACAGCGACGCTCACCTGGTGGGGTTCCCACCTCTGGGGCCGACGGGACCTGCGTGGTAGGAAGTATTTGATGCCGAGACGAGCCGTGATCACCGGATGGGGCCGTTGCGTGCCACCGGTGACGTTGTCCAATGCCGACCTGGAACACCTCATGGACACCGACGACGAGTGGATCGTCCAGCGGACCGGCATCCGGAACCGGCGACTCTCACACGTCGAAGCGACGGACCTGGCCGAACTGGCGGCCCGACGCGCCCTGGCGTGTGCGGGCATGGAGGCCTCCGACCTGGACCTGATCGTGGTCGCCACGTGTACTCCCGAACTGCTCTGTCCCAGCACCGCCGCCATGGTCCAGGACCGGATCGGCGCTATCGGCTCGGCCGCCTTCGACCTGAACGCGGCCTGCTCCGGCTTCGTTTACGGAACCTCGGTCGTGGCCGGGTTGATCCAGGCGGGGTTCGCCCACAAGGTGCTCCTCATCGGTGCCGAGAAGCTCCACTACGCCATGGACTACCGCGACCGGAGCACCAGCATCCTGTTCGGCGACGGGGCCGGCGCCGCCGTGTTCGAACCATCCGAGGACGGTGCGGGTGTACTGGCCGTGGACCTCGGCGCCGACGGTGGCAAGGGCTCCACGATGGTCATCAGGTCCATGGGCTCACAGGGCGAGCCGGGGCCGACCAACGACCCGGAGACGTTCCGGCTCCACTTTGAGGGTCAGGCCGTATTCAAGATCGCAGTGCAGAACATCTCGGCTTCGGCACGCCGGGTCCTGGAACTGGCAGGCCTGACCGCCGACGACGTGGACCTGGTGGTCCCCCACCAGGCCAATGCAAGGATCATCGAGTCGGCCACCCGACGCCTCGGAATCGAGGAGGATCGGGTGTTCATGAACATCGCCGAGTTGGGCAACACGGCGGCGGCCTCGATCCCGATGGCCATCAGCGACGCACTGGACGCCGGGCGGGTACAGCCAGGCGACACGATCGTCCTGACAGCCTTCGGCGGTGGCGTGACATGGGGTTCGATAGCCCTGAAGTGGGGAGACAGGACCCAGCCGGTCGGGGTCCACGAGGGCGAGCTTCCCGACACCGACATGACCGTGTTCGACCTGCTCCGGGAGAACCTGGACTTTTACGCACCCCTCCACGCAGACGAGCCACCCATCACCTGAGCCGACCTACGAGGGGACCGGCAGACGGCGAGGTCCGGCCGATCTCAGGCCCGCCGGTCAGTCGATCGTTATGACCATGGCACCTGTGTGGGCCTTGGCCACGAAGGCCTCCTGGGCTTCCCTGAACTCCGAGAGCGGCCAGGTCGCGGCCACCAGCGGTCGCACCTCGCCACGCTCCAGGTAGCCGACGAGGGCCTCGAAGACGACCGGCTCGTAGACCGTGCAGCCGTACAACTCCAGGTCGTTGAGGTACAGCGTTCTGAGGTCCAGGTCCACGATCGGACCTGCGATGGCCCCCGCCGTCGTGTAACGGCCTCCAGGGCGAACGACCTCCAGGAGCGGGGCGAAGTCGGCGCCGCCCACCACGTCGGCCAGGACGTCCACCGGGCCTCCGGCCGCCTCGACGACAGCGTCCGCCAGGCCGGCCGATGCCCGATCCACGCACACGTCGGCCCCGCAGGCCGAGACGTCGGAAAACTTCGCTGCACTGGTCACTGCCACTACCCGTGCGCCCCGCAGCTTGGCCAGCTGCACCAACGCCGAGCCGACTCCCCCTGACGCACCGGTCACCACCACCGTCTCTCCGGCGGCGAGGGCCGGCCTGGTGAGCATGTGCTCGGCGGTGGCCCACGAACAGGGGAACGAGGCCAGCTCGACGTCGGTCAGGTCGCTCTCGACCGGGTAGACGTTGCGGGCCGGGATTGCACAGAACTGGGCGTAGCCGCCGTCGCGCTCCGAGCCCAGGTAGCCGGCCTTCGAACGGTCAGACGGGTCGACGGCGTCACGGATCCAGCCGTCGGCCAGCACCCGACAGCCCATCAGGCCTGGGCCCACCGCCTCACCGACAGCCACCACCTCACCGCACGGGTCGGCACCCTGGATGCGGGGGAATGTGAGGCCGCCACCGCCCCACGTGCCGTCCTGACCCGCCTCCGAACCGAGGCCAGCCGACCCGGTAGCACCGGTCACCGACTTGGAGTACCAGCCCACCCGGGTGTTCACGTCCGTGTTGTTCATACCGCAGGCCCTGACCCGAACCAGGACCTCGTCTGCTGCGGGAACGGGAACCGGCACGTCGTGACGTAGCACCAGCATCTCCGGCCCGCCGTTGCCCACCAGGTGCAGCGCCGTCATGGTCCCGGGCAGTCGATTCATCGCCTCGGTATCACCTCGTAGCCGGGCTCCTCGGGTTCGTCGTCGAGCATCTCGGCCGGGAAGCCGGGCGCACGGATCTCCAGCCCGGTCGGCTCTTCGAGACGGCGGATGATGTTGGGTGACCACTCGCGGGGCCCGTAGCGCGCCTGTCCGTCCTCGAAGATCTGCCGAAGCAGCGGCGACACCTCCAGCGGCACCCCGTGGCGGGTCGCCACGTCGTCGAACAGGCCGATGTCCTTCACCACCAGGTCCATGGTGAAGCTGATGTCCCGGCTGCCGTTCAGGATCACTTGGCTCTCGGTCTCGTGGACGAACGAGTTGCCCGACGAGACCCGGATGGCCTCATACGTGGTCGAGAGGTCCATGCCGGCGGCTGCCGCCGTCACCAGCGCCTCGCTCAACGTGACCAGGTTCGCTGTCGCCAGGTAGTTGGTGACCACCTTCAGGACCGATGCCGAGCCCAGTGGCCCGGTGTGCAGGATGCGTCGTCCCATGGCGGTGAGCACGGGCAGCACCCGCTCGAAGGTGGACCGCTCACAACCGGCCAGGATGGCGATGTTGCCGGTCGCAGCCCGGTGGCAACCCCCGGACACCGGACAGTCGACGGGTTCGGCGCCCACGGCCTGAACGAGCGCCCCCATGCGACGCACCTCGGCCTCGTCGGTGGTGCTCATCTCCATCCAGACCTTTCCCACCGACAACCCAGCCAGGATCCCATCGTCGGCCTCCATCACCTCGGAGCAGGCGGCAGGCGAAGGCAGGCAGGTGATGATCGTGTCGCATGCTTCGGCCATTTCCCTGGGGGACCCGGCCCAGGAGGCGCCGGCGTCGAGGAACGGTTGGGCGGCCACCGGGTCCAGGTCCCGCACAGTGAGGTCGAAGCCGTTGCGTTGCAGGCTCCCGGCCAACTTGCCACCGACGTTGCCCAACCCGATGAAACCGATGCGCACGGCCGCGTACTCTAGGCACTGAACCCGACGACATGGGTGGGTGGGGCCCTACCGACGCATAGCCCGGGACCGGACTTGCCCTACCCTGCGGGAATGCCCGACCACCTGCGGCCCGACACCTGGGGGCACCTGGCCATAGCCGCAGCCCTCCTGGTCGGCGTCCTGCTCGTCGGCACGGTCGGCTACTCGATGCTCGGCCTGGGCGCGGTCGACGCCGTCTACCAGACCATCATCACCGTCAGCACGGTCGGCTTCCGGGAGATCGCCGACGGCGACCCGGGCACGACGTGGAAGGCGTTCACCTCGGTGCTCATCATCCTGGGCACCGGTTCGATGCTCTACGGCGCCACCTCGGTGATCGAGAGCATCGTCGAGGGCCGGCTCACCGGCCAACTACGGAGGTACCGCATGCAACGCACCATCGACGCCATGGATGGGCACCTGATTGTCTGCGGCACGGGCCGCGTGGGACGGGCCATCACGGAGTTCGTCCGGTCGATCGGCCAGGAGGTCGTCGTCGTGGACCGGGACCCCACCCGCTTCAGCGAGCAGGACTCACTCCACGTGCTGGGTGACGCCACCAGTGACGAGATCCTCCGACGGGCAGGCATCGAGCGGGCCGCCACCCTCGTGACCGCCCTGGGGACCGCCGTGGACAACCTCTACGTCACCCTCTCGTCGAGGAAGATGAACCCGGACCTCTTCATCGTGTCGCGGGCCGACGACCCCGAGGCGATGGCCAAGATGCTCCAGGTGGGTGCCGACAGGGCCGTCAACCCGTACGAGATCGGCGGATCCCGCATGGCCAGCCTCGCAACCCAGCCCAACGTGGCCGACTTCGTGGACGTCGTGGTCCACGACGGCACCTTCGAAGCGAAGCTCCGCGAGATCCGACTTCCCGACGGATGCGGGTTCGTGGGCCAGACCATCGACGAGCTGGCGATCCGCCAGTCAACCGGTGCCGTGGTCCTGAGCGTCCGCGACATGGCGTCACGCTTCCACACGGACGACGTCACCAGACGCCCATTCGCCGAGGGCGACGTGATAGTGGCAATAGGCTCCGACGAGGCCCTGGACCGACTGGCAGCCGCTGTCACCTGCCGAGGGGTGTACCCATGACCGAACCAGACAGCCACCGCTTCGACACCCGTGCCCTGCACGCCGGCCAGAGACCGGATCCGGTCACCGGCTCGCGTGCGGTGCCCATCCACCAGACCACATCGTTCGTATTCGACTCCGTGGACCACGCCTCCGGGCTCTTCAACCTGGAGGTCAGCGGCCACCTCTACTCCCGTATCTCCAACCCGACGGTCGCCGTGCTGGAGGAACGCATCGCATCGCTGGAGGGCGGGGTCGGTGGGGTTTGCACATCCAGCGGCCAGGCGGCCTTCCACCTCGCCATGGCGACGATCCTGGGTGCCGGTGACCACGTGGTGGCCAGCCGGAACATCTACGGCGGCAGCCACAACATGTTGAACCTCACGATGCCGCGCTTCGGGATCACGACCACGTTCGTGGACCCCCGGGACCCGCAGGCCTTCGCTGAAGCCATCCGGCCCGAGACCCGCCTCGTGTTCGCCGAGACGCTCGGCAATCCCGGCATCGAGGTTCTGGACATAGCGGCGGTCGCTGACGTGGCCCATGCCGCCGGCCTGCCACTCGCGGTTGACTCCACGTTCGCCACGCCATACCTGATCCGCCCCATCGAGCACGGGGCCGACATCGTCATCCACTCGGTCACCAAGTTCCTGGGCGGCCACGGTGTGGCGATCGGCGGGATCGTCGTGGACGGCGGTCGCTTCGACTGGGCCGCCGACGGGAAGTTCCCCACCCTCTCGGAGCCCTACGACGGCTACCACGGGATCACCTTCACCGAGGAGTTCGGTCCCGCCGCCCTGTCGATGCGGGCCCGCGCCGAGGGCCTACGCGACTTCGGCGGCTGCATGAGCCCGGCGAACGCCTTCTACCTGCTGCAGGGCGTCGAGACGCTGCCGGTGCGCATGGCCCGCCACGTCGAGAACACCCTCCGCGTCATCGACATGCTGGATGGACACGATGCCGTCGCGTGGATCAGCCACCCGGCGCACCCCAGCCATCCGGACCACGACCTGGCGAAGCGCCTCTACCCGAAGGGCGCCGGTGCCATCCTGAGCTTCGGCGTCAACGGTGGGCGCGACGCCGGTCGGAAGTTCATAGAGGCGGTGGACCTCGCCTCGCACCTGGCGAACGTGGGCGATGCCAAAACCCTCGTGATCCACCCAGGCTCGACAACCCACCAGCAGATGAGCGCCGAAGACCTGGCCGAGGCCGGCGTCGGCGAGGAGTTGGTCCGCCTGTCGGTCGGCCTGGAGGATCCGGACGATATCTGCGACGACATCTCCCGGGCCCTACGGGCCTCGCAGCGCTAGGGGCAGGGCCATGAAGCTCCAGGTGGATGGCCGAACCGTCAACACAGCCACCGGTGCGGTGTCCATCGAACGTGACGAGGTCACGGACGCCCCGCTGGTGGTACTCCTCCACGGAGCGGGCATGGACCGAACGGTCTGGTCACAGCAGACCCGGTGGTTGGCCCACCACGGCACGCGGGCCCTCGCCGTGGACCTACCAGGCCACGGCGACTCCGAAGGCCCGGCGATCACGTCGATAGGGGGACTGGCCGCATGGACTGCCCGGCTGGCCGAAGCCCTGGGCGGTCGGATCCATCTGGTCGGCCATTCCATGGGCGCCTTCATCGCCCTGGAGGCGGCAGCCGCCACGCCGGACCGCATCGCCTCGGTCGTCCTTATGGGGGTCGGGGCGGCCATGCCGGTCCACCCGGACCTCCAGGTCGCGGCGGACGCCGACGATCCGCTGGCGGCAGCCCTCATGGCCGGATGGATGCACGGCCCGGACCAGAAGTTCGGGCTTAACCCCACCCCGGGAATGTCCATGACAGGCACCAGTCGTGCGGTCATCGAGGCGTGCCCTCCGGGGGTACTCGGACCCGACCTGGCTGCGTGCGCGACCTACCCGGGTGCGGTGGATGCCGCCACGGCCCTGACCTGCCCGGTGACGCTCATCCTCGGCTCCCTCGACCGGATGACCCCCCGCAGGGCCGCCCAGCCATTGCTGGACGCGATGCCCTCGGCAGCGGTCGTGGAACTACCCGACTCGGGGCACGCTCCGATGATGGAGGAGCCCGGAGCCGTACGCAGGGCGCTCGGCGACCACCTGGGGCGCCTAGCCATCTGAAGGTCGGCCATGTGGGCCGACACCGCGTACTAGTTCTGGAGCAACTCCCGGAACGGGGTGCCCTTCGGCGGTCCCGGCTCCTTGGGGAGGCCCAGCACCCGCTCACCGATGATGTTGCGCTGGACCTGGTCCGTGCCGCCGTAGATGGCCGGCGCCGGGCTAAACACCGTGATCTCCTGGACGACGCCACCGGTGGCGCTCTCGCTGGCGGCAAGCATCCCGTCGGCGCCGATGATGAGGTTTCCGACGTCACGGCTGCGGCGGACCATCTCGCTCATCGAGAGCTTGGCGAGGTTCCCCTCAGCTCCGGTCCTGCTCCCGCCGGACTTGGCCCTGAGCATGTTGAGGCGGTTCACCTCACCGAGGATGTGCAGTTTGACGATCTCCTGTCGGACGATCAGGTCGTCGGCGTTGCCTGCGGCCCGGGCCAGGTCGATCATGGCTTCGGTGCCCATGCCCCGACCGCCCTCCCCGTCGGGGCCGCGGTTGGCCCGCTCGGTGAAGTCCCCGACCCGCTTCTCGAGGCGGCCGGCGGTTGGGCCCGGCGGCACCGAGACCGGGTGCTTTCCTCCGCCTCCCAGGCTGGCGCGTTCCACGGTGAGCGTGGTGTTGGCGACCGCCCAGCCGACGCCCAGGCCGCCGATCACCGCGTCGTGCGGGACCCTGGCCTCGTCCAGGAACACCTCGTTGAAGAGGGCCTGGCCGGTCATCTCCCGCAGCGGTCGGACCTCGATCCCGGGCTGGTCCATGTCGATGGCGAAGTAGGTGATGCCCTGGTGCTTCGGGGCTTCGGGGTCGGTCCGGGCGATGAGCATGCCCTTCTGGGCCATGTGCCCGCCGGACGTCCAGACCTTCTGGCCGGTGATGATCCACTCGTCGCCGTCCCGGACCGCCTTGGCCTGCAGTCCGGCCAAATCCGAGCCGGCTCCCGGCTCGGAGAAGAGCTGACACCAGGCGACGGTGCCGTCCAGGATCTCCGGGACGTAGCGGTCGACCTGCTCAGGCGTTCCGTGTACGGCGATGGTCGGCGCTGCCAGCATCAGGCCGAGGCCGGTTGGCGGCCCGACGACGTTCGCCTCGGCCATCCCGGTCGTGACCTCTGAGGCGAGGTTGCGTCCATAGCCCCTGCCACCGGCCTCCACCGGCATGGCAGGCGCGCTCCAACGGGCCTCGTAGAGACGCTTCCACCACTCGACGACCGTGAGGTCGGGATCCCAGTTCTCCTCGAGCCAGGCATCCAACTCTGCACGTACGTCAGCGGTAGTGATGTCACTCATGCGCGGAGTCTGCCACGGACGTCGCGATCGCGCCGAAGCGGTCAGATGCGGCATCCGTCACCTCGGGACCCGACTTGACCGGCCCTGATCGGTAGGGTGTCGACACACCGCCACCGAGGAGGACCGAACGGTGCGCTGGTCATCGCTGTTCATCCCAACCCTGCGCGACGCCCCGGCCGAGGCCGATGCGGTCAGCCATCGCCTCCTGGTACGCGGCGGCTTCATGCGTCAGCTGCAGTCCGGACACTATTCGATGCTGCCCCTGGGTTGGAAGGTCCACCAGAAGGTCGGCGAGGTGATCCGCCAGGAGATGGACGGCATCGGCGCCCAGGAGTTCCTGCTGCCGGCGATGCACCCGGCCTCGGTGTGGCAGGCCTCGGGTCGTTGGGAGTCGATGGGCGACGAGATGTTCCGCCTCACGGATCGAAAGGGAGCCGACCTGGCCCTCGGAATGACCCACGAGGAGGTCTTCGCCGGGATCGCCGGCGAGCTGAACTCCTACCGTGACCTCCCTCAGCTCTGGTACCAGATCCAGTGGAAGTTCCGGGACGAACCGCGACCCAAGTCGGGCCTGTTGCGGGTACGGGAATTCGCCATGAAGGACTCCTACTCCTTCGACCTGGACGACGCCGGCCTGGACCGCTCCTTCGACCTCCACCACGACGCCTACCAGAGGATCTTCAGGCGACTGGACCTGGACGCCCTACCCGTGGAGGCCTCATCCGGCGCCATGGGCGGCAGCGCCTCGATCGAGTTCATGGTCGAGTCGTCCGCCGGCGAAGACGACGTGGCGATCTGTGGCGACTGTGGCTACTCGGCGAACGTGGAACGGGCGACCTCTGCCCTACCCGAGGTGGGGAACCGCTCGAGCGGAGACGCACCGGAGCGCTTCGCCACCCCCGGCATCCGCACCATCGCCGCCCTGGCAGAGGCGGGACACCCGCCTGAGCACCAGGTCAAGACGCTCGTCTACCGCGTGGACGGGGCGCTCACCCTGATCCTGTTGAGGGGCGACCACCCGTTCCTGGAACAGAAGTTCGTGGACGCCACGGGAGCGGTCGAGGTGGTGCCGGCAGATGGCGACGAGATCCGGGCCGCCCTCGGCGCATCGCCCGGCAGCCTCGGCGCCGTGGGCGTCACCGATCTCACCATCTACGCCGACGAGGCCCTCCGCTCCCGCTCCGGCATGACCACCGGAGCCAACGAGGACGACGTCCACCTCGAGGGCGTGGACGTCGAACGGGACGTGGCCGTCGACCACTGGTTGGACCTGCGCTCGATCCTGGACGGCGAGGCCTGCGCCTCCTGCGGGGCAGTGTTGCGCATAGCCCGCTGCATCGAAGCCGGGCACATCTTCAAGCTGGGTCGCAGGTACTCAGAGGCCATGGGCGTGACGGTCCTGGACGCCGATGGCGTGAACCGTGTTCCGACCATGGGCTCCTACGGAATCGGGGTGGGCCGGGCGATGGCGGCCGTGGCGGAGACCCACCACGACGAGAACGGCCTGGTCTGGCCGATGGGCATCGCCCCGTACGAGGTAGTCCTAACCGTCGTCAAGGTGGACCACGAGGAGTCGATGGGATGCGCCGAGCGTCTCTACGACGAGCTCCAGGCCGCCGGCGTAGACGTCCTCCTGGACGATCGGGATGGTCGACCGGGTGTGAAGTTCGCCGATGCCGAGCTGATCGGCATCCCACTGCGGGTGACGATCGGCCCCCGGGGCCTCGAGAACTCGATCGTGGAGCTCACCGCCCGGGCCGACGGAGAACGCCACGACGTGCCCGTCGACGACGTCGTGGCCCGCCTCGTGGACCTGGTCGTCACCGGCCGGTCGGCGGGCCGGTAACGTTCGACCTCCACGTACGGCCCACCCAGCCCAGGATCCCACATGCCCAGGACGATCGATCGAACCCTTCCGATCAAGCGCTACAAGAAGGTGGTCGCCACAGTGGAGCTTCCCGGCGTCCCGGAGGGCACCGTGGGCAAGGTCCGGGTGGCCAACGGATTCGCCTGGTACCGCTACTGGGTCGACTTCGACAACGGCGTCCGCATGGGACAGGTCAGCCACGACCACCTCTGCCACGAGGACGACTGGGGCCGGTACCAGTTCGACCGGGCCGAAGCTGAGCGCAGGGCACTCGAGGCACCCGAGGATTCGGTCGACGCCGATGGAGGCGACGAGGGCGCAGCGGGTGCCGTCGGAAACCAGTTCGGTGTGCCCGACCATCTGCTCAAACGCAGTCTCGACGCCCGCACACGCGTCGGCGCCTGATCTCCCCGGTGCCCCGCCCGGGCGCCACCGGTCACAGCGGATCGACACCCATCCACGCGATATCCTGCCCCGTCACGTTTCAGCCCCGGAGGCCCCCAGATGTTCAAGCCCGGCGACAAGGTCGTCTACCCGCACCACGGTGCCGCTGTCGTCGAGAAGCGGGAGAAGCGCAAGGACCCGACCGGCCAGACCACGGAGTACCTGGTGCTCCGGATGGCCCATGGCGATATGACGCTGGCGGTGCCGGTGGCCAACGCCGAGGACGTGGGCATGCGCTGGCCCATCTCCAAGGAGGACGTCGAGGACCTCTTCGAGGTCCTCCAGAAGCGGGACATCCGGGAGCCAGCCAACTGGTCGCGGCGATTCAAGAACCATCAGGAGAAGCTGAAGAGCGGCGACGTCTACCAGGTCGCCGAGGTGGTCCGGAACCTGGCCCTGCGGGAACAGGCCAAGGGCCTCTCGGCCGGCGAGAAGATGTTGTACACCAAGGCCCTCGACGTCCTGGTATCCGAGCTGGCGTTCGCCCTGAACACCACTGAGGAGAAGGCGATGGCCACGGTCGAGGACGCCCTCTCCTAGGGATTCCCGACCTGTCCTATGCTCTGGTCGGGGCCTGGCACCCAGCGGGTCCGGTGAGCAGGAAGGACTGCCCATGACCGACGGAGCGGAGAGACGGATCGTCGTAGGCGTGGAGGGTTCGGGCTATGCGCGCGCCGCCCTCATATGGGCCCTGGAGGAAGCTCACCACCGGGACGCGATAGTCGAGGTGGTCACCTGCTACTCGCCTACGTACGTTCCGGCTGCGCCGGACCTCGGCTACGTGCCACTCGACTCCTTCGACCTGGCGGCCGAGGTCGAGAAGATGCAGGGCGAGGTGATCGACTCGGCGGTGGCGGCCTCGGATTTCGGTGACGAGGTGGAGATCCGCCGGACCCTCCAGAAGGGTCGGCCCGCCGACACGCTCATGAGGGCCGCCGATGGCGCCGCCATGCTGGTAGTCGGCAATCGGGGCAGGGGCGGCTTCGCCGGACTGAGGCTGGGCTCTGTCAGCCAGGCGATCGCCCATCACAGTCCGTGCCCACTCGTGATCGTGCGCACCGGCCTGGCCGACGACTGACGGTCCTGCCCGCAGGCCAACCTGCATTCCGGACCTGGCAGCACGGCAGGCCACGGTTCAGCGAGGCTTGGCGGCCAGCATCCCCGGCACCTGGATCTCGACCGGTTCAGCCCGTGTGAAATATTTTCGCCGGTGTGATGCGCGCCACAGCATTTTGCGCGAGAGTTGTCGGCACACACCCACGACCCGTTGAGGGGGACCTGCATGAGCGGTACCGAGGAGGAGGTCGACGGGAAGTCAGTCGACCAGATCGCGAAGATCGCCGGACCGATCGGCGGCCTATGGGTGGCCTACAACGACCGTGGCATCTCTGGGGCGAGTTTCGCGAACCTGACCACCTTCGCCCGGTTCCGCGAGGAGCACCACGATCGGACCGGCAGGCCATCAGCGAGCGCCGATGCCATGCCCGACGACCTGTTCGACGCAATCGAGCATTCCTTCAACACCGGCGATCGCAGCGGCCTGACCTTCGACCTACGCGGTGCCACTCCCTTCCAGCAGTCCGTCTGGGAGGCATGCCTCGCCATTCCTCCCGGCGAGACCCGCACCTACGCCGACCTGGCCAGGTCGATACACCGCCCGAACGCGGTGCGGGCCGTCGGCACGGCCCTCGGGGCCAACCCGATTCCGGTGCTGATCCCCTGCCACCGGGTGCTGCGGTCCGATGGGAGCCTCGGCGGCTACGCCTTCGGCCTCCCCATCAAGGAGCGCCTCCTGGACCGTGAGGCCGTGAGGGCAGCCGCCTGATTCGTCCTTCCGATGGTCGGTCCGGCAGAGTTCCGGTATCGACCAGCAGTGAGGACACCATGAGCGACGAACGACCACTCGACCCCGCCGACGGCGGCGTGACGACCGAGGTTCGCGGTCGGATCCTCCTGATGGGCCTGGATCGGCCCGCCAAGATGAACGGCTACACGCCGCAGATGGCCCGGCAACTGGTCGCGGCCTTCGAACGCCTGGACGGGGACGACGACCTGTGGTGCGGGGTGCTGTTCGGCCATGGCGCCCACTTCACCGCCGGCCTGGACCTGCCCAAGTTCCGGGATGCCATGAAGGACGGTCGACGGTCAACCCACGGCGAGCGGGTGGACCCGATGGCCCTGGGGCGACGATGCAGCAAGCCGATCGTGACCGCCGTGCAGGGCGTCACCTACACGCTCGGCATCGAGATGATGCTGGCCGGCGACATCGTGGTGGCCGCCGACGACTGTCGCTTCTCACAGCTCGAACCGCTCAGGGGGATCCATGCGGCGGGCGGTGCGACCATCCGCTTCGTGGACCGTGGCGGCTGGGGCAACGCCATGTACCACCTGCTCACCTCCGACGAGTTCGACGCCGAGGAGGCCCGACGCATCGGCCTCGTCCAGGAGGTGGTACCGGCCGGCACGCAGTTGGACCGGGCCATCCAGTTGGCTGAGAAGATCTGTGAGGGTGCCCCGAAGGCCGTACAGGCCACGAAGGCCTCGTCTGCGATCTACCTCCGCGACGGGGAGGAGGCCTGCATTGCGGCACTGGGTCCGAAGCAGGCCGAGTTGGCGGCCATGGACGACGCCGAGGAGGGCGTGGCGGCCTTCCGGGAGCGTCGTCTCGGCAACTTCACCGGCAACTGACAGACCTCTCCGGCAGTCGGAACGGGAGCACCGGCCTATGGCCAGGGAACCTCGGCCAGGGCCTCCTTCAGTTCGTACTTGAGGACCTTCAGCGTGGCGTTGCGCGGCATCGGCCCGTCGTGGACCACCAACTGCTCAGGCACCTTCTGGACCATCAGCTCCGCCTCGGCGCAGGCTGCGACCACATCGGCCATTGTGAGGTCCTCGGCGCCGTCGGCCATCTCGACCACCGCGCAGACCCGTTCTCCCCGCTCGGCGTCAGGTAGGCCGATGACCGCCACAGCGGCCACCTTCGGGTGTGCGTAGAGGACGTCCTCGATCTCCCTGGCGGCGATGTTCTCGCCCTTGCGGATGATGATGTCCTTGACCCGACCGGTGAGGCTCACGTGGCCGTCGGGGCGCATGACCGCCAGATCGCCGCTACGGAAGCGCCCTTGGTCGTCGAACGCCTCGGCGTCCAACGTCGGATCCCTGTAGCCCTTGAAGAGTTGCGGACCTGAGATGCGGACCTCTCCTTCCTCGCCCCGATCGCATTCGCTGCCGTCCGGGCGACAGATGGCCACCTCGGCACCGAACACCGGATGGCCCTCGGTGTGGGCGAGCTGGTCGTCGCTGTCGTGTGGTGAGCCCTGGCAGATCATGGGACTTTCGGTCATGCCGTAGCCGTGGGCGACCGGAACGCCCATCTCGGCCTTCACCTCGTAGAACACCTCCGGGGGCTTGGGGGCGCCCCCACCGGAGAGCATCCGCAGCGTCGGGATGATCGGATCCTCGGGCTGCTGGCGCTGCACGCCCAGGAACATCGTGTAGAAGACGGTCGTGCCGCCGGCCATGGTCACGCCGTGCTGACGGAACTGCTCGATGGCGGTGGTCAGGTCGAACTTCTCGAGGAGCACCGCCGGGAACCCGTTTGCCAGGAGGCAGACCAGGTAGTCGGGGCCACCGATGTGCGCGTAGGGGAAGGCGATCGAGCCGACGTCGTCGGGCCCCATGTCCAGCGCCTTTGCTAGGCCCACGCCGCCGGCCATCAGGCTGGCGTCGGTGTGTAGGACGCCCTTCGGGTCCGACGTGGTGCCGGACGTGTAGTAGATCCAGCGGACCAGGTCCTCGCCGTCCGGCGGCACTGCGGGTGCCGCCGGCAGGGCCACCGGGTCGCCCTCGGGGAGGCCGGCCGACACGTCCAGAAGCGTCGGCGGACGGTCCAGGTCGGCCGTGACCCGCTCGGCCATCGCCCGGTAGTCGAAGCCACCCCACTCCCCCGGGGTGAGGACGAACTCGGCCCCGGTCTGTCGGATGCAGAAGCCGACCTCGCGGTCCCGGTAGATGTGGATGATCGGGTTCTGGACGGCGCCGAGGCGTGACAGGGCCAACGACGCCACGACGGTCTGGATCCGGGTGGGTAGCACCCACGTGACCGGGGTGCCCTCACCGACGCCCATCGCCGCGAAGCCGGCGGCCACCCGTTCGGCCTGATCCTTCGCCTCGCCGAAGGTGATCGTGCTGTCGCCTTCGATCAGGAAGGCGCTGTCCGGGCTGGCAGCCACCCGCCGTTCGAGGAGTTCCCAGAAGGTCCGGGCGTCGTAGATCGGCTCGCTCATGGGTTTCGGGCCCCCGGTCGGTATCTGCTGGTGCGCCCCGAAAGGATCGCGCACCGCCGGCGGGCCGTCACCCTCGGACGACACACGGCCGACCGTCTGAGCCGGAAGACCGGCGGACCGCCGACCACGGACGACTCGTACACTGACCGGCGATCCGGGATGTGGCGCAGCCAGGTAGCGCACCTGCTTTGGGAGCAGGGGGTCGGGAGTTCAAATCTCCCCATCCCGACATGGCATTCGTTTGGTGACCTGCGAAAACGCAGGTCACCTGCGGTTTTGGGCGGTGCCTGACAACCCCGGTAACAACTGACCCGACTCGGGACATCACACCGAGGGGCTCGTACCCAGGGGCACTCCCTCGTGGGGTGGGGCCACCCTCGTGTTTCTCGCAGGTGTGGCAGTCGATTCCGACATCGAGCCCGGGGATGGGGAACCGGTTGGTGCCCGGTTTCGGCGTCGGCGACGTCGACCCGTCAGGGAAGGTCCTG
>CAJWFS010000031.1 GCA_913030665.1 uncultured Acidimicrobiaceae bacterium
GTCCGCCGGGGCGCTTGCCGACGTCGATCACCTCTGCCCACGGGGCGATCAGGTCAAGGATCCGTGGGTCCACCAGCCGGTCGTGGACGACCACGTCGGCGGCCTCCAGCAGCTTCAGCGCCCTCAAGGTGAGCAGGTCGGGGTCGCCGGGGCCGGCTCCGACGAGGTGGACGGTCACAGCACGGCCCCGTCAATGAGGGGGTCGTGCAGGCCGACGGCGGTGCGGATGCGCTGGCGGGCGGCGTCCAGGTCGCCTGCCCTGACCAGGTCCAGGAGGTGGTCGTCTAGGGCCGCCTCCCAGCCAGCCGACTCGCTGCTGCCTGCGGCGGACCGGAGCTCGGTGCGTACCTCGGAGGCCAGCGTCAGGACGGTTGCGTGCTCGGGACCGATGGCCCCGTCGATGGTACGGCGGAGCCACGCTGCGACGGCGGGGCTGCGACCGTTGGTGGACACGGCCACCTGGAGGTCGTCGTGGGTGGTCACCGCCGGGAGGGTGAACGAGCAGTTTTCTGGGTCGTCCGCACTGTTCAACCAGACGTCGGCGGCCTCCGCGTCCCAGTAGACCTGTCCGTCCACCTTCGGGTCGCCGGTGGCGGTGACGGCCAGCCGGTAGGAGGCCACTTCGCCGCGTCGGTAGGGGCGCTGGAGCCAGCGGACCCGGTGGTCCCCGGTGATCTCAGCGACGGCTTCAGGGGCCACCACGGTGACCTGCGCTCCGGCGGCCAGCAGCCCGCGGACCTTCCGGGCGGCGACGGTGCCGCCACCCACGACCAGGGACCGGCGACCGTTCAGGTCCAGGTTCACGGCGTATGGCGAGGTGGCGGTCACAGGTGCAGCCCGCACTCGGTGCTGGTCGATCTGGCCCAGCGGCCGCTTCGGGGGTCCGCTTCGGGGTCGAGTCGCTCGGTGCACGGCCAGCAGCCCACGGAGGTGTAGCCGAGGGCGAAGCGGGCGTTGAGGCGTTCCAGGTCCGGGATCGCCGGATGCACGGGCGCGCCCTGGCGCCTCAGGAGTACGGGAGTGGTGGTCGTCGTCACAGGTGAATCCTGATAAATCCGATAGGTATAGTCGGGATTAGGTTGAACATACAGGAGGTCCACCCCGTGAAACAACATTATTCCGATCGGTTTAGTCGGGATTAATGGGACCCGGTCCGGGCGGCGCGGGTGGGCCAGACTCAACGGATGCGACGTTCCATCGACGACTACCCGTTCCAGGCCTCCGACTATCCACCTGACTACGCAGAAGACGAGCTCACCCCCATCTCATGGGCCGTCGGCATCTGTGACGACTACGCGGACGCGGAACCGCGTGTGATGCTCACGTTCGAGGAGGTGGGTAGGGCAGGCCAGGGCCTGGTCGGGCACCTCTCGCCCGACATCGCCAGACGGCTGCGGGTCGCCCTGCGCGACGCCCTGGCCGAGATCGGCCAGGACGTGGGCACCTGATCCGAGTGGTCAGCCGTCGGCCGGGAGGCCACGGATCTTCTCGGCCACGTACTCGACGAAGAAGCCCTCGTAGCGTGCCTGGAGCTCGGGAAGGCGCCAGTCCCCACCGGTGACCGTGCCGCGGCACACGGCGGTGCCGCATCCGCACGCCAGGCGGTATGCATCGGTGCGGTCCATGGCGTAGTCGTGGCAGAGTTCCTCGTCTACGGCGATGTCCCTCATGGCCACGTAGATGACCTGGCCCCGGAAGCCCACGTTCGCGTCGCACGAGTGGTTGATGCGGATGGACGTCTCGTCCACCTCGTCGGCGGTACGCGGGGAGAGGTACAGGTCGTCGTGGATCTGGAGGCTCTGGTCGCCGATCTCGGCGGTCAGCCGGAGGACCTCCTCACGGTGCACGATGTGCCCGGCCTTGACGGCCACTATCCGGCCGGCCCTGATGGGCTGGACCGCGAACACTCCGAGGCCTGCCACAGCACCGTCGCGGACCTCGATGCTGGGCGAACGCCAACTCCGGATGGGCGCCACGTTCCCGAACCGCTCAGCCGTCGCTGTCGGCGAGTCCCAGGTAGGCCGGGCCCTCCCCACCACCGTGGACCTCGACGCTCGTGCCGGTCACCCAGCGCGCCAGCGGTGAGGCCAGTACGAGGCACATGTCGGCCACCTCGGACGGGTCACCGAGGCGCTTCATGGCGAGGTTTCCGGCAACAGCGGCTCTGCCGGTGGCGTCTCCGTAGAATCGCTCTGACTCCTCGGTCAGGATCAGGCCGACGGTCACCGTGACCACCCGTACCTCCGGCCCCCACTCGTGGGCGAGGGTCCGGCCCATGTTCTCCAGCCCGGCCTTCGCCGCTCCGTAGGCCACTCCCCGCGGATTGGGGCGGCTTCCGCTGACCGACGAGATGTTCAGGATCACGCCGCCGCCCGACGGGCTGGTGGGTTCCACCATGGCCCGTCTGGCGGCCTGGCTGAACGTCATCGGTCCGGTCAGGTTGAGGGCCAGGATCTTCTCGTTGAAGCGGGGCGAGACCGTGGCCGAGTCGGCCGGGGGTGCGCCGCCGGCATTGTTCACCAGCACGTCCAGGCGACCGTTGGCCTCCACCGCTGCAGCGACCACTGCGGACACCTCGTCCGGTTCGCGGACGTCGGCGGCCACGAACGTCGCGCTTCGTGCCCCGTCGGATGACGTGACAGGGGAGTCCGGCGCGTTGCGGGCACAGACGACCACGTCGGCACCGGCATCCAGGAAGGTAACAGCGATGACCCTGCCCAGGCCCCGGGTCCCGCCGGTCACGATGACCGACTTCCCGGTGAAGTCGAGGGGATCGGCGGGGGACCGGGTGGCGCTCACGGAGGGCACGCTACCCGTGGTGCCGACGGGCGTCCGTTCCGGTGGTCGTGAGGCCGTCGTTGGGCGGACGTGACCGATTCCACTATCTGACGCTCCGTCATGACTAGCCGCCCGGTTCCACCTCGCCTACCGTCGGACCCATGCCGGACAAGTTGATGACCGAGGACGAGGTTGTCGCGCAGCTCCAGAGCTCGATGACCATCGGCATCGGCGGCTGGGGCTCCCGCCGCAAGCCCATGTCGCTGGTCCGGGCTATTGCCCGATCGGACCTGCGGGACCTGACCATCGTGAGCTACGGGGGGCCGGACATCGGCATCCTGTGCGCCACCGGAAAGGTCCGCCGGGCCGTCTACGGCTTCGTCTCATTGGACTCGATCCCGCTCGAGCCCCACTTCCGACAGGCCCGCCAGCAGGGCACCATCGAGTTCACCGAGCTGGATGAGGGCGCCTTCTACCTGGGCCTGCTGGCGGCCGCCCACCGGATGCCCTTCTATCCGACCCGGGCCGGCCTGGGTAGCGACATGCTGACTATGAACCCGGAGCTCAGGACCGTGGCCTCGCCCTATCCCGACGCCGACGGCCTGATGGAGGAGTTGGTGGCGATACCGGCCCTGCGACTGGACGTCTCGCTGATCCACATGAACCGGGCCGACAAGGGCGGGAACGGACAGTTCCTCGGGCCCGACCTCTACTTCGACGACCTGTTCGCCAAGGCCGCCGATCGCACCTTCATGTCCTGCGAGAAGGTCGTCTCGACGGGGTCGCTGCTAGACGAGGGAACGTTCCACACTCTGAAGATCCCCCGGTTGTTCGTGGATGGCGTGGTAGAGGCACCGCGGGGAGCCCACTTCACCGAGTGCCCTCCCGACTACGAACGCGACGAGGAGTTCCAGCGCGAGTACGCGGCGACGGCACGTGACCCCGAGGCCTGGGCGGCATTCGCCGACCGTTTCGTGAACGCGCCCAGCCACGCCGAGTACCTGAAGCGGGTGGACGAGCGGACCGCCGAGCGTGACGCCGGGGAGGTCACGGCATGAGTGGAGTGACCGATCCGGCCACGCTCGACGAGATCTGTGTCGTGGCCATCGCCGAGACCTTCCGCGGTGACGGTGAGATCCTCTGCAACCCGATAGGCACCACGCCGATCATCGGTGGTCGGCTCGCCCGGGCCACGTTCGAACCCGACATGGTCATGACCGACACGGTGGCCTTCCTGGCGGCCAACACCCTCCCCGTCGGGGATCCCGACGCCGAGCGGCTCATCGAGGCCTGGATGCCCTACCGGGACATATTCGACCTGCTCTGGTCCGGTCGACGCCACGTGGTGATGGGCGCCAGCCAGATCGACGCCTGCGGCAACCAGAACCTGGCCGCCATCGGGGACTGGCGGAAGCCGAAGGCCCAACTGCTGGGCCTTCGCGGCGCCCCAGGGAACCTGGTCAACCACGTCACCAGCTACTGGGTGCCCAACCACTCGCCCCGGACCTTCGTGCCGACCGTCGACGTGGTCTCAGGTCCGGGCTATGACCGGGTGGCCGACCTGTCGGCCACCGTGCGTGCCAACCACGAGGTCCGCCGGGTGGTCTCGAACCTGGGCGTGTTCGACTTCGCTAACGACGACCGACGCATGCAGGTCGTCTCGGTCCACCCCGGCGTCACCGTCGACCAGGTGGTGGAGGCCACCGGGTTCGAGATGGTGCTTGGCGACACGGTCGACGAGACCCGGTTGCCGACCGATTCCGAGCTCCGGCTGATACGCGAGGTCATCGACCCACGGGGCCTGCGCCGCGCCGAGTTCGGCGGCTGAGGCCCGAGATGACCGACCCGACTCCGGCTGCCGCCGACCCTCGGTTGCACACCCGGTTCTGCGACCTGGTCGGCGTCCGCCATCCGATCGTCCAGACGGGCATGGGCTGGGTGGCTGGATCCCGGCTCACGGCGGCCACCGCACGGGCCGGGGGCCTGGGCATCATCGCCGCAGCGCCCATGACCTTCGACCAGATGGTCACCGCCATCGACGAGGTGAGGGCGGCCACCGACGAGCCGTTCGGGGTGAACCTCCGTTCCGATGCCGGCGACATCGACCGCCGGGTGGAGCACCTCGTCACGGCCGAGGTGCGGGTCGCGTCCTTCGCCCAGGCGCCCGACCGCCGAACCGTGGACACCTTGAAGGCGGCCGGAGTGGTGGTCATCCCCACGATCGGCGCCCGCCGCCACGCCGAGAAGGTGGCCGAGTGGGGCGTGGACGCCGTCATCGCCCAAGGTGCCGAGGGAGGCGGACACACCGGCGTCGTGCCCACCTCGCTGCTCATTGGCCAGGTCCTGGATGCCATCGACCTCCCGGTCATCGTCGCCGGCGGCTTCACCGACGGCCGGGGCCTGGCCGCAGCCCTGGCCTGGGGCGCCGACGCCGTGGCCATGGGCACCCGGTTCCTGCTCACCAGCGACAGCGACGTGCCGGATGCCATCAAGGCCATCTACCTGGCCACCCCGGTGACCGGAACCGTGGTCACCCGCGCCGTGGACGGCGCCCCCCAACGCGTCGTCGCCACGCCCATGGTCGAACGCCTCGAACGTTCCCGGCTGTCCGCCTTCCCGCGGGCGGCGCTGAACGCCCTGAGGTTCCGCAACCTCACCGGCACGCCGATGCGCGACCTCCTGGCCGAGGGCCTCCGCATGAAGCGCAGCGGAAACCTGACATGGGGGCAGGTGGCGATGGCCGCCAATGCCCCGATGCTCACCCGGGCCGCCTTGGTCGACGGCCACCCCGAGGTGGGCATCCTGCCCACCGGCCAGGGGGTCGGCTCTATCCACGAACTGCCCAGCTGCGCTGAGCTGATCGGGCGGACGGTGGCTGAGGCCGGCGCGGCGCTGGATCGCCTCTCCGGTCCCCGGGAGTAGCCGGTGGACCTCGGCTTCACCCCTGCCCAGCAGGCCTTCCGCGACGAGGTGCGGAGCTGGCTGGCAGCGAACATTCCGGCGGAACCGCTGCCGCCCATGGACACCCCCGGGGGATTCGAGCGGCACCGCGAATGGGAGCGGGTGCTACACGAGGCCCGATGGTCCGTGGTGGCGTGGCCGGAGGCCTATGGCGGCCGTGGAGTCGGCCTCGTCGAATGGCTGGTATTCGAGGAGGAGTACTACCTCTCCGGCGCTCCGGGCCGGGTCAACACCAACGGCATCTCCCTGCTGGGACCCACCCTGTTCGCCTACGGCACCGACGAACAGAAGGACCGCTTCCTGCCCCGGATGGCCTCCGGAGAAGAGATCTGGGCCCAGGCTTGGTCCGAGCCGAATGCTGGAAGCGACCTGGCATCCATCACCACCCGAGGGGTCAGGGACGGTGAGTGGTTCGTCCTGGACGGCCAGAAGACCTGGTGCTCGCGCGGTGCGTGGGCCGACTGGCTGTTCTGCATCGTTCGCACCGACCCGACCTCGCAACGTCACAGCGGTCTCTCGTACCTGCTGGTGCCGGCCGACTCGGAGGGCTTGGAACGCAGGCCGGTCGGTCGCCTGGACGGCGAGCCGGCGTTCGCCGAACTGTTCTTCGACGGTTGCCGCGTGCACGAGTCCAACCTCCTGGGTGCCGAGGGCCAGGGCTGGAGCGTGGCCATGGCGACGACGTCCAGCGAACGGGGCCTGAACCTCCGGGCGCCCGGACGCTTCCTGGCGGCAGCCGACCGCTTGGCAGGGCTCTACCGGGAGCTTGCCGATGGGGGGTCCGCCGACCGGTCACTGCTGGACGAGGTGGTCCGAGCCTGGACCGGTGCACAGGCGTACAGGTGGCAGACCTACGGCACCGCTGCCCGGCTCATGGGCGGCGGAGAGCTCGGGTCGGCCTCCTCGATGATGAAGGTGTTCTGGTCGGAGCTGGACGTCGAACTGCACGCAACTGCGCTCCGGCTACTCGGCGACCGGGGCGAGCTGGTCGCTGCGGCACCGGATGCCGTCGACGCAGGGTCGTGGATGTCCGGCTACCTGTTCGCCCTGTCGGGCCCGATCTACGCAGGCACCAACGAGATCCAGCGCAACATCGTCGCCGAGCGGGTGCTGGGCCTGCCGCGGAAGTGAAGGCGGGCTAGAGCGGTGGACTTCACCTTCTCCGAGGATCAGCGGCTCTTCGCTGGGACCCTGAGCGACATCCTCTCGGCCGACTGCCCGCCGGAGGCCGTCCGCGCCTCCTGGGAGGATCCCGATGCCCGGGTGAGCGGCCTTTGGGAGGCCCTTGGCGGAACCGGCGTGCTGGGCATGACGGCACCTGAGTCCCACGAAGGCCTGGGAATGGACGAGGTCGACCTGGTCCTGCTGCTTGAGGAACTCGGCCGGGCCGCCTGTCCCGAGCCGGTGGCCGAGCACGTCGCTGTCGCCCTGCCGCTCCTCCGGGACCACGGATCGGCGGCGTTGAGGGACACCTGGCTGGGCCGCGCCGCCACCGGCGATGTCGTCCTCACGGCAGGCTCGCCGGTCGACGACCTGGTGCTGGCCGCCGGCCGGGCCGACCTCTCGCTGCTGGGGGTCGACGGTGCCCTGCACGCCGTGCCGGCCGAGCAGATGACCTGCACGGGACAGCCGAGCGTGGACGCTTCCCGCCGCCTCGCCCGGGTGGAGTGGACCCCATCGGACGACACTTTCCTCTCCGATGATCCGGCGGTGCTCGAAGAGTGGCTGGACCGCGGGGCCTGGGCTGCAGCCGCACAGGCCGTGGGCGTGGCCCAGAGGCTGCTGGACATGACCGTGGCCTACGTCATCGACCGGGAGCAGTTCGGGAGGCCTGTAGGGGTCAACCAGGCGGTCAAGCACCACTGCGCGAACGTGGCCATCGACCTGGAGTTCGCCCGCCCAATGGTGCAGGTGGCGGCCTGGTCCCTGGCCGCCGGTGGGAGCCCCACCGACGGTGGGTCGGTTTCGATGGACGTCTCCATGGCCAAGTCCCTTGCCTCCGATGCGGTCGACCGGGCCTGTCGTGTCGCCCTCCAGTGCCACGGTGCCATCGGCTACACGATCGAGTACGACCTCCAGTTGTGGCTCAAGAGGGGCTGGGCGCTGGCGGCAACCTGGGGCGACAGCCGCCTGCATCGTCGACGAATCGCAGCCGGGCTGGGCCTGGCGACGGGTCGCTAGGCCCGACCAGGCTTCGAGGGAGCGTGCCGGTCTGCACCGGACGGTCGGCCAGCCGCCAGACTGCAGCCCCATGAGCGACCGGCGCACTGACGTGGAGGCCACCCGTATGGCCGGCCTGGGCCTGGCCGACGAGGTCAGGGCCCTCATCTCCGACGTGAACCGGTCGGCGCCGGACGTCGGCGCCCTGGAGGAGGCACGGGTACACGTGGCCGCGGCCCGGACGGCACTGGCGTCGCCTGACAGGCGCCGCTGGTACGAGGTTCCCCTCGACGAGATCGACGAGGACACGACCATCCGGTTGCGCGAGGAGGCGGGTGACCACAGCCTGTTCCGTGGTGGCCGCAACCCGCTGGCGCCACCACTTCGGGTCTCGACGGGCGTGGACTCCGACGGTGAACCCGTGGTGGTCGGCGAGGTCCACCTGGACAGGTCCAGGGAGGGGCCGCCCCAGCGTGTCCACGGCGGCATGGTGGCCGGAATCTTCGACGACGTCCTGAGTGGCGCTCCGGTGCTGGTGGACGCCGGCCCGGTCGTCACCGCACGGTTGTCCATCCGCTACCGACTGCCCACCCCGCTGGACGTCCAACTCCGGTTCGAGGCCCGGGTGGTCCGGCACTCCGGTCGTCGCCTGGTCGCCAGGGCCCGGTGCCTGGCACCGACGGCCGATGGCGGGACGGAGGTCACCGCCGAGGCCGAGGCGCTGTTCGTTGCCATCCCCAGACGCTCCCAGGAGGGCACCGCCGACACGGCGGTCGAAGGGTGAGCAAGGCGAGCGCTGTGCCGCCGACCATCTGCTTCCTCTGCACCGGCAACGCGGCCCGTTCGGTGATGGCCCGTGCGATGTTCGCCGACCGGGCACCCGGCTACCGGGCTGTCGGCGCAGGCACCCTCGTGATAGAGGGGCTGCCGATGAGCAGTCGGACCCGCAACGCCATGGCTGACCTGGGCCTCGCCGATCCCGACCATCGCAGTTCCCAGTTCGGCAAGGGGCACGTCACGGCCGACCTGGTAGTGGCCATGGAGCCCAGCCACGTGGCGTGGATCCGTCAGCACCATCCAGCCGTCGCCGCCCGGACCGCCACCCTGCCCCGGCTGGTCAGGGACCTTCCTCCCGACGGACCACTGGTCGGACGTGTGGCCTCGCTGGGCTTGTCCACCGTCGAGGTCGGGAGCTGGGAGGAGGTGGTCGACCCCGCCTCGGGCGAACAGGCCGACTTCGATGCCTGCGCGGCCACGCTCGACGACCTGGTCGGCAGGCTGGTCGAGCTGCTGGGACCCGCGTGCTGAACCCCCGGAGGATGCCACCGCACCGCCGGGACGGCTTTCTCCTGGCAGCGGCCTGCTTCCTCATCGGGATCACCTTCGGGGTGTTCGCCGACAGCGCCGGCCTGAGCCTCGGGAAGGCCTCGGCACTCTCGCTCCTGACGTTCACCGGGGCGTCGCAGTTCGCTGCCGTGTCGGTGGTGGCTGGTGGTGGCACGACGATCGCAGCCGTGGGAGGTGCGGTGCTGATCGGCGCCCGCAATTCCCTCTACGGGCCGGTGATCGGCCCGCTGCTGCGGGGCGGACGCTTCCGCCGCGCACTCGGCGCCCACTTCGTGGTCGACGAGACCACCGCTGTGGCCAGCGCCCAGGAGGGTGCCGACGGAGCACGGGATGCGTTCTGGTTCACCGGGCTGTGGCTCTTCGTCTTCTGGAACGTCGGAACGGTGCTGGGCGTGGTGGTCGGAGGTGCCTTCGATGATCCCGGAGCCCTCGGCCTGGATGCGGCGTTCCCCGCCGCCTTCGTGGCCATGCTGGCACCCCACCTGCGTTCTAACCCCGGCCGGGTGGCGGCCGTCGGTGGGGGAGCGGTCGCGTTGGTCGCGGTGCCAACCACCGTGGCAGGAGTCCCCATGATCCTGGCCGTCCTGGCCGTCCTGCCGGGGTTGTGGATCCAGCGGCGTGGTGGTGGTCCCCCGACCAGCGACGAGGGCATGGGGTCGGCCTCGTGACCTGGACGGCGGTGCTGGCGATCTCAGGTGGCGCCTACCTCTTCAAGCTTGTCGGCGTGACGGCCGGGAACCGCTTCGCCACGGTCCTCGAGCCCGTGACCGGCCTAGTTCCGCCTGCCCTCTTCTCGGCGATCATCGCCATCATGACGGTGGCCGATGGCACGTCCCTGGTCCTGGATGCCCGCCTCGTGGGCGTCGGGCTGGCGATCCTCGCCGTCTGGAGACGCGCCCCGTTCGTCATCGTCGTGCTCGTGGCCATGGCGGCCACCGCACTGGTCCGCCTGCTGGCCTGAGGTCGGACCGTCAACCGGATGCGACGTAGCCGCCCGTCACCTCGTGAACGGCATGGCCCATCTAGGTTCGGGTCGTGACACGGGCCGAACCACCACCGGACGCAGCCTCGGACCTGGCCGGCGTGTCGGCCTCGGTCAGGAGGTCCCTGCTCCTGCCAAGGCCCCGGTGGCGCGGGGTGATGCACCGGGTGGCCGTCCCCTCCACCGTCGTGGCGGGCATCTGGCTGGTGGCCCGGGCTCCGGCTGGAGCCGACAGGCTGGGTGCCGCCATCTTCGCCTTCGGAGCGCTCCTCATGTTCGTGGCAAGCAGCCTCGTCCACCTGAGGCGCTGGTCGATACCGGTCTTCGAGGCGCTCTTCCGCTTCGACCACGCGGCGATCTTCCTGCTCATTGCCACCAGTGCCACCCCCGTAGGCATCAGCGCACTCAGCGGCCGGTCCGCCACCCTGCTGCTCTGGGCGGTGTGGATCGGGGCAGCCATCGGAATCGGCCTCCGCCTGCTGCCGTTCCACCCCCCGAAGGGATTGATGAACTCGTTGTTCCTGGGCCTCGGCTGGGTGCCGATAATGGTCGCGCCGGACCTCTTCCGGGTGTTGGAACCGGTGACGATCCTTCTGGTGGTGGTGGAGGGCCTCCTATACAGCGGCGGTGCCCTGATGCTGGGCGCCCGGTGGCCCGATCCGTCACCACGGCTCTTCGGGTACCACGAGGTCTGGCACACGTTCGTGACCGCTGCGGTGGCCGTCCACTTCGTCGTGGTCGCCATCGTCGTGGCCTGACCGGGGCGGGTGGGGCGACGGCGGTACGGTCGGTCCCGTGATCGGTCGGCCCAGCATCCTCCCCCGGTGGGAGTGGCGACCGGTGGCCTGCGTGGTGGTGACAGTCGCCCTGCTGGGAGCGGGCTGTGGTGCCGACCGGGTGACCGACCCGGCGAGGGCCACCACGTGCGTCGAGCTGGTGGATGCGGGGCGGGCCACCGCCGAGAAGGTTCTGGCTCATCTGGGCGACCGGACACTGGCGGAGTTCGAGGCCGAGGATCCGTCCGACCCGTTCGGTGGGCTGGACCCGCTCCTGAGGCCTGACGTGTTCGCCTCGCGGGCCGTCGAGCTGGGCTGCGGCGAGGACGAGCTAGCCGGCCTGGCCTGCACCGCCTATCAGGGACTGGCGCACCTTGCCCGAAGCGACGTGGCACGGTCCTACCTGGCGCCCTACTTCGCAGCCTGCGACTGACCCCCGACGAGCCGGATCGTCGGGCCGTGCGAGATACTGGCCGACATGGTCGGTGGATCGGTACCCCGGGGAGAGGCCGGCTGGAAGCCCCTGCTGGACGACCTCCGGGAACGTAGGCGAATAGCGCGGTCCATGGGCGGCTCCGAAAAGCTCGCCCGTCGCCGCGACGTGGGTGGCCTCGATGCCCGGGCACGCATTGCGCACCTGCTGGACCCCGGTTCCTTCGTGGAGATCGGAACCCTCGTGGGTTCGGTGCCGGCCGATGGCCTGGTGGCCGGGTCCGGGACCATCGACGGTCGGCACGTGATGGTCGGAGCGGAGGACTTCACGGTCCTGGGCGGGTCCATTGGTGCCGGCAGTTCTGCGAAGCGGTTCCGCATCAGCGAGCTGGCCGAACTGGACCGAATCCCGCTGGTGATGCTGCTGGAGGGTGCCGGTCACCGTCCGCCCCTGCCCGACGAGCCGGCGCCGGGTCGTGCCCCCACCGACCTGATCCAGCAGGCGCGGCTCTCAGGCCGGGTGCCGCTGGTGACCGGGGTGCTCGGTGCCTCGGCGGGGCACGGGGCGCTGGTGGCACCCATGTCGGACTTCTCGATCATGACTCCCGACGCCAGCATCTTCACCGCCGGACCGCCGGTTGTGAAGGCTTCGCTGGGCGAGGAAGTGTCGAAGCACGACCTGGGTGGTCCCGGAGTGGCCGTGGCCAGCGGCCTCGTCCACAACGTGGCAGCCGACGATCGGGCTGTACTGGACGACATCCGGACCTATCTCTCGTACTTCCCGAGCAGCGCCTGGTCCCACCCACCGCGGCGCGAGGGAGGCGACACCGGGCCTCGCAGGTTGGACGACATCCTGGACGTCGTGCCCCGTGACTCCTCGACGTCGTACGACGTCCGGCTGGTCGTCAGCATGCTGGTGGACGAGGGTCGGTTCTTCCAGGTCCAGCCCGACTTCGGGTCCTCGATGGTCTGCGCCCTTGCCCATCTCGGTGGAGAGCCGGTGGCAGTGGTGGCCAACCAGCCACAGGTCCTGGCGGGGGCGATCGACGTGGACGCGGCGGAGAAGGCTGCCCACTTCGTGACGGTGGCCGACTCGTTCCACCTTCCGCTGGTCTTCCTCACCGACAATCCGGGGATGCTGGCCGGAACGGCCTCGGAACAGGCCGGCATCCTGCGGGCCGGTGCACGGATGTTCGCCGCCCAGACCCGGGCCCGGACAGTCAAGCTCCAGGTGGCCCTGCGCAAGGCCTACGGCTTCGGATCCCTGGCCATGTCGATGGTGTCGTTCGATCGCCAGACGGCCTCCTACGCCCTGCCGGGCGTGACGCTCGGTGCCATGGGTTCCCGTGGGGCCGCCGACGCCGTGGGAGCCGATGCCGGAACCGCCGAGGCGCTCCGTCAGGCCGAGGCCGGGGCCGTCTACCGCTCAGCGGGTCGACTCGGGTTCGACGAGGTGATCGATCCGCGGGACCTCCGAGACGTGCTGCTGGCTGCCCTCACGCGCGGCCTCTCTCGCCGTCAGGCCCCCGCTCAGCCGGCTTCCCGGGTAGGCATCACCCCCTGACTCTCTACAGCGTCAGCCCGTCGGCACGACAGCACTCCGGAATCCGGTCGCTGATCGGCTCCGACGGTGGCAGGCTGCGGGGGTAGCCCCGAAACCATCAACTGGAGTCCCACGTTGTCCACCGAACGCCTCTCCCGCCGCATAAGCGCCATCGCCGAGTCGGCCACCATGGCCGTCGACGCCAGGGCCAAGGCCCTCAAGGCGGCCGGCCAGCCGATCATCGGCTTCGGTGCCGGCGAGCCCGACTTCGCCACCCCGCAGCACATCGTCGAGGCGGCCGTGGCGGCCTGCACGGACCCCGCCAACCACAGGTACACGCCGGCCGGCGGCCTACCCGTCCTTAAGGAGGCGCTGGTCGTCAAGACCCAGAGGGATTCCGGCTGGCGGCCGGAAGTGTCCCAGGTGCTGGTGACCAACGGAGGCAAGCACGCCGTCTACAACTCGTGTGCGGCGCTCCTGAACCCTGGCGACGAGGTCCTGCTGCCCGCCCCCTACTGGACCACCTATCCGGAGTCCATAGCCCTGGCCGGTGGAACCACGGTCGTGCTGCCAACCGATACGACCTCCGGATTCCGGGTCACGGTCGATCAGTTGGAGGCGGCCCGCACCCCGAACACCAAGGCGCTCATGTTCGTGTCGCCCTCCAACCCGACGGGTGCCGTCTACCCGGCGGACGAGATCACGGCGATCGGCAGGTGGGCCGCCGAGCACGGCATCTGGGTCATCGCCGACGAGATCTACGAACACCTCACCTACGACGACCACGTCCACCACTCGATGCGTGCCCTGGTGCCCGAGATCGCCGACCACTTCGTGGCGGTCAACGGCGTGGCCAAGACCTACGCCATGACCGGCTGGCGGATCGGCTGGATGATCGGCCCGGACGACCTGATCAGGGCCGCCGGCAACCTGCAGTCCCACGGCACCAGCAACGTGTCCAACGTCTCGCAGCGGGCCGCCCTGGCAGCCGTGTCCGGCGACCTGACGGACGTCGCCGACATGCGCGCCTCGTTCGATCGTCGTCGTCGTCGCATGGTCGAGATGCTCAGGGCCATCGACGGCGTGGACCTGCTCACGCCGCAGGGTGCCTTCTACGCCTTCCCGGACCTCACGGCCTTCCTTGGTCGCAAGGTCGGGGGACGGGTCGCCACGACCACATCGGAGCTGGCCACGATCATCCTGGAGGAGGCCAATGTGGCCATAGTGCCCGGCGAGGCGTTCGGCGCCCCCGGCTACGCCCGCCTCTCCTTCGCTCTCGGCGACGACGACCTGGGTGAGGGCCTGACGCGCATCGGCGAACTGCTGACCGGCTGACGGCGTCGGCCCGGCCGGTTTTCGTTCGGACGGTACGAGCGCCCCGGCGACTGTCATTCCACGGCGCTCAGGACCGACCCTATGATCGCCCCGACCACTGCCCGGGCGACACCGCTCGAACGGGTGGTGGTGACAGCGTCGACCAGAGGTCAGGTCCATGGCAGGTGAGGAACCCCGTCTGCGGTCGATGGGACAGGTGGGTACCGGTCAGCGTGGCGCCGTCCTCGGGTGGAAGTCATAGGCACCTCCGACCATCGGGTCAGCCCCTACGGGAGCTGGTCGTCGCCAATCACCGCTGAGGTGGTGGTGGCGGGCGCAGCCGGCCTGGGCGAGGTGGTCGTCGACGGCGACGACGTCTGGTGGGCCGAGTCCCGGCCCGACGAGGGAGGACGCACGGTGGTGGTGCGACTTTCGCCCGACGGCACCGTGGTGGACATGGTGCCGACGGGGATCGACGTGCGGACCGGCGTCCATGAGTACGGCGGGGGCGCCTGGTGGGTGGCCGGAGGGGTGCTGGTCCATTCCGACCGGGCCGACGAGCGCCTCTACCGACGGGACGCCGATGGAGTCCCCGTCGTGCTCACCCCAGCCCCGGGTGGCCCACGGGCCCTGCGGTATGCCGACGGCAGGACCACCCCTGATGGCCGGTGGTACGTGTGCGTCCGGGAGGCGCACGCCACCGGAGGGGAACACGCCGAACCTTCCAACGAGCTGGTCGCCGTCGCCATGGACGGCTCACTGCAGGTTGACGTGCTGGTCGCCGGTCCCGACTTCGTGGCAGCCCCGCGGATCTCGTCGGATGGGCTGCGGCTGGCCTGGATCCAGTGGGACCACCCGGAGCTGCCCTGGGACGACACCGAACTCTGGGTGGCCGACCTGACCATCGGACCGGACGGGTGCGCCCTGTCCGGCCGGCGGTGCGTGGCCGCCGAGGGCGAGTCGTTCTTCCAGCCCGAATGGCGGCCCGACGGCGTGCTGCACGTGGTCACCGACCGGGGCGGCTGGTGGCACCTCCACCGGGTCGACACCGGTACCGGGACCCTGCATCCGTTGACCTCCGGTGAGTTCGAAGTGGCCACGCCGCAGTGGGTGTTCGGCCTGTCCCGCTATGCCTTCGTCGGGGACGACACCTGGTTCGCACGACGGGAGGTGGGCGTTGACCACCTGGCCGTGCGGCGGGCCGACGGCACGACGCACCAGGTTCCCATTCCGGTGGAGGGCGGTTCGGCCACCTCGATCGGTTCCGTGGTGGCGACCGGCGACGGGATCGTCGCCGTGGTCGCCGGTTGGACCTCCGAGCCGGCCGTGGTCGCAGTCGAACCTGCCGGTGTCCGAATCCTGCGCCGGCCGCGGGACCTCGGGATTGACGCCGGCTGGTTCCCGCAACCCGAGGCGCTCGCCTTTCCCACGTCCGGCGGTGAGGTGGCGTATGCCGTCGTCCACCCACCGACCAGCCCCGACCACGGGGGACCCGACGGCGAGCTGCCACCGTTGCTGGTGCTGGCCCACGGAGGTCCGACCGGCTCGGTCCGTACCCAGCTCCAGCTGGCCATTGCCTACTGGACCAGCCGCGGCTTCGCCGTGGCCGACGTCGACTACCGGGGCTCCACCGGCTACGGCCGCCCCTACCGCCACCGCCTGCGGGGCGGTTGGGGGGTCCTCGACGTGGACGACTGCGTGGCCGTCGCCCACCACCTGGTGGACGCCGGCCGGGTCGACTCCGAGCGCCTGGCCATCAAGGGTGGCAGCGCCGGTGGCTTCACGGTCCTGGCCGCGTTGACCTTCCACGACGTCTTCACCGCCGGCGCCAGCCGCTACGGGGTCGCTGACCTGGCTGCTTTGGCTGCCGACACCCACAAGTTCGAGGCCCGCTACCTGGATCGCCTGGTCGGTCGCTGGCCGGAGGACGAGGCCGTCTACCGGGAGCGGTCGCCCATCCACCACGTAGACAGGCTGTCCACGCCGATCCTGCTGCTCCAGGGTTCCGAGGACGCCGTGGTGCCACCGGCCCAGGCGCACCTCATGGCCGATGCCCTGCAGAGCCGGGGCGTACCGTTCGCCCTCATCGAATTTCCCGACGAGGGCCACGGGTTCCGCAGGGCCGCCAACGTGGTGCGGGCACTCGAGGCAGA
>CAJWFS010000032.1 GCA_913030665.1 uncultured Acidimicrobiaceae bacterium
TCAACCTGAACATCCTGCTGTTCAACAACCAGATCTACGGGCTGACGAAGGGCCAGTTCTCGCCGACCAGCCAGAAGGGCAAGGTGACCAAGTCGTCGCCGGTGGGCCTGGTGTCCCGCCCGTTCAACCCGATCAGCGTCGCCCTGGGGGCGGAGGCCACCTTCGTGGCCCGTACGCACGACATGGACCGTCGGCACATGCAAGAGATGTTCCGCCGCGCCTACGAGCACGAGGGTTCATCCTTCGTGGAGGTGCTCCAGAACTGCAACATCTTCAACGACGGCGTGTTCGCGACGATCACCAAGAAGGACGTCCGGGAGGACATGCTGATCGACCTGCAGCACGGCAAGCCGATCCTGTTCGGCTCCGAGAAGCAGTTCGGGGTGGCACGTCGTCCGGAGGGCGTGGTGATCGTGGAGGTGGCCGAGGCGGGTATCGAGTACATCCTCGTGCACGACGAGACCATCCGTAATCCGTCGACTGCCTTCTCCCTCTCCCGGCTGGCCAAGACGCCGGCCACACCCACCCCGGTCGGAGTGTTCCGCGCCATCGACAGCGGCGAGTTCTCGACCTCGGTGGCAGCCCAGATCCGTGAGGTCCAGGCCCAATTGGGTCAGGGTGACCTGGCGACGCTGCTGCGATCCCAGCCGACCTGGGAAGTCTGAGACCGGCCGTCGTCCGCGGCGATCGCTGACCGGCTGGTCGATATGGCCTGGGCACTTGACCTGGACGGCGTTGTCTGGCGGGGAACCGCCGGGGTCCCCGGGTCGGCCGAGGCGGTGCGTCTCCTGCAGGACTCCGGCGAGCGGGTCCTCTTCGTGACCAACAACTCGGGTCGCCGGGTCGTCGACACCGTAGAGAAGCTGGCCGGCCTGGGCATCGATGCCATGGGTGGCGTGGTCACGTCCGGGATGGCCGCCGCCCGCTTGGTGGCTCCCGGCGAGCGGGTGCTCGGAATGTGCGGGCCCGGTTGCCGCGAGGAGCTGGAGGCCCGGGGGGCCGAGATGGTCGACGCCGGACCGGCTGACACGGTGGTCGTCGGGTTCCACGAGGACTTCGACTATCGGGGCCTCACCGCCGGCATGCGGGCGGTGCTTGGCGGGGCGCGCATCCTGGCCACCAACGACGACGTGAGCTTTCCCTCCCAGGATGGCCTGCGGCCGGGTGCCGGGTCGCTCCTGGCCGCTCTGGTGGCCGCCACGGGCGCCACCCCGGAGGTTGCCGGAAAGCCCTATGGTCCGATGTGCGACCTGGTTCGGGAGTTGGTCGGCGAAGACGGCGTGATGGTCGGCGATCGCCCTGACACCGACGGTCGTTTCGCCCAGGCGATGGGGTGGCGGTGGTCCCTGGTGCTGTCCGGCCTGGTCGGGTCCGACGACCTGCCGGTGGAGCCCTCACCCGACACGGTGCACGACGACCTGCTGGGTGCCGTCACGGAGCACCTGGGGTGAACGCCCGCCGGCGCCTCGACCAGGAATTGGTCCGGCGCCAGCTGGTGTCGGGCCGGACGGTGGCCCGCGAGGTGATCGGTGCGGGTCGGGTGACCGTCGACGGCGCACCGGCATCCAAGCCGTCACGGCTCGTATCGCCAGGTGAGGCCGTGGTCGTGGCCGGACCGCCGCAGCGCTACGTCAGCCGGGGCGGTCACAAGCTGGAGGCGGCCCTGGCCGGCTTCGGCCTGGACCCCGACGGCATGCGGGCCATCGACGTCGGGTCCAGCACCGGCGGCTTCACCGACTGCCTCCTCCAGCACGGCGCAGGGTCGGTGGTTGCCCTCGACGTGGGGCGGGGCCAGCTCCACCAGAGGCTCCGCGGCGACCCGCGGGTGGCTGTCCACGAGCGAACCAACGTGCGTGGAGTCGACGGGGCCTCGATCGGGGCTCCCTTCGACCTGCTCGTGTCGGACCTGTCGTTCATCTCGTTGCGAACGGTCATGGCCGACCTGCTCGGCCTGGTGTCAGACGGGGCTCCTCTCGTGCTCCTGGCCAAGCCGCAGTTCGAGGCAGGGAAGGCCGAGGTGGACCGCGGAAGTGGCGTGATCCGGGACCGGGTCGTGTGGGAACAGGTGCTCGTCGAGGTGGAACGGTCGATTCGGGCCCACGGAGCGGCCATCATTGGGGGCATGGCCTCTCCAATCACCGGTGCCGACGGCAACGTGGAGTTCCTGCTGCACGTGGGTGCGGGCGCAGCCGACGCGACGCCGTCCGGGGTGTTCGACCCGTCTGCGCTGGTGGCGTCGGTGGCAGACGGGGGTGGAACCTGATGGCCGTCGTGCTGCTCGTGGTGCACGAGGATCGGCCGGAGGCGGTAGCCCAGGCTGATTCGCTGGCCGGAACGCTGGCCGACGGGGGACACCGGGTTGTCCGGTCGGATGCCGCCGGCTTCGACGGGAATGCCCCCGTCAGCGACCTGGACCTCGTGGTCAGCCTGGGTGGTGACGGATCGATCCTGAGGGCCGTGCACCTCCTGGACGGCCATCCGGCGCCGGTCCTGGGGGTGAACCACGGCGAGTTGGGCTACCTCACCGCCGTCGAACCGGAGGAGGCGGGTGCTGCAGTAGGTAGGGCGCTGGCCGGCGACCATGACATCGAGGAGCGCATGATGCTGCGCATCGAGGTCCGGCGGGCCGACGGCTCGCCCGGGGTGGTCGACCACGCCCTGAACGAGGTGGTCGTAGCCCGGACGGCCGCCAGCCAGACGGTGCGGCTCGGGGTGTCCCTGGACGGCGAGTTCCTGACCTCCTATGCCGCCGACGGCCTGATCGCCGCCACGCCGACAGGGTCCACGGCCTACGCCTTCTCGGCCCGTGGACCCATCGTGGATCCGGTCCACCGGGCGATCCAACTGACGCCGGTCTCGCCACACATGCTCTTCGACAGGACCATGGTCCTGGACCCTTCGACCGAGGTTGGCATGGAGGTACTTGGACAGCGGGAGGCCACCTGTTCGGTGGATGGTCGGGAACTGGTGGTGCTGGGCGGGGGAGACATGGTGGTCTGCACGGTCGCCGATCGGGTCGCCCGCCTGGTCACCTTCGGGCCCCGTGACTTCAAGCTCCTCCTGGCCACCAAGTTCGGCCTCGAGGACAGGTGATCGCCGGCGCTGTCACCCCCCGGTGGCAGGATGCCGCCATGAGCCTTCCAGCCCACCGCCGATGCCTCGTCGGTTGCCGGCGTCGCCCGGGTGGGAGGTCGAGCTGAGCGATGCTGGTGGAACTTCGCATAACGGGCCTCGGGGTCATAGATGAGGTCGAGGTGATGTTCGGCCCCGGGCTGACGGCCGTCACCGGTGAGACCGGAGCCGGCAAGACGATGCTCATGGGTGCCGTCGACCTCCTGCTGGGTGGGCGTACCGACCCGTCGATCGTCCGCACCGGCGCTGCCGAGGCCGTAGTGGAGGGGCGCTTCGTGGACGGGGACCAGGAGGTCGTGCTCCGGCGGGTGGTGCCCGCGGACGGTCGCAGTCGCTCGTACGTGGACGGCCGCCTCGAGACAGCGACATCCCTGGCGGAACACGGTCGTCGCCTCCTGGACCTCCATGGGCAGCACGCCCACCAGCGGCTCCTGGCAACAGCGGCCCAGCGTGACGCCCTGGACAGGTTCGGTGCCGTCGACACTGCTCCGCTGGCCGATGCCGTGCGGGAGCTGGCCACGGTGGACGCCGAGCTGGCCGCCATGGGCGGCGACGAGCGGGCCCGTGCCCGAGAGATCGACCTGCTCCGCTTCCAGGTCTCGGAGCTGGAAGCCGCCTGCCTGACCGACGAGGACGAGGACGACCGTCTGGCCGAGGAGGAGGCGCTGTTGGGCGATGCCGTGGCCCACCGTGAGGCCGCCCAGGTGGCCCTAGACCTCCTGGATGGTGACGGGCCGACGTCTGATGCCCTGACAGCGGCGCTGGCTGGCCTGACCGGTCGTCCACCATTCGGGTCCCATGCCGAGCGACTGGTCGGCCTCATAGCCGAGCTGGGTGACCTCGCCGGGGAGCTCCGGGGCGTCGCCGAACGGCTGGAGGAGGACCCGGACCGTCTGGCGGCCGTGAGCGAACGGCGACGCCTGCTGGCCGAGTTGCGTCGGAAGTACGGCGAGCACCTCGCCTCGGTCATGGCCTACCACGCCGAGGCCGCCGGTCGGCTCGCCGGCCTGGAGGACCATGAGGCGATTGCCACGGCCCTGGACGCCCGTAGAACTGTGGCAGAGGCCTCCCGGGTGGTCGCCGCCGCCGCCCTCCGCGAGGCTCGAAGGCGCGCCGCTCCCGTCCTGGCCACCCGCATCCAGGAACACCTGCGGGTCCTGGCGATGGCCACGGCGACGGTTGAGGTGACCGTTGACGGCGAGGCCGGGAGCGACGTGGTGCTGTGCCTCTCGCCCAACTCGGGAACGCCGATGCTGCCGGTGGCCCGGGTGGCGTCGGGCGGCGAGCTGGCCCGGACGATGCTGGCCGTGGGTCTCGTCCTCACCGCAGCGCCGCCCGTCCAGGTATTCGACGAGGTTGATGCCGGCGTCGGGGGTGCGGCGGCCCACCGGATCGGCGAGGCCCTGGCCGCACTCGCCCGGGACCGCCAGGTGCTGGTGGTCACCCACCTGGCCCAGGTGGCCGCCTATGCCGACCACCAACTGGTGGTCGTCAAGGTCGACGATGGTCGTAGCACGGTGGCCACCGTGTCGACGCTGGACGCCGATGGACGCGTCGTCGAGCTGTCGCGGATGCTGTCAGGCTCGCCGGACAGCGACACGGCCCGAGGTCATGCCGAGGAGCTGCTGCAGGCCGCTCGTGGTCACGTCTCTTGACCCCCGGGTTCCTCCTCGGCGTCTTCCGGCCCGCTGGCAGGGTGACCTCCGACCTCCTGATCCCGGGTCGGCTCCGCGCGCGTTCCGCTCACCCGGGTTAGATTGACGCTCCGTGACGAAACACATCTTCGTGACGGGTGGCGTGGCGAGTTCCCTCGGTAAGGGCCTCACCGCAGCGTCCCTCGGACGGCTCCTCAAGCAGCGTGGCCTCAGGGTCGTGATCCAGAAGTTGGATCCGTACATCAACGTCGATCCGGGCACGATGAACCCGTTCGAGCACGGCGAGGTCTTCGTTACCGACGACGGTGGCGAGACCGACCTGGACCTCGGCCACTACGAGCGGTTCATCGACGAGAACCTGACGCGGGACTCCAACGGCACCAGCGGCTCGATCTACTCGGCTGTCATCGCCGCTGAGCGGCGCGGTGAGTACCTGGGAAAGACCGTCCAGGTCATCCCGCACATCACCGATGAGATCCAGCGGCGGATCCGGCGGCTCGCAGGCGACGACGTGGACGTCCTCATCACCGAGGTGGGCGGCACGGTCGGCGACATCGAGATCCTTCCCTTCCTGGAGGCCATCAGGCAGTTCCGCCTGGATGTGGGCAGCACGAACGTCTGCTACGTGCACGTGACGTTGGTGCCGT
The DNA here is from genome assembly GCA_913030665.1 of uncultured Acidimicrobiaceae bacterium. Lineage (GTDB taxonomy): Bacteria > Actinomycetota > Acidimicrobiia > Acidimicrobiales > MedAcidi-G1 > UBA9410. The sequence continues at coordinate 5,435 of CAJWFS010000032.1, forward strand.
ACATCGGCCCGTCCGGGGAGCACAAGACGAAGCCCACCCAGCACTCGGTCACCGAGCTGCGCGGCGCGGGCATCCAGCCCGACGCCATCGTGTGCCGGAGCGACGAGCCGATAGGCGACGACCTGGAGCGGAAGATCTCCCGCCTCTCCAACGTGCCGTTCAGCGGCGTCGTGAACTGCCCGGACGCAGGCAGCCTCTACGAGATTCCGCTGGTCATTCACGACGAGGGCCTCGACCAGTTCGTTTGCGACGCCATGCACCTAATCACCGACCCACCCGACCTGACCGAGTGGCGGGACCTCAACCGGCGGGTGTCGGAGGCCACCAAGCCTGTCCGCATCGGCCTCATCGGCAAGTACGTGAGCCTGGTCGACGCCTACCTGTCGGTGGTCGAATCGCTCAAGCACGGCGGGATAGACCACGGTGCCGACGTGCAGATCGACTGGATCCAGGCCGAGGACGTGGAGGGCCTGCTGGTTGAGAACCGCCTGCGGGACCTGGACGGCATAGTCATCCCGGGTGGCTTCGGCGAACGGGGCGTGGAGGGCAAGATCGCAGCCGTCGGGTACGCAAGGGAGAACGAGATCCCGTGCCTGGGCCTGTGCCTGGGCCTGCAGTGCATGACTGTGGAGTTCGCACGCAACGTGCTCGGCCTGGAGCGGGCCCATTCCAGCGAGTTCGATCCGTCGTCCCCCCACCCGGTAATCGACCTGATGGAATCCCAGCGGGACGTGACGGACATGGGTGGCACGATGCGCCTGGGTGCCTACGTCGCACAGCTGCAGGCCGGTTCGCAGGTGGCGGAGATCTACGGCACCGACGTCGTGTCGGAGAGGCACCGGCACCGCTATGAGTTCAACCCCCGCTATCGGGCCCGGTTCGAGGGTTCAGGCTTCGTGTGTTCCGGCGAGTCGCCCGACGGCCGCCTCGTCGAGTTCATCGAGCTGGAGGGCCACCCGTTCTGGATCGGTACCCAGGCCCACCCTGAGTTCAAGAGCCGGCCCGACCGTCCGGCGCCACTGTTCCGGGCCTTCGTCGGCGCGGCCCTGGAACGTGCAGGCGGACGGAACCCGCAACTCATTCCGGTCGACGTCGAAGCCTCCGGCTGAGGTCGGTCCTCCGTGGGCCACGGTTTCACCAGGACCGGTGAGAGGGTCCTGCACGAGGGCTACGTGATCACGCTGGCCACGGCGACCTTCGAGGGTCCGGCCGGCGAGGTCATGGAGCGTGACGTCGTCCGCCATCCCGGGGCGGTGGCCGTGGTGGCCATTGAAGGCGACGACGTCGTCCTCGTCCGCCAGTACCGCCCGGTGCTGGATCGCGAGATGCTGGAGATCCCGGCGGGAAAGCTGGACGTGGAAGGCGAGGACCGGCCATCCGCTGCCCGCAGGGAGCTCGTCGAGGAGGCTGGGCTGTACGCCCATGACCTCGTCGAGCTGGGTCTGTTCCACAACTCGATCGGCTTCTGCGACGAGGAGACCACGATCTACCTGTCCACGGACCTGGGTCCGGCGACCGCCCAGGCTGTCAGCATCGAGGAGCGGTACCTGACCGTCGAACGTGTTCCCCTGGACGACGTGGAGTCGATGATCGCCGACGGCACGATCACGGACGCCAAGACGGTCATCGGCCTCCTGCAGGCTCTACGCCGGCTGGGACGCTGAGCGTGGCCCGGTCCGGGCGCTTGCACCGCATTGGGCACCTGGTCCGAAGGTTCTGCGGGTCGCTCTGGTCCGGTGGTCCGTCGTCGGCCGCCGAGGACCGGGTGGCCGGACTGCTGGGGGACGGCGAGCTGGGCCTTTGGCGACGGATGTCCGGCGCCGACCGCAGGCATTCGGTGGTGGTCGCCCGGCGGGTCGAATCGGTGCTCGGTGGCCCGGAGGGTCCGGACCTCGCCGCGGCGGCGGGTGACGGTGGCACGCCCCTGCTGGCAGCAGCGCTGCTCCACGACGTGGGCAAGGTTCGCAGCGGCCTGGGGACCTTCGGACGGGTGGCGGCGACAGTGCTGGGAGCGGTGGTACCGGGCCGGGCGAGAGGGTGGCCGGGCCGGGGAGGGTTCCGGGGACGAGTCGGCCTGTACCTGCGGCACCCCGAGGAAGGGGCGGCCCTGTTGTCCGAGGCCGGAAGCGATCCGCTCACGGTGGCCTGGGCACTGGAGCACCACCGACAGCCGGACCGGTGGAGCGTGGACAGGCGCCTGGCCGACGTACTCCACGCCGCTGACGACGACTGAGATTGGGTTCGAGGGTGGACAGGCGCCCGCCGGGCCCGTCCACTGCCGGGGCTCAGCGGGGGAGGAGCCCCAGGTTCGACCGCATCCGGTCGAGGGTGGCCGAGGCCACGGTTCGGGCCTTCTCCGCTCCCAGGGCCAGCAGGCGGCCGGTCTCGGCCGGGTCGGCGGCCAGCTCGTGGTATCGGGCCTGCAGGGGCCGCAGCAGATCGATGACCGCCTCGGCGGTGGCCTCCTTGAGGTCGCCGTAGCGTTCGATGCCGTCGGCGGCCGCCTCCGGCCCACGGTCGATGGCTGCGCCGAGGATGGAGAGCAGGTTGGACACGCCGGGCTTGAGGGTCGGGTCGAAGCGGACCTCGCCGTCGCTGTCGGTCACCGCCCGCTTGAATTTCTTATGGATGGCCGACGGGTCGTCGAGCAGCAGGATCGTTCCCTGGGCGCCGTCGTCGGATTTGGACATCTTGTTCTCGGGATGCTGGAGGTCCATGATTCTTGCGCCTGCCGGCGGGATGACGGCCTCGGGCACCACGAACGTGTCGCCGTAGCGGCTGTTGAAGCGGGTGGCGATGTCCCTGGTCAGCTCGATGTGCTGGCGCTGGTCCTCACCCACCGGAACCTGGTCGGTGTCGTAGAGCAGGATGTCGGACGCCTGGAGGGCCGGGTAGGTGAACAGGCCGCCGGACACGAAGTCGGCGCCCTCCGACTTGTCCTTGAACTGGGTCATCCTCCGGAGTTCGCCAAACGAAGCGGTGCATTCCATGACCCAGGCGCACTCGGTGTGCTCGGGTACGTGCCCCTGCACGAACAGGGTGCAGCGTTCCGGGTCGATGCCGCTTGCGATCAGCAACTGGGCCAGCGAGAGCGTGGCGGCCCGCAGCTCGGCGGGGTCGTGGCGGACGGTCAGGGCGTGCAGGTCGACCACGCAGTACACGGCGTCGGCCTCGTCCTGCATGACGACCCAGTTGCGCAGTGCGCCCAGCAGGTTGCCGAGGTGGACGGAGCCCGTGGGCTTGATCCCGGAGAAGACTCGTGCCATTGCGAGTCAGGGTACTGGCGCGGCCCCGGCTAGGCGGGATGGTCGGGTTCGCCACCGACCGGGGGAATGCACCGCGCGGTCGTCGCGACTCCCTAGGGTCGGTCCGGTGAGCGTCACCGTCTCAACCTCTGTCTACGAGGGCCCGTTCGACCTGTTGCTGAACCTCATCCTGAAGGAGGAGGTCGAGCTCTACGAGGTCTCCCTGGCGGCCATCGTGGACGCCTACCTGGCCGAGATGGAACACCTCGATACGTGCGACCTGGAGGCCGCCACAGAGTTCCTCCTGATCGCCTCGATCCTCGTCGAGTTGAAGACCCGGCGCCTCCTGCCGGTGCACGAGCGGGCCGAACGCGACGATGAGTTCGGACTCTGGGAGGAGCGCGACCTCCTCCTGGCCCGCCTCCTGGAGTGCAAGACGTTCAAGGACGCAGCCGTCTCACTTCGGCGCATGGCCGCCGATGCGGCGCTCTCCAGGCCGCGTCGTGCCGGCCTCGAGGACCGGTTCGCCCACCTGGCGCCCGACCTGCTCGAGGGCGTCACCACCGACCACCTGCGGGCAGCCTTCATGGCGGCCATGGCGTCCCGGCCGTCGATACACGTCGACACGGATTCCATCGCCCCCATCCGGATCAGCGTGGCCGAGGCCGTCGCCCTGGTCGCTGACAACCTGCCAGCCCGGGGCGTGGTCACGTTCCGCCACCTCACCCGGGGACTGGTCGACCGGATCGAGGTTGTCGTCTGGTTCCTCGCCGTCCTGGAGCTCTACAAGCAGGGCGTGGTGGAGTTGGACCAGCTGGACAGCTTCGGCGACATCCACGTCGGCTGGCGTCCCGGAGCCGATTGGGGAGACGTCGACCTGATCGACGCCTACGAGGGCTGACATGGTTGACGGAGCGGGGGGCGTAGACGTCGAGGCCCGGCGGGCCGTCGAGGCGATGCTGATGGTGGCGGTGGATCCCGTGCCGCCGAACCTGCTGGCCCAGTTGCTGGAGTTGCCCACGAAGCGGATCGAGGCGATCTGCGAGGACCTGGCAGACGTTTACGAGGCCGAAGGTCGGGGGTTCGCGCTGGTCCGTGTGGGCGGTGGCTACCGGTACCAGAGTCATCCTGACCAGGCGTCATGGGTGGAGCGCTTCGTGGTGGATGGCCAGAGCAGTCGGTTGACGGCCGCCGCGCTGGAGACGTTGGCGATAGTGGCCTACAAGCAGCCGATTTCGCGGGCGCAGGTTGCCGCCATCCGCGGGGTCGACGTGGACGGCGTGATCCGCACCCTGCAACAGCGGGGCTTCATCGACGAGGTCTCCCGGGATACCGGACCGGGAAACGCCGTGTTCTTCGGCACGACCCGGGAGTTCCTGGAGCGGATGGGGCTGGACGGCGTGTCGCAACTGCCACCCCTGGGTGACTTCGTGCCCGGCCCAGAGGTCGTGGAGGCGCTCGAGCGGGGCCTCAGGTCGGATCCGGACCCGGTCGTAGCCGAGGTCGCCGACGGTGGCCTGCTTGCCACTCCGCCGGAGGCATCGGGGCCCGCAGCCCCGGAAGGCTGACAGGTGGACGCCGCGTCCCATGAGGGCGAGCGACTCCAGAAGGTGCTTGCCCGTGTCGGCATCGGCAGCCGACGGGTGTGCGAGGACCTGATAGCCGAGGGCCGGGTGCTGGTCGATGGCGAGGTGGCCGTTCTGGGTCGACGCGTCGACGTGGAGACGGCCCTGATCGAGTTGGACGGGGCGCCGATCGGGGTGCGGCCAGATCTCGTCCACTACCTGTTGAACAAGCCGGCGGGCGTGGTGACTACGGCTGACGACCCCCAGGGCCGGCCCACGGTGGTGGGGCTGGTGCCGACCGAGCCGCGCGTTTTCCCGGTGGGGCGCCTGGACTTCGACACGGAAGGGCTCCTGCTCCTGACCAATGACGGTGAGCTGGCCCACCGGTTGACGCACCCGTCCTTCGGCGTGGATAAGGAGTACGTGGCCGAACTGCAGGGTTCGCCGTCGCGTGCCGCCCTGCGGCGACTCCGGGAAGGCGTCCCACTGGACGACGGGGTGACGGCCCCGGCCCGGGCCGCCCTGCTGGAGCCGTCGGTGCTCCGGCTGACGATCCACGAGGGCCGGAACCGGCAGGTGAGGCGGATGTGCGACGCCATAGGCCACCCGGTCGTACGTCTCATCCGGACCCGCATCGGGCCGTTGGCGGACCGGTCCCTTGCACCCGGTGCATGGCGGGACCTGACCGGCGACGAGCTCCGGTCCCTGCAGCGGGCCGTGGCTGGTCCCGAGGCCCGTTCCGGGGACTGACTCCGACGGCCAGCGGCTCCGCAACTCCGGCCGATCGGTCGACGGGTGGCCGGTAGCATCGTGTCCCATGGCGACTCCAGAACCCGCCGCTCCGGCGCGGCCGAACAGATGAACGGCGGCACAGCCCGGAGGGCAACCATCGTGGGCGTAGGCCTGATCGGCGGATCCATCGGCATGGCGCTACGGGCCAGGGGCTGGCATGTCCACGGCGTGGACCCCGACGGGGAGCGCCTCGCCCGGGCCGTCGCCCTCGGAGCGCTGGACGCCACGGGCTGGGATCCGGAGGCTGAGCTGACCTTCGTGGCGACCCCGGTCGGCCAGCTCCCAGCGGCGGTGGCCGACGCGCTGGCCGCTGCTCCCGACGGCCTCGTGACCGACGTGGGGAGCGTCAAGGCGCCCCTGGTCGCAGCCGTGGACGACGACCGGTTCGTCGGCGGCCACCCGATGGCCGGTTCCGAGCAGGAGGGCATCGACGGCGCCGATCCCGAGATGTTCGCCGAGGCCATCTGGGTGCTGACCCCGACCAGGGGCACCGACGGAGACGCCCTGGCCCGGGTGCGATCGGTGGTCTCCTCCCTGGGGCCCGAGATCCTGACCCTTCCACCCGATCGCCACGACTCCCTGGTGGCCCTGGTCTCCCACGTTCCGCACCTCACGGCTGCGACCCTCATGGGCATCGCCGCCGCCCGTTCCGAGGAGCATTCGGCCGTGCTGCAGCTGGCGGCCGGTGGTTTCCGGGACATGACCCGGGTGGCTGCGGGCCATCCAGGTATCTGGCCCGACATCTGCGGCGAGAACGCCGCTGCCATCGACGGGGTCCTGGACGAGTTGATCCGGGCGCTCACCGCGGTGCGAACCGAGGTCGCCGGTGGCGACAGGGATGGGCTGCTGCGGCGCCTCGAGACCGCCAGGTCGGCTCGGGTGAGCCTGCCCACCGGTGCGCCGCGCCCGTCGGAACTGGTCGAGGTGCGGGTGCCGGTACTGGACCGCCCGGGCGAGCTGGCCTCCATCACGCTGCTGGCCACCGACCTGGACGTGAACATCTACGACCTGGAGATCGCCCACTCGGGCGAGGGCGACCGGGGCGTCGTGCTCCTGATCGTGGAGTCCGCCCTGGCCGAGCGGCTCAGGGGCGGGCTGATGGCGAACGGCTACCGGCCCACCTCGGCTCCGCTGGCGTGAGGCTTCCGTGAGTCCCCTGGTCGTGGCCCCGGTCGGCCCCCTGGTGGGTCGCATCAGGGTGCCGGGCGACAAGTCCATCTCCCACAGGGTGTTGATGCTGGCGGCGCTGGCTGACGGGACGTCGACGGTGCGGGGGCTCAGCGACGGTGGGGACGTGGCGTGCACGCGTCGGATCATCGAGGCCCTCGGAGCCGACGTGGTAGATGCCGGGGACGGCACGATCAGCATCCGTGGTGGACGCCTGGAGGCGGTGGACCACCCGCTGGACGTAGGCAACTCCGGAACCGGGATCCGACTGCTGGCCGGGTTGCTGGCCGGCCAGCCCTTCCGGTCGGTGCTGGACGGTGATGCCTCGATCCGGCGTCGACCCATGGACCGGGTACTGGATCCGCTGCGCCTCATGGGGGCGACGGTGGATGGTCGGGACGGCCTCTCCCTCGCACCACTCGAGATCCGGGGTGGAGGCCTCCGCGGCATCGAGTACCGGCTGCCCGTCGCCAGCGCCCAGGTGAAGGGCTGCGTCCTGTTCGCAGGGCTGTCTGCCGAGGGTCCGACCACGGTGGTCGAAGACCGGTCCAGTCGGGCCCACACCGAGGAGCTCATGACGGCCTTCGGCCTCACGCTGGAGAGGGGGTCCGATGGCGACCTGACGAGCGTGACGGTCCAGCCGGGTCGCCCGACGGCGTTCGACCACGACGTGGCCGGGGATCCTTCCCAGGCGGCCTTCTGGGCCGTGGCTGCCTCGATCCTCCCCGGGTCCGAGGTGGTGGTCGGCAACGTCTACGCGGGCCCCGCCCGCTCGGGATTCGTGGACGTGCTTTCGCGCATGGGCGCCGACATCACGCATGACCCGACCAGCGGTGACCTCACGGTTCGTCACTCCGGGCTGACGGGAACGGTGGTGACCGCCGACGAGGTGCCGGGACTGGTCGACGAGGTGCCGATCCTGGCCGTGGCTGCGGCCTGCGCTGACGGCCAGACGACCTTCGAGGGGGTGGGCGAGCTGCGTGTCAAGGAGAGCGATCGTCTGGCCACCGTGGAGTCGGAGCTGGGTCGGATGGGTGCCGACGTGAGGGTTGATGGAGACACCCTGGTGGTGCGGGGGAGCGCCCTGACGGGAGCCGAGGTGGATTCCCACCATGACCACCGGATCGCCATGGCATGTGCCGTGGCCGCCCTCGTCGCTGACGGGCCGACGACCATTGCCGGCTGGGATGCGGTGGCCACCAGCTACCCCACGTTCGAGGCTGACCTGGGCCTCCTCCGGGGCGGTGCCTGAGCCGGTGGCGAACAGGGTGATCGCCATCGACGGCCCGGCCGGGTCGGGCAAGTCGACGGTGGCGCGTGCCGTGGCCGACCGCCTCGGCCTGGAGTACCTGGATACCGGGGCGATGTACCGCGGGGTGGCGTTCGCCGTCCTGCGTCGGGGAGTCGACCCGGGCGATGTCCCGGCGGTGGCCGACGTGGCCCGCTCGGTGGCCCTGGAGGTCACCCGTTCAGCCTGCATCGTGGACGGCGAGGATGCCTCTGTGGCGATCCGGGGTGCCGAGGTGACGACGGCGGTGACCGCCGTGGCGGCCAATCCGGAGGTCAGGGCCGAGATGGTGGCCCGCCAGCGGGCGTGGGTGGCCGAGCGTGGCGGTGGCGTGATGGAGGGTCGCGACATCGGGTCGGTGGTGTTCCCGGAGGCCGAACTGAAGGTCCACCTGGTCGCCTCGCCGGAGGTCCGGGCACGCCGACGGGCCGCTGAGACGCCGGGCCTGGACGTGGTCGCCGTGGCTGCCGACATCCGACGCAGGGACGTCGCCGATTCCAGCCGGGCCGCCAGCCCGCTCGTGGAGGCCTCCGGGGCGGAGGTCATCGACACCTCGGACCTGGAGATCCCCGAGATCGTGGATGCCATAGTCGGGCTGCTGTCGTGAGCGGCGACCTGGGCCGGCGCATGTCGCTCCTGGACCGCGTCGCCTACAGGTTCTCCTGGTCGCTGCTGTGGCTGGTGTGCAAGGCCTGGTTCCGGTTCCGGGTGGTCGGCGGGGAGAACCTCCCGGCTGACGAGGCGTACATCCTGGCGCCGGTCCACCGGTCGTACCTGGACACGCCGGTGGGTGGCATGGTCACCGCGCGGCGCCAGCGGTTCCTGGGCAAGGAGTCGCTCTGGAACAACAGGGCGGCCGGGCGGTTCCTGACCATCGTCGGGGGCTTCCCGGTGGAGCGGGGGACGGCCGATCGTGCCGCGTTGCGTGCCTGCCAGGACGTCCTGGAGCGCGGCGAGCCGATGGTGATGTTCCCCGAGGGCACCCGCCAGCACGGTCCCGTGGTGGAGGCCGACCTGATGCACGCCGGGCCGGCCTTCGTGGCCGCACGGGCAGGGGTGCCGCTCGTTCCCATGGGCATCGCCGGCACCGACCACGCCATGCCCGGCAGTTCGATGCTCATCCGACCGGTCAGGGTGGTGATGGTGGTCGGCGAGCCGATCCGGCCGCCGGTGGTCGACGGGAGGATCCCCCGACGCATGCTGGACGAGCTCACGGAACGACTCCGGGTCGGCCTGCAGGAGTGCTTCGACGAGGCCCAGCGCCTGGCTGGGCGGCCGGCGTTGCCGGTTCCCGGCGTCGAAACGTCCGGCGACTGACCGGTCAGCCGACCGGGCCGCGCCTGCCCAGTGCGGTGAGGGCATCGGAGGCGTCGATGGCCCGGTCGTCCAGATGGCCCGAAGGTGGCGGGGCGCCGAAGCCCAGCCCTGCGAAGGTACGGATCGCGTGCAACAGGTCGCGGAGGTTGCGGGGCGGCGGGAAGTACTCGTCCTCGTCGGTGTGGCGCACGGTCTCGACGCCGTCGACGGGTGCGAGGGCCTCGACCACGGCGGTCACGACCTCTTCGGGTGCCGACGCCCCGGCGGTCACGCCGATCGTGCCGGCCAGGTCGTCCGGGAGTTCCTCTGCCCGGTTGATCCAGACCACCCTGTCGCAGCCGGCTTCTGAGGCCAACTCCACCAGGGCACGGGTGTTGGAGCTGTTCGTGGAGCCGATCACCACCACGGCGTCACAGCGGTCGACGAGGTCCAGGAGGGCGCCCTGGCGGTTCGTGGTGGCGAAGCAGAGGTCCGAGCGCCCGGGCGACCAGAGGTCGGGCCAGCGTTGTGAGGCGGCATCCACGACACCCGCCCAGTCCCGGTGGCTGAGGGTGGTCTGGGCGAGGATCGCCACGTCGTCGCCCAGTTCGGGGAGGGCATCCACGTCGTCGGGGTGCTCGACGCGGTGGACCGCATCGGGGGCCACTGCGATCGTGCCCTCGGCCTCCTCGTGGCCGGCGTGGCCCACGTAGACGATCTGGTAGCCCTTGTCGGTGCGGGTCTTCACCTCGTGGTGGACCTTGGTCACCAGTGGACAGACGGCGTCGACCGTGTAGCCACCCACCTGACGGGCCCGCCGAACCACCTCGGGCGCCGAGCCGTGAGCGGAGAGCATCAGGGGTGCGCCGTCGGGGACGTCGGCTATGTCGTCCACGAAGACCACGCCCTGGGCCTCGAAGCGTTCCACCACCAGCTTGTTGTGGACGATCTCGTGGTAGCAGTAGACGGGTTCGTTGAACGCCCGGACCAGCCAGGTGAGGGCCTTTATGGCCATCTCCACGCCCGCACAGAAGCCGCGTGGTTCGGCCACCAGCACCCGGTCGACCCGCCCGGAGGCCCCTGTGGGCGAGGTGGCGGATGGCATGTCCGGACCCTACCGGGTGGGTCCTTCGAGGTCGGTAGCCTTGTGGCCATGTCGACCCCCGTGGTCGTCGCCGTCGCCACCGGATCACCCGCTGAACGGGCCGGTGTCGTGCTGGGCGACCGGATCCTGAGTATCAACGACCGCGTGCCGCGCGACGTCATCGAGTACCAGCTGCTCGTGGACGAGCCGACGGTGGCCCTGACGCTGGACTCCGGGGGCATACAGCGTGAGGTCGAGGTGGAGAAGCCGGCCGGTAGTCCCCTCGGCGTCGAGGTGGACAGTGCCCTGTTCGACCGTGTCCGCACGTG
>CAJWFS010000033.1 GCA_913030665.1 uncultured Acidimicrobiaceae bacterium
GGGGTGTCTTCCTCGGCTGGAGCGTCGTCGGCAGGGGTGTCTTCCCCAGCCGGGTTGTCGTCGGTTTCAGCATCTTCCTCGGCTGGAGCGTCCTCGGGGAGTTCCTCACCGTCGCGCAGGCGCTGCCAGGTGTCGACGGCGGACCGCCATTCGGCCTCGGCGGCAGAGACGGCCTCGGCGCCGCCGCCCTGGACCTGCTTGAGGGCGGCTGCGGCCTCGTCCTTGGCCTTGGTGGCCTTCTCCAGGTTCCGCTCGGCCGTCTTGGCGGCGTCGGCAGCCTCGGAGCGGCGATTGAAGAGGAGCAGGGCCTTCTGGGTGTCGTCGTCGATCTTGACCATGGCCCCATGATCGCCCGTCAGCGGCCGACTCGCACCCTTCCGGCCGCAATCTCTCCGTCCCGATCAGGAGAGCGGCTCTTGTCAGAGAGCGTCTCCGGTCAGAGAAGTGGCCGGACCTGCTCCCCGAAGGCGGCCAGCTGGTCGAGGTACTCCTCGATGGTGCGAGCCCGGAACTTCAGGTGGAAGGTGTTTGCGCCCACCTCGCGGTCGGCCCGCAGTTCCTCGGCGATTTTCTCCGGCGGTCCGGTCAGCCAAGCTGGCGGTAGGTCTTCGGGCGGTTCTCCGATGTAGGCCCAACCCGGCATGATCCCGATGTCGAATCCGATCCCACCACGTCCGGCCTTGTCGGCTGACCGCCGGATGGTGTCAATGATTTCCGGGTACTGGTCACGGGCCGCACCCATCGGTATGTAGCCGTCGCCCCTTCGCCCGGTCCGCCGCCACGCGGCGGCCCCAGAGCCACCCACCCAGATCGGAAGGTCCCGTGACGCTGGAGCAGGGGAGACCCCGACGTCGGCGTATGAGTAGGTCTCGCCGTGGTGGCTCACATACGTGTCCGCGTAGGCGCCACGTACGGCATCCATGCACTCGTCCAGGAGTCGGCCCCGGCGGTGGTAGTCCACACCGAGCGCGTCGAACTCGGCCTCGACGTGGCCGGCACCGACGCCGAGGATGATCCGATCCCCGGTCAGGTGGGCCAGGGTTCCGAACGAGCTGGCCGTCAGGAGCGGATGGCGGTAGGCGGCGATCCAGACAACGGAGAGGAGGTGGATGGCTGTGGTCTGTGCGCCCAGCCAGGCCAGCGTTGCCACCGGGTCGTACCAGGTGGTCCGCATTCTGGCCGCATAGTCGTTGTCGGGTACGGCGACGTGGTCACAGACGCCGATGAAGTCGAGGCCGGCGGCCTCGGCCGCCTGGGCCACCAGGGCCAGATCCCCGGGCGTTGCGTCGTCCTCCCACGGATCGGCCAGCGTGTGGGTGAGGGTCTGGATCGGTAGCTGGATGCCGTAGAAGGCCTCACCCTCCGGTACGAGGTTCGCCATGGTCTCCTCCTGGTTCGGGTGGGGTCGGTACGTGGTCGGCTGCGGGGGTCAGCCGGCAACTTCGGCCAGCAGGGCACGGGCACGGCGGGCTACCGGTTCGTCGACCATTGCTCCATCCACGGAGATGGCGGCATCGCCGCGCACGAGGGCTTCCTCGTAGGCGTCGGCCACCCTCCTGGCCCATACCAGATCCTGGTCCGACGGGCGGAAGGCACGATCAGCGAGGGGGACCTGCGCCGGGTGGATGCAGAGCTTTCCGCTGAACCCGAGCGCCCGGGCCTGTTCGGCCTCCCGGAGGAACCGCTCCTCGTCGCCGAAGTCGGCCACGACCATGTCGATGGCCGGGATGCCGCCCAGCCGGGCAGCCTGGGCGACCTGTGCCCTGGCGGTCTGCACCTCGAGGTTGTCCGTCCGTCGCACGCCACCCAGGTCGGCCACGTAGTCCTCGGCGCCGAAGTAGCACCACCTGACCCGCTGGTGGGTGGTCACGCTGCGGGCGTCGACCACTCCGGCCACCGTCTCCAGTCCGGCGACGATGGGGAGGTCGGCATGGCCCGCTGCGTCGAGGGCGGCGGCCACCGCGTCGACGGCGGCTGCCGACTCGAGCTTGGGTACGGCCACGCCGGTCAGGCCGGCGGGCAGACCGTCGACCACGTCGGCTTCGAAGTGGTCGGTGTCGGGGGCGTTGACCCGCACGAACAGGCGGACCTCGTCGACCAGGTCGGGGGCGACCTGGTGGGCGATGGCGCGGGCCTCGGCCTTGCGGTCGGAGGGGACGGCGTCCTCGAGGTCGATGACCGCCGCGCTGGGTGCCGACCGGGGGATCTTGACCAGCACCTCGGCCCGGTTCCCGGGAGCGAACAGCAGGCTGCGGAGAACGAAGTCGGTCGACGAGTCGGATCCGGTGACCATGGGGTCGACGCTACCGACCGGCCCGGAGCGGGGCCTGATCGGAGTGGGATCGGATCAGACGCCGGCCAACTCGCGGGCGGTGGTACGCACCTCGACCATCGCTCCGGCCAGGTCGGTGACGTCGACCTCGGTGGTGCCGTCGGTGGCCAGGAAGCAGAGGACGACCCGCCGAACCGGAAGGCCGGTCGATCGCTCGGCGGCCAGGGCGTAGGTGGCGCCCTGCAGGCGGTATCGCGCGGCCTTGGCGGCCAGGGCGTCGGCGTCAGCCACCGCGTCGGTCTTGTAGTCGACGATGACGAGGCCGGGACCCTCGGGGCCGTCATCGAGGACGGCCAGGTCGATGTAGCCCTCGATCACCGGGGCATCGGGATCGTCGTCGACCGGGGCGGCCACGTAGAGCTCGCGCCAGTGGCGACCCACGGCAGCCAACCGGACCACGTCGGCGGTCAGGCCGGAGCGGACCAGGGCGTCCACGGTCCGGAGGTCGCCGAGAACCCCTTCGGCGACGGACCGTTCCCGGATGACCGACATGGGATCGGTGGTGTCGAAGTCGAGGAGTTCCAGGGCTCCGTGCACGGCCCGTCCGATGCCGGTTCCGTGGCGTCCCACCTCACCCGGTCGGGTCCGGTCTTCGTCGTGGTCCGCTGTGGCCTGTTCGGCTGCCTGTTCGGTAGCCCGGGTAGCGACATGTTCGGCGATCGCGGTGGCCGACACCGTGCTGGGTCGACCGGCGCGGTCCAGGGCATCGCCGTGCTCGGCGAGCCACGTCTGGCGATCGGGGAGCGCACGGCCCGATGGGACGGCGGTGTCGGGAAGGGTGCCGGTGGTGGATGACAGGTTGGAGCCATGGGCGGCACGACCGGCACCGTCGAGCGCCTTGGCGAGCAGGCGCCCCGGCCCGGGCCGACCGGGCTTGTCGTCATTGATGTCTGTGGCCCGGTGGACCGACACGATGAGGTGGTCGCGGGCCCGGGTGGTGGCTACGTACAGGAGCCGGATGGCCTCGGCATCCTGGAACCGGCGGTCGACTGCGTGGGCGGCCCGGAATCCGGGTGTCTCGATGCCTTCACGGATGCCGATCTCGATCGACCGGTCGGGGTCGATGAGGAGTTGAACACCCCGGTCGGACCTCGCGTTTGTGGTTGACATGCCCGAGAGGATGGTGATGGGGAACTCCAGGCCCTTGGCGCCGTGGATGGTCAGGATCCGGACGGCGGCATCGTCGATCTCGGGGAGGACGGTCTCGGCGACCCGGCCCTTCTCGTCGGCCTGGGCAAGACACCAGTCAACGAAGCCGCGCAACGAGCCCCCACCGGCCTCCGCGAAGGCCCGGGCACGGTCGGACAGGAGGCGGACCCGACGCCAGACGTCGCGGGGCCGGGCCTCCCCGAAGGCGACCTGCAGTACCCGGCGCTCGTCGATCAGGCGTTCCAGGATTCCGGAGGGTCCGAGGAGGTGGCGGCATCGGTGCATCTCGCTCAGCCAGGCGAGACCCGAGGCCACGAGCTCGACCGACTGGTCGCCTTTCGGCTGGTCGGACTGGTGGTTCCAGGAACCGCCATGGTGCACCCGCCAGCGGGCGAGGTCATCGTCTCCGCAGCCGAAATGGGACGTGCGGAGTGCCGCCACGACGGCCAGGTCATCAGTGGGGTCGTCGATGGCCCGCAGCACCATCAGCAGATCCCGGACCTGAGGTGTGGCGAAGAGCAGAGAGCTGGATTCGGCCCGGTAGGGGATGCCGGCGGCCTCCAGCGAAATCTCCAGGTTGGGCAGTGAGGTTCGTGTGGGTAGGAGGATGGCGATGTCGCCGAAGCCACACGGGCGCTGGTGTCCGGCACGGTCCTCGACCGTCCACTCCTCGATCACCGCGGTGGCGATGGCGTCGGCCACGGCGTCGGCTTCAAGTTCCCGCAATCCGGGGGCATCGATGTCGTCGCCCCGGGCATCCCTTCCGAGGATGGTCACCGCCGGTCCTACGGTCGCCGCGGGGCGATGGCCGACCAGCGGGGTGTACCCGGGCTGTACCAGTTCGGCCCGCACCGGCCCGTCCTCCGACGAGGGGCCGGGTCCGATGAGGTGGCCGAAGGTGGCGTTGACCCAGTCGATGATCGGCACGGTGGTTCGGAAGTTCTCGGTCAGCGACACGTCGGAGGCGTCTATCGAGCGCCGGGCCAACAGGTAGAGGGAGATGTCGGCCCGCCGGAACCGGTAGATGGACTGCTTGGGGTCACCGACCAGAAACAGGGATCCCGGTACCGGGGAGAAGCCATCGAGTCCAGCATCGGGTGCGGCATCGGGATCGGTCAGCAACAGGGCCAACTCGAGCTGCACGGGGTCGGTGTCCTGAAATTCATCAAGCAGGACGTACCGGTAGCGCTCGTGCAGCGTGGTCCGGACCGCCGGTCCCACGGCGGGATCGGACAGCAGGTCGTGGGCGATGACCAGCAGGTCGTGGAAGGTCAGGGAGCCCGATCGACGGCGTTCGTCGGCCGCCCGGAGGGTGGCGTCGACCAACTCGGCGAGGATTCGATCGAGCACGCCGCCGGCCGTCGATCGCACGATGCCGTCCCAGAGATCGCGGGCCTCGTAGGCGAACGCCCGGATGGTGTCCTTGTCGTCACCCCAGTCACCCTTCCGGCCCGAACTGCCGACGTTGAGTGAATTTCGGAGGTCGCCGGTGGACAGGATCCGCACCATGTCGATCTCGTCGACGGCACCGGTCAGGGCGTCCCGAGCGACACGGATCCCGGCCAGGCGGCTTCGGAGGTTGTCGTCCTCGTCCAGATCGTGGTGATCGAGGGCGATGGCCTGACCCATGAGGCCGATGATGGCCACGACGTCCACCGGTTGGGGTTCGGCTGGGGAGGGCAGGGGGTCGAGGAGGTCCCAGCGGTCGTCGAGTTCACGGGCCAGGTCTCGAAGGTGGGACAGGCGGACGCCGAGGGCGTCGGCCAGGAGGATGGTCCGGGCGAGTGCATCGTCACCGAGGAGGCTGCGTTGGACGTCATCCCACCGGTCGTCGAAGCCGAGCTGGCTCGAGACCTCGTCGAGTAGGTCGAATCCGGTCGGCAGGCCGGCCTCGAGCGGATGTTCGGTGAGGAGGCGCCGGGCGAAGCCGTGGAGCGTGGACAGCGAGGCGAGGTCGACGTCGGCGCGGGCGGCATCGGCACGCTGGCGACGGATGGGGTCAGCATCGTGGCGAGCCACGTCCTCGAGTCCGCGGCGGAAGCGGTCGCCGAGCTCGGCGGCCGCCCGTTCGGTGAACGTGATGGCGGCGATCTTCTCGACGGCGACACCCTCGTCGACCACAAGGGCGATCATCCGCCCGACCAGTGCCGTGGTCTTGCCCGTCCCGGCGCCCGCCTCCACGAAGAGGTTCTCGTCGAGCGAGCGGCCGATCCGGTCGCGGTCGACCTGGTCGCCGGGCGTCGAGCCGGTCATCGGTCGTCCTCCTCGTCTTGGCCTCGACGCCTCCAGTTGGTGGTGATGTGATCCTCGTGGAGGGCCAGCACCGGATGGTCGGCCTTGCGGACCCGGGCGGTGCGGACGCGTCGGGCATCGAGACCGTCGGGGGAGCAGTGGGGGCACCGGTGGGCTTCTGGCCGGTCGCTCTCTGGTGGATGGTTCGGGAAGGCGCCGCTCTCGATGCCCCGGACGATGGAGGAGAGCACCCGTTGGAAGGCGGCGGCCACCTCGTCGTCGACCTCGTAGCCCAGGTGACGGGCATTGTCGGCCACCTCGCCGAGGAAGGCGTAGGTGGCGTGCCTCGTGGGGCGGCCTTCGGTAGCGGCGGCCAGAGCGTAGATGGGGAGCTGCAGGAACGATCCTCCAGGGAAGTAGTCGACGGGGATGTCCTTGTAGCGGTCGGGCCGGCCGGTCTTGGCATCGACCACGACGAGATGGTCGTCGGCGGTCAGGTCCACGCGGTCGATCGAACCCCGGAAACGCAGGGTGCGACCGTCGGCCAGGGTGACGATGAGGGCATCAGGGCCTCCGAAACGTCGTTCGGCGGCTACGGGGCGACTGTCGAACCTGGCCCGAAAGGCCGAGTCGAGGACGAGGAAGTCGTCGAGGTCGGCGGCGAGCCGGGCACGGATGGTGGGCCAGAACCGGGGGTGGGCGGCTTCACCCCGCGCCTCGGCGTGGTCACACTCTTCGGTCAGGAGCGCGGCGGCGTGGGCCCGTTGGGGGGCGGTCCACGGCTCGCCGTGTCCGGGGAGGGACCCGTCGGCGAGGCCGTCGGTCACCAGCCGGTCGAGGACCCGGTGAACGATCGAGCCACGGATCAGCGGGGAGAGGTCGGTCCGCTCCGATGGCTCTTCGATCGGCCGGACGCCGAGGACGTACTCGGCGAAGAAGGCGAACGGGCAGTCCACCCACTTCTCGAGGCGGGTGGCTGACAGTTCGCCGTCGAGGATGGGGAGGATGACGCCGGACAGGTTTCCGTCGAACCGGGTGAAGTCCCTGTCGGCCCGCCGGTTGAGGAGCTCAATGCCCCGGTCGATCACGAGATCGTCACCACGGAGCCTGTCGACTGCCGGACGGCCGCTACGAACGGCGGTGGCCAGGTCGTATTCCTGGGCGGTGGCCGGGTCGTCACGGTCGAGGGCGTCGGTGAACGACGCCACGTGGTCGAACCAGGGTGCGGTGAACAGGTCGAGGTCGTCTGATTCGGGCCGGTGGCCGGCCAACGCCTCGAATTCGGCCAGCAGCAGGCGTGACATCGGCCGGTCACCGGAGCGACGCAGGTCGCCGCGAGGCTGAACGAGGACGATGCGTTCGGCGGCACCGGTGAGGGCGGCGAGGAAGGCGTGGTGCTGGCGGGCGGCGTGCTCGTGGCGGGTGGGCAGGCCGGTGCGGGCGGCGGTGCGGTGGCCGTCGGACAGCAGCGGATCGGCCAGTGGGCGGGTCGGCATGGAGCCCTCGGCGAGTCCGACCACGACCACCAGGTCGGCGTCGAGGCCGACGGCCCGGTCGATGCTGGTGACTTGCACGCCGATCCCGGTGCGACCGACGCGCCCCAGGGGGCGGCGGAGTTCGGCGGCCAGGGCGCCCCGGAAGCTCCGGTAGGGAGGACGAGGTTCGATGTTGTTCAACTCGGACAGCGCATCGAGGATCGCGCCCACCTCGTCGAGGGCAAGCAGTTCGTCGGTGGACCAGCCGTCGTGGGCGGTGGTGCCGCCGAGGTAGTGGCGAAGCAGGTCGCGGACCCGACTGCACCGGCCGGCCCAGGAACCGTCTTCGGTGAGGTCCTGCAGGGATCCGTCGAGTCGCTTGACGAAGGCGGCCAGTTCTCGAGTCCGTGTGGCCTCGGCCGACAGCCGGTCGGCCAGCCAGGTCCGACCCTCATCGTTGAGTTCGGCCACGGCTTCGGCATCGAGTTCGGCGGCCAGGCGGGCGAGGCGGTCGGTCCAGTCGTCAATTCCACCGACCACGCCGGCCTGAGCGGCCAGCCGACCCCAGGCGCGTGCCGGGACCAGGTCGTGGTCGGGGTCCCAGAGGGGCACGTCGGCCATCAGGGCGTCGAGTTCGGTTCGACGGATCCCCCGATCGGGAAGGTTGAGGAGGCCGATCAGGAAGCGCCCGACGATCGCCTCGTCGAGTCGGTGGACGCCGCTGGTATGGAACCCGATGCCTGCCGCGGCAAGCCGCTCCTGGATCAGCCGGGCGTCGTCAGTGGTCGACGGGTGGACCAGGACCATGCGGTCCAACGGCGTGCCGGCCCGTGCCGCCTCCATGATCCGCCGGATGGCGTAGCGGACAGCCTCGTCCTGTTCTGGGGTGGATGCCACGAGGCACGGGACCCGTGATCCGGCAGGCCCCGCCTTGGGCACCTCAACGCCGAGGGTCTCGGTGAGGGCAGCAAGGTCGGGGTCGGCCGACACCGATCCGTCCGGACCGTCGGCGTCGCCGACGACTGCGGTGAGGCGGCCTGCGGTGGCCAGTGCGCCGACGAGTCGGCGCTCCGAGGCGACGAGCGTGCCGGGTAGGTAGAGCACGATCGGTGGGAGATCGACCGATCCGTCGGCGATCCGGGCGGCGGCGACGACGGCTCGTTCATGCTCATCGTGGAAGGTCGGTTGGAGCCGCTCGACGAGTGCCCGGTGGAGCCCGACCAGATCGGACAACGAACCGCCGATGTCCGACAGACGGTCGAGAGCGTCGGGGTGGACCTCGCGGAGATTGCGGTGGGCGGCCATGACGGTGCGTTCCACCGACGGGTGGTCGGCCACCGGACCGAAGACACCGGGACGTTCGGCCAGCAGTCGTCGGGTGGCAGCCAGCACCACGGCGTCGCTGACGGCGCGCCGGGCGGCGATATGGGGCGAACCGGCCGAGATGCCACGGGCCAGGTCGAGCAGGGTGACGAAGTCGACGGCGGCCAGGCCCGTTGTGTCGCTCGTGACACTGGTGGCCGCTAGTCGTCGGCGCAGCGCCACTCCAAGGGAATGGTCGGACACGATCACGGTCACCGGGGCGAGGGGATCGCCACCCTTGGCGTCGTCGATCACGTCGGCCAGTGCCGCCGTCGCCGGTCGTCCGTACCTCGTTCGCAGGATCTTTGTCGTCATCTTGGAGCAAACCTAGGGATTCCCTGTGACAGCCACCGAATCTGGCCTGGATCTGGCTCCGGCCCGCAGCTCGCGGCCCGGTTCCTGTGGTATCGGGCTCGACCGTTAGGTTTCGCTGCCATGAGCGACGACACTGACCTGAACTTCGAGTACCCCGGTCGCTGGGCTGCCGAGGCCCCCGATCGCCCGGCCGTCGTCATGGCGGAAACCGGCGAGACCATGACGTTCGCCGAACTGGATGCCGAGGCCAACCGCATCTCGCGGGTCTTCCACGGCCTGGGCATCGGCCCCGGCGACCACGTGGCGTTCTGCCTCGAGAATCGCATCGAGTTCCTGGCCTTGGCCTGGGGCGCCCACTACGCCGGCTGCTACTACACCGCCATCTCCTCTCGTCTGACGGCCGACGAGATCGCCTACATCGTCGACGACTGCGGGGCCCGGGCCTTCGCGACCTCGCCCTACAAGGCCGACGACGTGGCCGAGATCACCGCGGCCACCCCGAACGTCGAGGCCCGCTTCTCGATCGGTGGTCCGGTCGAGGACCATGCCTGCTTCGAGGACGCGGTCGCCGGCCAGTCGGCCGACCCCCTGCCCGACCGCACCGAGGGTCAGGACATGCTCTATTCCTCGGGCACCACCGGTCGCCCCAAGGGCGTGAAATCGCCGCTCAGTGGAGCGCCGCTGGGCCAGGCCAACTCGATTTCGATGATGGCCGAGGGCCTGTTCGGTGCCACGCCGGGATCGGTGTACCTGTCGCCGGCACCGCTGTACCACGCCGCCCCGCTCCGCTTCTGCCTGGGCGCCCACCGACTGGGGTGCACGGTGGTCGTCATGGAGCGCTTCGATGCTGAAGGGGCGTTGGCGGCCATCCAGAACCACGGGGTCACGTGGAGCCAGTGGGTGCCGACCATGTTCGTCCGGATGCTGAAGCTTCCCGACGAGGTGCGGGCCGCCTACGACTTGTCGACGCTGGTGTCGGCGATCCACGCGGCGGCACCGTGTCCGGTCGACGTGAAGCACCGGATGATCGAGTGGTGGGGCCCGGTGCTGCACGAGTACTACGCGGGCACCGAGGGCAACGGCCTGACGTACACCAACTCGGTGGACTGGCTGGCCCATCCGGGCACGGTCGGCAAGGCCCTGCTGGGCGAGGTGCTGATCCTCGACGACGACGGCAACGAGGTGCCGGTAGGCACCGAGGGCGGCGTCTATTTCCGGGGCAACTCCGACTTCGAGTACCACAACGACCCGGAGAAGACCGCCGACGCCAAGTTGCGGCCCGACACCAGCACGCTGGGCGACGTGGGCCGACTCGACGAGGACGGCTACCTCTACCTGACCGACCGCAAGGCGTACATGATCATCTCGGGCGGGGTGAACATCTATCCCCAGGAGGCCGAGAACATCCTGACCATGCACCCCGCGGTATTCGACGTGGCCGTCATCGGCGTGCCGAACGAGGACTTCGGCGAGGAGGTCAAGGCGATCGTCCAGCCGGTGGATCCGGCGGCCGCCGGCCCGGATCTGGCCGCAGAGCTGGTCGCCTTCTGCCGTTCGCAGCTGGCCGACGTGAAGTGCCCCCGCAGCGTGGACTTCCGCGACGAGCTCCCCCGGCATCCCACAGGCAAGCTCTACAAGCGCCTCCTGAAGGACGAATACTGGGTAGGCCACCAGGGGCGCATCTAGGGTCCGCGCCCATGGGGCACCCGGTGGTCACCGACGAGCAGGTCCGGACGTTCGCCACCGATGGCGTGATCTGCCTGCGAGGCGCCTTCGGCCCGGAGTGGATCGAACCACTACGGCGGGGCATCCAGAAGAACATTGCCGAACCGTCCGACCGGGCACGATTCTGGGACCGCGACGTCGAGGGCCGGACCTGCTTCTACGACAACCAGTCCTGGCTGCACATCGACGAGTACCGAGACTTCGCCGTGGACTCGCCCGCCGCCGAGCTCGCCGGGCGCCTGCTGGGGGCCACGGCGGTCAACTTCTTCTACGACGCCGTGTTCGTCCGGTCACCCGGCAACCGGTTCCGCACGCCGTTCCACCAGGACGAGCCGTACTGGTCGGTCGAGGGGTTCGACACGTGCTCGATCTGGATGCCGCTGGTGCCGGTTGCCCGGGAGAGCTCCCTGGAGCTGGTCCGGGGTTCGCACCTGTGGCCGGAGCGGTTCCGGCAGGAGAACTTCGGCGCCCTCACCGGTGATGACCGGGACACGGTTGCCTACGCCGAAGGGGGTCGAGCGGGACCGCTACCCGACATCGAGGTCGACAGGGACGCCTACGAGATCCTGTCCTGGGCCATGGACCCCGGGGACGTGGTGGTCTTCAATGCACGGATGGTCCACGGAGGGTCCGGCAACCTGGCGGCGGACCGCGACCTGCAGGTCTTCAACACGCAGTGGCTGGGCGATGACGTGCGGGTGGCCTTCCGCCCCGAGGGCATGGACCCCGACCACAGCGGGGTGATGCGGGCGGCCGGGCTGGACCACGGGGACCGGATCGGCGGCGACCTGTATCCCGAGTTGTGGCGGCGCCCGGAACCCGCCCCCGCCTGATCGGGCGATCGGCTCCGTTCCTGCCTGAGCCGAGCCAGCCGTAGAGGCGAAGTCCTGCCCGGGCTTAGGGTCAGCCCGCTTCTGAGTGCGTGACGGGCTGCTCGCCCATCCATTCCCGCAGGGTGTTCTTGAACTTGGTCTGCTGGATGAAGAGGTCGTGTTCGGCACCGGCCTCGCCGGCCGCCTGGGGAGCCTTCAGGTAGAAGGACAGCCACTCCTGCACGCCGGACTGTCCGGCACGGTGGGCGAGGTCCAAGAAGAGCGCCAGGTCCAGGACGATCGGGGCGGCCAGGATCGAGTCACGGCAGAGGAAGTCCACCTTGATCTGCATGGGGTAGCCCATCCATCCGAAGATGTCGATGGCGTCCCAGCCCTCCTTGTTGTCGCCACGGGGCGGGTAGTAGTTGATGCGCACCACGTGGTCGATGTTGCCGTAGAGCTCCGGGTAGGAGTCCGGCTGGAGGATTGCGTCCAGCACGCCCAGCTTGGACATCTCCTTGGTCTTGAAGTTCTCCGGGTCGTCCAGCACCTCGCCGTCCCGGTTCCCCAGGATGTTGGTGGAGTACCAGCCGCGCAGGCCCAGCATCCGGGCCTTGAAGCCGGGGGCCAGCATGGTCTTCATGAGGGTCTGGCCGGTCTTGAAGTCCTTGCCGGCGATCGGCACGCCGCGCCGGGCCGCCAGCTCGATCATGCACGCCAGGTCGACGCTCAGGTTCGGAGCGCCGTTGGCGAACGGCACGTCGCTCATCAGCGCGGCGTAGACGTAGATCTGGCTGGGGGAGATGTTCTCGTCGTTGGCACGCAGGCCGGCCTCGAACGCCTCGACGGTGTCGTGTACGGCGCTGGCCTCCTGGTAGGCCTCGGTCGAGCCGCACCAGACCATGACCAGGCGGTCGCACCCGTTCTGGATGCGGAACCGCTCGATGTCGTCGATCAGCGCCTGGGCCTGGTCCCACATGGCGGTCTCAGACTTGACCCGTGTGCCGTCTAGTTTCTTTACCCAGCGCCGGTCGAAGACGGCGTCCATGGCGACGATGCCCTCCAGCTCGGCCGAGACCGGAGCCAGGTCCCTCTCCTCCAGCACGCCGCAGGTGCGGGCGGCCTCCAGCACGTTGGCCGAGATGGGATCCCAGCCACCGAAGACGATGTCGTCCAGGCCGGCCAGCGGAACGAACTCGCGGATGAGCGGGTTGCGGTCCTCGTCGCGGCTACCCAGGCGGATGTGGGCCATCTGGCTGACCGATCCGATCGGAGCGGTCAGGCCGTTGCGAGCGGCGATCACGCCGGCGATGAAGGTGGAGGCCACGGCGCCCAGGCCGGGGGTGAGGATCCCGAGGCGGCCGGTGGCTGGGGCGATTTCAAGAGGTGTGTTCATGGTGGTTCAGGATAAGCACATCCGAATGATCAGCGACTAAGATTTAGAAGGACTTAACTGAATATCAACGCACTGCAAGTACCGCTCCATCCACCCGACGAGGGGCCCCATCGATGGCTGATCCGAGGCTCCCGAACCTGACCGTCCAACAGTTGGAGTACTTGGTGGCGGCAGCGGCCTCTCCCACCCGGGCGGCGGCCGCCACCGGGTTGGGCGTGACACCGTCGGCCCTCACCCAGGGCCTCGCCGAACTGGAGAGGCGGGTCGGCGTGCCTTTGTTCGAGCGCCAGGGCCGCCAGACCAGGCTCCGGCCCCAGGCAACCGAGGTCCTGGCCCACGCCCGCCGGGTCGTGGCCGAGACCAGGGACCTGGCCCGCTGGGCCGAGACCCGCCGGACGGGCACCGCCGGCACGGTGAGGCTCGGCACCATCGACGCCGTGGTGGTCCACCATCGGGCCGCCACGATCCGTCATCACCGACGGGTCAGCCCCGGCCTCGACCTGAGGCTCACGGTGGCCCCCTCCGGAGCACTCCTGGACTCGTTGCGCGTGGGCGACCTGGACCTGGTGGTCTGTGTAGAACCGGCCGATCCACCCGACGGCGTCGACACCGTTCTCTGCCTGGAGGAACCCCTGCACGCATACTCCCCTGACGGCGCCGCCGGCGGAGCCCCGGATACCTGGGGGCCATGGGTCACCTACCCGGACGGGTCCCACACGAGAGCCGTCATCGCCGCCGGCCTGATGGCGGTCGGGGCACCGTTCGAGGTGGTAGCCGAGTCCAACCAGCCGGACGTGCTCCGCGAGATGGTCCGCCTCGGCATGGGGTGGGCTGTGCTCCCCGAGGCCCAGGCCGGCGCCGGGGTGGAACCACTGGCAAGGGTCCGACGACTTCCCATCGGCATACGGCGCCTGGTCGTGGCCCGGCGCTCCGGTGCGTCGCCCGACGCTGCCGTGGACGCGCTGGCCGCCGCCCTCCTCGACGGCTGACCGCTGCAGGTCAAAATCGGTGACGTGGCAGGGTCGTGACGGGTAGTCTCCCGGCGCGACTCGGGTCGCCATCGGTGTCAGGCCGATTGCGCCGGGGTACATCAGACCGGATCAACCTGCGACATTCGCCCCGAACCTCTGGCGGTTCCCATGCCCTGGCCCACCTCCCGTGACGACGAGCTCTTCGGCTACGTCCAGAATGAACTCGAGCGGCAGAACACCACGCTGCAGCTGATCGCATCGGAGAACTTCGCCTCGCCGGCCGTGCTGGAGGCCAGCGGTTCGGTGCTGACCAACAAGTACGCGGAGGGCTACCCGGGAAAGCGCTACTACGGCGGAAACATCCACGTGGACGAGGTCGAGGACCTGGCGCGCGAGCGGGTCAAGGCCCTATTCGGTGCCGACCACGCCAACGTCCAGCCCCACTCCGGGGCGAACGCCAACATGGCCGTCTACCAGGCACTCCTGGAGCCCGGCGACACCGTCCTGGGCCTCAGTCTCGACCATGGTGGCCACCTCACCCACGGTTCGCCGGTGAACGCCAGTGGCAAACTCTACAACTTCGTCTCGTACGGCCTGTCCGGCAGCGACGAGCGCATCGACATGGACGAGTTGCGGGACAGCGCCAGAGCAGCCCGCCCGAAGATGATCGTGGCCGGTGCCACGGCGTACCCGCGGATCATCGAGCCGGCCCCGCTGCGCGACATCGCCGACGAGGTCGGCGCTGTTCTCATGTTCGACGCCGCCCACATCGCCGGGCTCATCGCCGGAGGGGTGCACCCCAACCCGGTGCCGCACTGCGACATCGTGACGTTCACCACGCACAAGACCCTCCGTGGCCCACGCGGCGGGTGCATCCTCACCCGTGAGGAGTACGCGGCGGTGATCGACAAGGCGATCTTCCCCGGCTCGCAGGGTGGCCCGCTGGAACACCACATCGCCGCCAAGGCCGTGGCGTTCCGGGAGGCGGCCGATCCGTCGTTCGCCGACTACGCCCGCCAGATCGTGGCCAACGCCTCGGCGCTGGCCTCTGCCCTTGTCGGCCATGGTTTCCGCCTGGTCACTGGTGGTACCGACAACCACCTGATGGTCGTGGACCTCCGCACGTTCGACGCCGAGTTGACCGGCGCCGTGGCCCAGACGGTGCTGGACCGGGCCGGAATCACGTTGAACAAGAACACGGTTCCGGATGATCCGCGCTCGCCGTTCGTGACCAGCGGCGTTCGCATCGGTACCCCGTCGACGACCACCCAGGGGATGGCCGAACCCGAGATGGTCGAGATCGCCGACCTGATCGCCAGGACGCTCCAAGGGCGCGATGACGATTCTGTCGTCGCAGCGGTACGGGCTGACGTGAACGCCCTCTGCGCCCGGTTCCCCGTGTACGGGGGCTGAGCGGGGCCGAGGGCCGCTCGGTGCTGGATCCCGGAGCCTGATCCGACGTGCCGGGCATCGTTCCCCACCTAGTCGTCGGTGCCGTGGCCGCCCTGGTGACCGCCACGGCCACCCCGCTGGTCCGACGGTTCGCTGTCGGCCTCGGCCTACTGGTCGTTCCCGGCGAACGCGACGTCCATACCGCCCCCACCCCGCGTCTCGGTGGGCCGGCCATGCTCCTGGGCCTGCTGGCGGGGGTTCTGGCCGCCTGGCTGGTGGGCGACTTCGCCGAGGTGTTCGCCGCTCCATCGGAGATGGTGGGCGTGGTCGCGGCTGCGGTGGTCATCTGCGCCGTCGGGGTGATCGACGACGTTCGACCCGTCTCGGCACCGGCCAAGGTGGCTGGGATGGTGCTCTCCGGCAGTGTGCTGTCGCTGTCCGGCGTGTCGCTGGTCGTACTGCGTATCCCGTTCCTAGACGTGGTGCTGCTCTCGCCAGACCTGTCGGCTCTTCTCACCGTGGTGTGGGTGGTTCTCCTGGCCAACGCCCTGAACCTGACCGACGGGCTGGATGGCCTGGCGGCCGGCATCGTGGCGATCGCCGCTGCCACCTTCTTCCTCTATGCCCTGCGCCTGGGTGACGAGGGCCTGCTCTTCGATGGCAACCCGGGGTCGATGCTGGCCGTCATCGTGGTCGGGATCTGCGTCGGGTTCCTGCCACACAACGTGCATCCGGCACGGATCTTCATGGGAGACGGTGGCGCCCTGCTCCTGGGGCTGCTGATGGCGGCCGCCACGGTGTCGGTGGGTGGTCGGACCGAGGCGGCCTACAGCGGCCAGTCGTTCTTCTTCTTCGCCCCCGTGTTCATCCCCGTGGTGATCCTCGGGGTGCCG
>CAJWFS010000034.1 GCA_913030665.1 uncultured Acidimicrobiaceae bacterium
CTGGCGATCTCGAACACCCGCTCGAAGCCACCCACGGTCAGGCGCTTCAGGTACAGCTCGGGAGCGATCCTGAGGTAGAGCTCCAGGTCCAGGGCGTTGTGGTGGGTGGTGAACGGTCGGGCCAGGGCACCGCCCGGTATGGGATGGAACACCGGCGTCTCCACCTCCAGGAAGCCACGGTCCTCCAGCCAGCGACGGGTAGACGAGACGATCCGGCTGCGGGCCACGAAGGCCTCCCTGATCCCGTCGGAGACCCACAGATCCACGTAGCGCTGCCGGTACCGGACGTCCACGTCGGTGATGCCGTGCCACTTGTCCGGGAACGACCGTCGGGCCTCGGCCAGGCGGACCCAGGAGTCGACCCGCACACTGAGCTCCCCCCGGCGGGTCCGGATCACCTCGCCTGTCACCCCGATCCAGTCACCCAGGTGCAGTCCGGTGAAGCCCTCGAAGTCGGTCGTCGACTTCTGCATCGCGAACAGCTGGATCCGACCGGTGGAGTCCTGCAGGTCGCCGAATGCCATTTTGCCCTGGTCCCGACGCAGCATGAGGCGACCGGCGACGGTGACGACGACCCCGGTCTCCTCGCCGTCGGCGAGGCCCTGAAACCGGGCGGTGATGTCAGCAGCCGTGGCCGTCGGCTCGAAGCGGTACGGCACGCCCGGGCGATCTACGCCAGGCCCGTCCACGTCCCCTCCTGGCGACCCGTCCACGTCGCTCACCGGTTCAGGTCGTGCACGAGGCGCAGCCCGTGGAGTGTCAGGAAGGGCTCGACATGCTGGATGGTCGACGACACCGGTGCGATCACGTCGACCAGGCCACCCGTGGCCACCACCGTGCACCCACCCAGCTCGGCCCTGAAGCGCTCTACCATCCCGTCAACCTGGGCTGCGAAGCCGTAGACCGCTCCGGACTGCAACGACGCCACAGTGCTCTTGCCGATGACGTTGCGGGGCTCCACAAGCTCCACGGACCTGAGGGCGGCCGCCCGTCCGAACAGGGCGTCGAGGCTCACCTCGATACCCGGGGCGATGGCCCCACCCAGGAACTCGCCGTTCTCGGAGATGACGTCGAAGTTGTTGCCAGTGCCGAAGTCCACGACGACCGTAGGCCCGCCGTAGAGGTCGTAGGCACCCACGGCATTGGCGATGCGGTCGGCACCGACCTCACGCGGGTTGTCGTAGAGGATCGGCATGCCGGTCTTCACGCCGGGCTCGATGACCAACGCCTCGAAGTCGACGTAGCGGTCGATCATCTGACGGAGGCTGGCCAGGACGCGGGGCACACCGGCACAGATGGCCACCCCGGAGACCGTGCCCTCCAGGTCATGGCCCGACTGGCGTAGCAGGTTTCGCACCAGCACCGCATGCTCGTCAGAGGTCCGCTCGTGGTCGGTGCGGATCCTCCAGTGATCGACAAGGCCGGCTTCGGCCGACGACATGGACGCACCATCCTCGTACAGGCCCAGCACCGTCTGGGTGTTGCCCACGTCGATGGTCAGGAGCATGTCGACTCCGGATCGTAGAGGTCGAGGTCGAGGCCCAGCAACCCCACCGACTCCCAACCGACCGCGGAGAGCGCTACGGCCAGCGACCTGCCCGCCCGCCCCGGACCCACGACCCTGAACGACGGCACCCCTCAGTCCCCCCTGTTCCCGGTCGCCGGGTCCAACGAACCCACTGCGAGGACCGCCCCCTGGCCATCCGGTACCTCCCCGACCAGGTCGGGGGCCACGTCGCCTAGGGGCACCAGGACGAAGGCGCGCTCGAACATCCTGGGATGCGGCACCTCCAGGTCCGGTTCCCGGACCGTCTGACCGTCTATCCAGAGGACGTCCACGTCCAGCGTCCGCGGCCCCCAGCGAACACCGCGACGGCGGATCGCAGAGCGTTCGCGCTCCTGTGCGGCATCCAGCAGGGCACGCGCATCCAGATCGGTCTCCAGCCGGACCACGCAGTTCAGGTAGGGCCCCTGGTCCGGTCCCCCGACCGGCGTCGTCTCGTACACCCGGGACACCGCCACCACGTCCGGGAGGCCGGCAACGGCACCTCCCAGGTTCGCCCACCGGTCGCCCAGGTTCGAGCCCAGCGCCAGGAGGGCCCGGTGGCTCATGTCGTGCGGTGGATCCGAACCGCGCTGGTGGCGAGGTCCTCCGGTACCGGGGGTCGCAGCTTGCGTACCACCACCGTCACCGCGTCGACCCCTGGGACGGCCAGGACGTCCTCGGCCACCCGACCGGCGAACCGCTCCAGCAGGTCGAAGGCCTCCCCGTCTGCGATGCCGGCGACCAACGCACACAGGGCGCCGTAGTCGACGGTGTCGGCCAGGTCGTCGCTGAGCGATGCCGCACCCAGGTCGGCGTGCACGTCCATGTCCACCTCGAACGGCTGCCGGCGCGCCTTCTCCTCGGGCAGCACCCCGCAGGTCGCCGTGACCCGTAGGCCCCTCAACTCGATCCTGTCGCTCAACCGGAGCCCTCTTCGTCCGGTGGGGCCACCAGCCCCACGATCGCCCTGCCGGGGGAACCCAGCGGCCTGCCGGTCAACTGCTCGGCGATCGACATCGCCCTCGGCCCCGTCGGCACCAGACCGGCCCTCAGCAGGTAGGCGCCCATCAGGCCACACACCACGTCGTTCAACTCCTCGCGGTGCACCAGGACCCGGCGCCCGTCCGTCGTCAGGTCGTCGATCCGCCGCAGGACCTCCTCGAGGCGCTGGAGGCCGTCGCCGGCGCCGCCGAACGGAATGTGCGACCAGGCCATGCCCAGCTCGTCGTAGTTGTGCAGGTTGTGGTCGCTGGCCAGCAACGAGAGCACCGTGTCGAAGCCGTTCTCACGGATCCAGAGGATCTCCTCCCGGCGCCGGACCCGCCGATGCACCTCCCCGCAGCCACCGGGACGCTCGCTGACAGCAATACGGTCCTTGATGATCCAGATGAACGACCGCGGCACAATCCCCCTGGCCCACTTGCCCCTCACGGGCCCTCCTCCAGGCTCCTGCCGTCGTGGTTCTCTCGCACGGTCGTCATCGTGCCCGAGATCCGGGCGATCCGACCACCCTTGCCGCCTGAAACGTCGACCGCACGTCGTGGGCACGGACCACCGAGACACCCAGGTGGAACGCCCATGTGGCGAGCGCCACGGATGCCTCCCGGCGATCATCTGGTGCGGTGGGGTCCAGGTGGCCGTCGACGGGACCAGCTGTGTTCCCGAGGTCGCTCCAAGCCGTCAGGTCCCCCAGGAACCTCTTGCGGCTCACCCCGAGGACAACCGGCCAACCGGTGGCCACCAGCTCGTCCAGGCGGCCCATGATCTCCAGGTTGTGGGCCGTGGTCTTGCCGAACCCGATTCCCGGGTCTATCCACACCTCGGTGACGCCAAGCTGGACCGCCCTCGCGGCCCGTTGGACGAGGAAGTCACGCACCTCGACCACCACGTCGTCGTACGAGGGCTGCTCCTGCATGGTCCGCGGATCACCCTGCATGTGCATGGCCACCCAACCCACCCCGAGCTCGGCAGCGACGCCGTCCAGCGTCGAACTGACGTCGTTGATGATGCCCGCCCCGGCGGCCACGGCACGACGCGCCACCTCCGCATGGCGCGTGTCGATCGAGATCCGGACCGATCCGGCCTGGACCTCGGCTAGGCCGGCAAGCCCGTC
Source organism: uncultured Acidimicrobiaceae bacterium (assembly GCA_913030665.1). Lineage (GTDB taxonomy): Bacteria > Actinomycetota > Acidimicrobiia > Acidimicrobiales > MedAcidi-G1 > UBA9410. Next base: position 3,660 of record CAJWFS010000034.1, read on the forward strand.
GAGCACCGGGACCACCCGCGCCAGTTCCTCGTCGACCCCCACCGGCTGGGCGCCCGGACGCGTCGACTCCCCGCCCACGTCCAGGATGACCGCCCCCTCGGCGATCATGCGCCGACCGTGCGCAATGGCCACGACGGGATCCAGGAAGCACCCACCGTCGGAGAAGGAGTCGGGCGTGACGTTCAGGACGCCCATCACCAGCCCCCCGGAACGTTCCATGGCCGGGGCGGCCGGACCGGGGCCGGAGGTCAGGACGGACATGCAACCGACCCTAGTGGCGACCGGAATCCACCGATCCTTAGATTGGCAGGATCCGCTATGCCGACCTTTGATGAACCGCATGGCTTCCAGGCGTGTGGACACCTCATCGCGGAACACGCCGTGGACGGCGGAGGTGACCGTGACCGCCCCGGGCTTGCGGACCCCCCGCATCGACATGCAGAGGTGCTCGGCCTCGATCACCACCAGCGTGCCCTGCGGGTGGAGGGTGTCCTGGATGGCGCCGGCCACCTGGGAGGTCAGCCGCTCCTGGACCTGGGGGCGCCGGGAATAGCCGTCGACAAGTCGGGTCAGCTTGGAGAGCCCAGTGATCATCCCGCCCCTTCGGGGGATGTAGGCCACGTGGGCGACTCCGAAGAACGGCAGCAGGTGGTGCTCGCAGAGGGAGTAGAGGGGGATGTCGCGGACCATGACCATCTCGTCGTGGTCGACGTCGAAGGTCCTGATGAGATGGGCGGCGGAATCCTCGTGGATGCCGCTGCACACCTCGGCGTACATGCGGGCCACCCGTGCCGGGGTCTCCTGCAACCCATCACGGGTGGGGTCCTCACCTATGGCCACGAGGATCTCGGCGACGGCGTCCTGGATGCGGTCCAGGTCGACCTTGAAGCCCCCGGCATCGGGCGACGCTGCGTCGCTCACACCGCTCCGCCGTCTGTCGCCACCTCGGCTGGAGCGGCGATGGCCACCCGGATGTCGGGCAGGTTCCGGAACCGCTCGTTGACGTCCAGCCCGTAGCCCACCAGGAAGTCGGACGGGACCCTGAAGCCCTCGTAGCGCAGGATCGCCTCGTCCACCCGGTGATTCTCGCGTACCAGCAGGGCACACACCTCGAGGCTCGCCGGATTGCGCGCCAGCAGGTTGCGACGCAGGTAGCTGAGCGTCAGGCCGCTGTCGATGATGTCCTCGACGATGATCACGTCCCGGTCGGCGAGATCGATGTCCAGGTCCTTCACGATACGAACCACCCCTGACGAGCGCGTGGAGTTGCCGTACGACGACACGGCCATGAAGTCGAACTCCACCGGCAGGTCGATGGCCCGGGAAAGGTCGCTCATGAACATGAACGCACCCTTGAGCACACCGACCAGCAACGGGGCCCGACCGGCGTAGTCGGCGGTGATCTCTTCGCCGAGCGCCCGGATCCTGGTTTGCAGGTCATCCTCGGAGATGAGGAGTCGGCCGACGGAGTACCCGTCCGCGGAGAGGGACGCCCCTTGGTCGCTGGCCACGGCAGCGACCCTACCGGTGCCCATGGGAGAGACGACCTGCCGAGCGGACCACCCTGTATCCGCCGACCACCTCAGTTGCCCGGATCCGGCCCCGTGCCACGTCGAGCACCCTCTCGACCGACGCCGAATCCGGTGGCAGGCCGTCGGCCCCCCGGGTCAACCAGCCACGCAGCGCCAATCGGACGAGGTCGTCGGGCAACTCGGCCAGCGCCCGGACGTCGGTCGGATCCACGTCGGCCACCAGGCCGGAGAGTAGGTGGGTGGCCTCGGCGGCACGCATCGCATGGCGCGCCAGCAGCGGGATGGGATCGCGCCCCGATACGTCGGCCAGAAGCGGGAGCACCTCGTGCCGGATCCGGTTGCGGACGAACCGCGGGTCGTCGTTCATCGGATCCGCCAGGGGCTGGATACCCAGGTCCTCGCAGAGGGCCCGGGTCTCACGGCGGCGCAGCGCCAGCAGCGGCCGCCGCTCCGGCGAACCGATGCCGGCGGCTCCCGGAACCCCGGCCCCCCTGAGCAGGTTCACGAGCACGGTCTCGGCCTGGTCGTCGGCGGTGTGCCCCGTGAGCACGCCAGGTGGCAGGACGGCCCGTCGGGCGTCACGGGCACGCGCCTCGAGGTTCGGCCCGTCGTCCACCGTCGCCTCCATGCACCGTGCCGTCGCACCCAACCCGGCCGCCAGCCGGGCGACCATGGCACCCTCGGCCGAAGACCCGGACCTGAGGCCGTGGTCGACATGCCAGGCGGTGACCACCAGCCCCGCCTCGACGGCCAGCACGAGCAGCGCCGTGGAATCCGGTCCACCGGAGACGGCACAGTCCACCTCCGTTCCGGGAGGAGGGAACCTGCACCGCTCCAGCAGCTCGACAACTGGCACGCCGGCCACCGCTGGTGTCCGGTCCGATGCGACCACGGCTGCGGTCAACCCACCGGGGGTTCGACCGGAAAGGGCGCCACCCGGTCGATCCACAGCCCGGGCTGGCGGATCTCGGCCAGGTCGGGAAGGTGGTCGGGGTCCTCCCAGACCCTGTCCAGGAGGACCGTGCCACCGTGTGCCTCCACGGCAGCGATGAAGGCCTCGCCCTGCGCGTACTGGGCCAGCTTGGCCTCCAGCCCGACCAGGCGCTGGAAGAGCCTCCTCGCACCCGAGGCGGAGCGCCGACGGTCCGCCATCACCCTGGCGAACCGGTCGGCACCGGTGACGACGCCGATGCCGGCCCTGTCCATGGTGACGTCGCCGTGGCCCTCCAGCAGGCTCATGAGGCCCCCGATCCGATCCATGGTGGCCTGCTGCCCGGGAGTCGAAATGGCACCCAGCACGCCACCACCCTGGTCCGCCGTACCCGCCCGGCGCCTGTCGAGGGTCGACCGCAGTGCAGCCACCAGGTCGAATGACTCGGCGTCTGCACCATCCAGCAGCGAATCGACCAGGCCCAGATAGTGCTCCCGCATCCAGGGCACGCCCATGAACTGGGCCCTGTGCGTCACCTCGTGGAGTGCCAGCCAGAGGTGGAAGTCCGGTGCGTGGAAGGCGTAGCGACGTTCCAGGGCCACCAGGTTCGGACCCACGTAGTAGACGATGTCCTGGTCCTCTGCGGCCTCGTCCTCGAGCACCAGCAGGTCGTACTGGCCCAGCACCCGGGTCGACATCCAGCCCAGCATCGCTCCCAGCTCGAGTGCGCCGAGGCGGGCCGAGACCAGCGATGGCTCGTCATCAGGGTCGTCGGCCATCCTCGCGAAGAGCGGGCGGAGCAATCGCTGCAGGGAGGCCAGGTTGGCCCGGATCCAGTCGGCCCGGCCCACAACACGCGCACGGGCGTCACCGGAGAGCGCACGGAGGCCGGTGGTGGCCTGGACCAGGTCCTCGGCACGAGCCGTGTGGTCGTCGAACTCGGCCGTCAGGCCTTCCAGGTGGTGGGCGCCGCCGAACGGCGCCCGATCAGCCACCTTGATGGCGACACGCTCGGCCAGGTCCCAGTCGACGAAGGCAGCGGCCATCTCCGACATCAGCGGTACGCCGGGTCGCCGGACCGCACCGGCGACGGGCTCAGCGCTTCGGGTAGCGCGTCGACGAGACCTTCTGGAAGTAGCCGACCATGGTGGCGACGGTGAGGGCGATGCCACCCACTGCCAGGGGTACGGCCATCCAGTAGTGCCAGATGACGCCTGCGAGCACGTTCATGGGGAGGATCCTAGGGGGTCGGTCGCCCCAGGTCGGCACGCAGCCGGGTGGAACGGGTCTTCTCTGGACGAGCCCGCGCGGGGAATCGAACCCCGGACCTATTCATTACGAGTGAATCGCTCTTCCGACTGAGCTACACGGGCCGGTACCGACCCAGAGGGGCCGGCCACCGTCGAAGCGTAACGGCCACGACTGGCCCAGCGGGTCGCCGACGAGGCCCGTCAGCCGCCTTCCGGACGCTCCAGCGGAGCCCAGGCCAGGAGCAGCCTCTTGTCACCCCTGCCGGCGAAACGCACCACCGCCTCGGCCCTGTCACCCTCACCGGACACCGACAACACGACGCCATCGCCCCATGCCCGGTGGACCACGTCGTCGCCGGCCGCCAGGCCCAGCTCGTGGGCCATCGTGGAGGACGGACCCGGGTCCCGGGCCTGGCCACCGCGACCGCCGCCGAACACCTGGCCCTCCGGCTCGGCCCCGGCCTCTCCCCGCCCGCCATGGCGCGGTGGCACCGGGTCGAACCAGCCGAGTCCACCCGACGGTCCGGCCGGGGAGCGGGGTGCACCGCCTCCGCCGCCGACCCTGCGGCTGCCCTCGGCCTCGACCATAAGGTCCGACGGGATCTCGTCCAGGAAGCGGCTGGGCGGGTTGTACTGGGTCTGCCCGTGCAGCATCCGGCTCCAGGCATGGCTGAGGAACAGGCGCTGGCGTGCACGGGTGATCCCCACGTAGGCCAGCCGTCGCTCCTCGGCCAGCTCATCGGGGTCGCCAAGGGCACGTAGGTGGGGAAAGACGCCGTCCTCCATCCCGACCACGAACACCACCGGGTACTCGAGGCCCTTCGCCGCGTGCATCGTCATTAGGAGGACCTGGCCGGCATCGTCGTCGTCGGGCAGGTCATCGGTGTCCGCCACCAGGCCGACCCGCTCGAGGAAGTCGTCCACCGAATCGAAGCCGGAGGCGGCTCCCACAAGCTCGGCCAGGTTCTCAAGGCGCCCCTCGGACTCGATCGTGTGCTCGGCCCGCAGCTCGTCCAGGTAGCCGGAACGGTCCAGGGCGGCCGAGAGCACCGTTGCCGGGCCGTCGTCCACCGTCTCCGAAAGGTGGTCCAGCAGGCCCAGGAAGCCCCCTATCCCCGTTGCGGCCCTACCGGAGACCCCGGCAGCGGCGGCTTCCCGGAGGGCGGCCACGAAACCGATACCGTTGGCCGCAGCGAGGGCATCGACCCTTGCCACCGAGGTGTCGCCAACACCGCGCCGAGGAACGTTCAGGACACGCCTGGCCGCCACCTCGTCGGCCGGATTGGCGGCCAGCTTCAGGTAGGCCATGGCGTCCCGGACCTCGCGACGGTCGTAGAAACGGGTGCCGCCGACCACCCGGTAGGAAACGCCGAGGTTGACCATCTGCTCCTCGACGGCCCGGCTCTGCGCGTTGGTCCGGTAGAAGACGGCCATGTCCGACCACCGGCGGCCCTCACCGTGCAGGGACCGGAGGCGCCCGACGACCCACCGTGCCTCGTCCACCTCGTCGTCAGCGCGGTAGCGGACAATGCGATCACCCGGGCCGGCATCGGTCCAGAGGTGTTTCGGCTGGCGACCCGGGTTCCTCGTGATGACTGCGTTGGCGGCATCCAGGATCGTCTGGGATGACCGGTAGTTCTGGTCCAGCACGACGACCGTGGCATCGGGGAAGGCCCGCTCGAACTCCAGGATGTTGCGGATGTCGGCACCCCGGAACCGGTAGATCGACTGGTCGCTGTCGCCGACCACGCAGACGTTCCGGTGGGCCGAGCCCAACAGCATCACCAGGTCGTTCTGCACCTGGTTGGTGTCCTGGTACTCGTCCACGAGTATGTGCTGGAAGCGCCCCCGGTAGCGCTCCAACACGTCAGGCTGGCTCCGCAGGAGGCGCACGGCGTTGCCGAGCAGGTCGTCGAAGTCCATCGCCCCGGCCTTCAGCAGCCGGGCCTGGTACTCGGTGAAGACCTCGCCCATGCGGCCCTCGTACGGCCCCATGGCGTGCTCCACGTAGTCGGCGGCCGATCGCCCCTCGTTCTTGGCAGCCGAGACAGAGGCATGGACCGCCCTGGCCGGATACCGCTTGACGTCGAGGCCCAGGTCCCGGACCACGTAGCCGGTCAACCGGACGGCGTCGCCCTGGTCGTAGATGCTGAACCGGGAGGGGTAGCCCAGGAGACCGGCATCGCGGCGCAGGATCCGGACGCAGGCCGAGTGGAACGTGGACACCCACATGTCACGTGCGACGGGGCCGACGAGCGCAGCCACCCGCTCCTTCATCTCGCCGGCAGCCTTGTTGGTGAAGGTGATGGCGAGGATGGCGAACGGCGACACCCCCCGCTCGACCACGAGGTGGGCGATCCGTCGGGTCAAGACACGGGTCTTGCCCGACCCGGCCCCGGCCACCACCAGGAGCGGACCCGACGGATGGGTCACGGCGTCCACCTGGGCGGGGTTCAGGCCGTCCTCCAGCCCCTCCACCGGACCGCTGGTCGCCTCGCCGGGCACGGAATCCGGGTCTCGAGGGGCCATCGGGCGCACACTACCGGTGGCCGGAGACAGGCCCGGCTGCACACTCCGACGTGGCCTAAGGTGGCCGACCATGCTCCGTTCCTTCCGCTTCAGCGTGCAGGCCTCAGCACCCCGTCTCGCCGCCGAATGGCGCGAGTTGGGCAGGCGGGCAGAGGACCTCGGCTACTCCGCCCTCTCGGTCTCGGACCACCTGGATGCCGAGATGGCCCCCCTCATCGCCCTGGCCGTCACCGCCGAGGCCACCCGTGACCTGCGCCTCACCACCCTCGTACTGGGAAACGACTTCCGGCATCCTCTCTTTCTGGCGAAGCAGGCCGCGACGCTGGACCTGCTCTCCGATGGTCGCCTGGAGCTGGGGCTGGGAGCAGGCTGGAAGACCACCGACTACGAGCAGTCGGGCATAGACCTGGACCGGCCGAGCGTCCGCATAGCCCGACTGGCTGAGTCGGTGGAGATCCTGAAGCAGTGCTTCGACGAGGGTCCGTTCGACTTCGACGGCGAGCACTACACGGTGCGCGGCCACGACGGACAGCCCACCTGTGTCCAGTCCCCTCACCCACCCTTCCTGCTGGCAGGCGGAGGCCGCAAGATGCTCACGCTGGCGGCGAGCGTGGCCGACATCGTCGGGTTGAACGCCAACATGGCCGCCGGCGTGATCGACCAGAGGGCGGGCGCCTCGGCCACCGTCGAGGCCACGGACGAGAAGCTGGGCTGGATCCGCGACGCCGCCGGTGACCGGTTCGCCGACATCGAGCTCCAGACACGGGTCCACGTGTCCCAGATCACCGACGATCCAGAGGGCCTGGCGGAACTCATGGCGCCGGCACTGGGACTCGACGCCGAGGCAGCCCTGGCCTCGCCGCACGTCCTGATCGGCTCGGTCGGACAGTGCGTCGAGACCCTCCTGGCCTGGCGGGAGCGGTGGGGCCTGACCTACATCGGCCTCAACGAGGACTCCATGGTCGAGTTCGCCCCCGTCGTCGAGGCACTGGCCGGCGTCTGACCGGCGTTCGGCACCCGACCGGGGGGCTCGGACCTACCAGAGTTCGTCGGCGTACCGGTCGGTACCCACCACCGTGCGCAGGAACGGTGCTGCCGAGGTGACCCGGCCCAGGCCCGAGGCCTCCAACCGCCCGGCGTAGTCCACGAACCGCTCCCAGCAGGACCGGGGATCGTCCTCCAAGAAGAAGACCTGAAGGGTGGCGTCCGGACCGATCGGCGGAGAGCCGAGGTCCATCGGGGCGTTGCTGGTCATGTCGTCCCTCGGAACCGCAGTCCAGGTGCTGCACGAGGCCACCGGCCCATCGGCGAACACCGGGGGCAGCCCCTCAGCCCGGATCCACGAGGCCAGGGCGTCGGTCGACACGCCGTCGGTGGGCTCCACGACCACGGAGGAGATCCCCGCGTAGTGGTGGTCCAGGGCCAGCTCCACGGGCACCGGGTCGACATCGCGGTAGTGGTCGACCAGATGGCGGTACAGCACCGTGTGGGCGTGCCGGCGATCCTGGAACCCCCGACCGGCCCCGTAGAGCCTCACCACCTGTTCGGCCCCCCAGGCGAAGTGGTCGTCGTGGTGACCGTCCTCCACCCAGTAGATGGCGAGGTAGGAGCCGCGGTCGGTCGGGTCGCTGACCGAGTTGGCCTTCGTAGGAAACCTGAGGTCCTTCAGTTCCCGGGTGGCCACCCAGCGGCTGCCAGCCAGGCACCACGGGCCGGTCATGCAGCCGCCGTAGAAGTGGTCCCGCTCGTACCACCGGTTGTAGGCCACCTCGCGGCCCGGGTCAGGGTCGACGAGGGTGTACAGCATGCTGCCGACCCGTACCGGATGGCTCGGGTTCTCGTCATCAAACTGTGCCACGCGGGCCTCCTCAGCTGGGCGCTGCACACCAGCGTGGGGCGACCGGCGGCCGGGTGCAAACCGGGGCGGTCGGTCAGCGGGGCTCGATGAGGATGCTGGCCGTGGCCCGGCCCACCCGACCCCCGAGGTCGTACAGCACGGCCTCGGAGAGGCCTATGCCGTCGCCGTCGTTCTTGTGGAGGCCCCGGATTCCGATCCAGTCGCCCACGGGATCGCGGAAAGCCATCACGTTCAGGTCGGCGTTGATGGTCGCCCACTCCTCGTGGTCCAGGTACTGGGCGGCCATCGACGTCATGTCGGCCATCGTGGACAGGCGCACGAACGGGGAGGCGTCGTGCCCGGCGACCATCGTGTTGTGCATGCGCATCCAGACCAGCCCGGGTGCACCGCTCCGGAACTCTCCCTCACGGCGGAACTCGACAGCACGCAGGAAGGCGGGAACGCCGACATCGGTCATGGACAGCAACAACGGCTGGGCCAGCATCGGGTGGGGCTCGTCCTCGGGGTGCGCTGTGCGAACCGGGTCCAACGGGTTGGCCACCTCGGCCACGCGCATGCGGAGGCTGGTCGAGCGTGCCACCTCTACGGCACCGTCGAAGAGCGACGCCCGCACGACCTGGATGCGCCGTCCCGCCCGGAGCACCTCCACCTCCGAGCGGAGCGGAGACATCGGAACGCCGCGCATCATGTCGACCGTGTGGCGACAGATCCGCACCGGGGTGGGGGACGACACGGACTCCACCAGGTGGGCCAGGAGGCCGCCGACCGGACCGCCGTGCAGGAGGCCGGGATCCCACGGGCCCCCGGAGACGGGCTGCGGCACGAACATGGCATCGGTCTCGACGAAGAACGGTCCTGTCTCGTAGACCATGGCGTGGGCCGGGTCGGTCATGGAGTCCGGCCCAGGAAGGACAGGAGCCGTACCCCGGGAGATGCCCCGTCGGGCGGCATCACCGGACCGTCGAAGTGGGCACCCATGCCGTCCGAACCGGCCAGCGGCAGCCAGAAGTCGAGGCAGAGGTCGGCCAGCCCGTCGGGCAGTTCCACGTCGGTACCACAGGCCCTGGCGAGGTCCCAGCCGTGGACCAGGTTGTCGGTGACCCTGAAGCCGACGATCACCCCGCCGGGCAGGTCGCCCGCTGCGTGTGGGTGGATCGCGTCCAGCACCCCGTCACCGGAGGCGGCGTCCAGGGCGGCCAGGGCGGTGCCGCGCCAGGCGGCCATCGGGTTGAGGCCCAGGACCGAGGGATCCACGTCGGCGTCCCACGAGCCGCCCCCGCCGAGCACCTGCGCGACCAGGGCCTCGCCGGTGACGACATGGGCCACCAGCATGCGGACGTCCCAACCCTCGCAGGGTGTGGGCCTCTCCCAGTCCAGGTCGGTGACCGTGGCCAGCCGCTCGCCGAAGAACGCACAGGCCGAGGTGTACGCCGCGATCGTGTCGGCACTGTCGCCCGGGGACATGGGGCCCGGGTTCACTCCCACTCGATGGTTCCGGGTGGCTTGGACGTGATGTCGTACGCCACCCGGTTGACCCCGTCCACCTCGTTGATGATGCGGCTGGACATCTTCTCCAACAGGTCGTGCGGAAGGCGCGCCCAGTCGGCCGTCATGGCGTCCTCGCTGGTGACCGCCCGGATGATGACCGGTCGGGCGTAGGTCCGCTCGTCGCCCATCACCCCCACTGATCGGATGTCGGGAAGCACCGCGAAGGCCTGCCAGATCTCCCGCTCCAGGCCCGCGGCGCTGATCTCATCCCGGACGATCCTGTCCGCCGCCTGCAGCACCGACACGGTCTCCGGGGTGACCTCGCCGATGATGCGCACCCCCAACCCCGGCCCCGGGAACGGCTGACGCCAGACGATCTCGTCGGGCAGGCCCAGCTCCGTACCCACAGACCTGACCTCGTCCTTGAAGAGGTTCCGGAGCGGCTCCACCAGGACGAAGTCCATGTCGTCCGGCAGCCCACCCACGTTGTGGTGGCTCTTGATCTTCGCCGCGTCCTTCGTCCCCGACTCGATGACGTCCGGGTAGAGGGTTCCCTGCACCAGGAACCGGGCGTCTGCGATGCCGGCGGCGGCGTCCTCGAAGATGCGGATGAACAGCTCGCCGATGGCCTTCCGCTTCTCCTCCGGATCGGTAACCCCGACCAGCTTCTGGAAGAAGCGTTCTGCGGCCCGCACGTGGATCAGCTCGATGCCCTGGGTCTTCTCGAAGGCATCAACCACCTGCTCGCCCTCGCCGGCGCGCATCAGGCCCGTATCGACGAACACGCAGATCAGCTGATCGCCTATGGCCTCGTGCACGAGGGCCGCCGCCACCGCCGAGTCGACACCGCCCGACAGGCCACAGATGGCACGACCGTCGCCCACCTGTTCGCGGATGGCGGCCACCGATGACTCGATGACCGATGACATGGTCCAGTCGCCGGCGCAGCCGCATACGTCCAGGACGAAGCGCCTGAGGAGGTCCTGGCCGCACGGCGTGTGGTGTACCTCGGGATGGAACTGGACGGCGTAGAGGCCGGCCTCGGCCGACTCGAATGCCGCCACGGGGGCATCTGGCGAGGACGCCGTGACGGTCGCCCCGGCCGGAGCGTCGGTGATGGCGTCGAAGTGGCTCATCCAGACCGGATGGGCACCGCTACCGGCGTCAGCCAGGAGGGTGCCCGCATCGCCCACGGTCAACTCGGTGCGGCCGTACTCGCCGCGCTCGTTGCGACCCACGACGCCACCACGCTGGTGGGCAATCAGCTGGGCGCCGTAGCAAATGCCCAGGATGGGCACGCCCAGGTCGTAGACACCGGGGTCGATCCGGGGAGCACCATCGACGTGGACCGAAGCCGGGCCACCGCTGAAGATGATTCCGGTAGGCCTGCGGGCGGCGTACTCGTCGGCTGACAGGTCGTGCGGGACTATCTCACTGAATACTTTGGCCTCACGCACCCGTCGGGCGATGAGCTGGGCGTACTGGGCCCCGAAGTCGACGACCAGTATCCGGTCGGTGGCGCGGGCGCTGCCGCCCGGAGTGTCGGTCATCAGAGGAACAGGGTCGGCGGGGCTAGCGCCCCATCCCCACTCCCTGTGACTTCTGCAGCGCCTTGCCTTCGGTCATCAGCGCCGGGGCGACCATCACCTCTGCCTTCTGGAACTCCTTCACATCCACGTAACCACACGTGGCCATCGAGGTGCGGAGCCCACCGAACAGGTTCAGCTTGCCGTCGTTCTCGTTGGCCGGGCCCAGCAGGACCTCCTTCAGCGTGCCCCTGGTGGCCGTCTGGACGCGTGCGCCACGGGGCAGGGTCGGGTGGAAAGTGGCCATTCCCCAGTGGTAGCCGCGACCGGGTGCCTCCGCTGCGGCGGCCAGCGGCGAACCGATCATCACGGCATCGGCACCACAGACGATGGCCTTGGAGATGTCGCCACCGGTTGCCATGCCGCCATCGGCGATGACGTGGCAGTAGACGCCCGTCTCGTCCAGGTGCCGCATCCGGGCCGCCCGCACGTCGGCGATGGCCGTCGCCTGTGGCACGCCCAGGCCCAGAACGCCTCGGGTGGTGCAGGCATGGCCGGGACCGACGCCCACGAGCACGCCGGCAGCGCCGGTACGCATCAGGTGGAGGGCCGCCTTGTTGGTGGCGCAACCACCCACGATCACCGGGATGTCCAGCTGTCTGATGAACGTCTTCAGGTTCAGCGGCTCGATGGTCCTGGACACGTGCTCTGCGGAGACCACGGTGCCCTGGATGACCAGCATGTCCAGCTCGCCGGCCAGGATGTGGTCCATCAGTGCTGCGGTGCGCTGCGGGGTGACCGAGACACACGAGACCACACCGGCATCGTTGATCTCACGGATCCGCTCGGTCACCAGGCCCGGGATGATGGGCTGCTGGTAGAGCTCCTGCATCCGCCTGGTCGCCTTCTCGACCGGCAGTTCGGCGATCTCGGCCAGAACCGAGTCGGCGTCCTCGTACCGGGTCCAGAGGCCCTCCAGGTTCAGCACGCCCACGCCGCCCAGACGACCTATCTGGATGGCGGTAGCCGGGCTGACCACGCCGTCCATGGCCGAGGCCATGAGCGGCAGCTCGAAGCGGTAGGCGTCGATCTGCCAGCTGATGTCCACGTCCTCGGGATCCCGG
>CAJWFS010000035.1 GCA_913030665.1 uncultured Acidimicrobiaceae bacterium
AACACACCTCCGACGGCGGACACGTTGCCGGCCATGGACCGGATCCACAACTTCCGCGGTATCGGAGGACTCCCAACCGCTGACGGTCGCACCACCACACACGGCCTCCTGTGGCGGTCCGGGCATCTGGCCCGGGCCACCGATGCGGATCTGGCCCGGCTCGTCGCCCTGGGCATCCGGACGGTGGTGGACCTGCGAACGGACCATGATTTCTCCGCCGACGGATCCGACCGGTCGGTCGACGGCATCGACCAGGTCCCGGTCCCCATCCCTGACGACTCAGGACAGGGTGCCGGCATCCGGGCGTTGCTCTCCGAGGGTGACCCTGTCGCCATCCGGTCGGCCTGGGCAGATGGCCGCGCTGCGGCGTTGGCCACCAATGGCGCCAGGGCGATGGTCACCGACCCTGCCCGGGTGGCTGTGTTCCGCAGGGTCGTGGACGTGGTCACCGACCAGGATCGGTGGCCGCTGGTCTGGCACTGCTCGGCCGGCAAGGACCGGGCCGGCTGGGTCGGCACCGTCGTACTCCTGGCCCTGGGCGTGGAGCGCGACGCCATCGTCGCCCACTACCTGGAGAGCAACGCCACCGGTGTCAGCCAGTCGGCGGCGCTGCTCGAAAGTGGATGGATGACCGAGGAGGTCCTGGAGCTGGCACGACCGTTCATGGAGGTCGCACCCGGGTACGTGGAGGCCCAGTTGGCTGCCGTGGACGACCACTGGGGTGGGGCCGGGGCCATGCTCCGCGCCGGCTTCGGATTCGACGACCAGCGGCTGGCTGACCTGAGAAGCCGCCTGCTGGACTGAGGCGGCAGAGCGGAGGCTCCGGGCCCCCGCTGGCTAACGGTCGCGTGGCAGGCCGAGGTGGCGTTCAGCCACGTTGTTGCGGTTGATCTCGGTGGTGCCGCCGTAGATGGTGGTCACGGGGGCATGCCTGGCGTCGTAGTCGATCCAGCCGTCGGCGGCAGCGCCGTCGGCGTCGAAGCCGAGTAGGCCTTCTGCTCCGGCCATCTCCTGGAACCAGCCCACGGCCTGCTGGTAGCGCCCGGTGGCGTACAACTTCGCCATGGAGCCCTCCAGGCCGGGCAGGCCACCGGTTGCGGCTATCCAGGCCGCCCGCAGGGTCAGGAGCTGCGAGACCTGGTTCGCAATGGCGGTGCGGGCCAGGCGCTCACGTAGGAGCGGATCCTGGAGCATGGTTCCACCGTCGGGAGAGGCTGCCCCGCCGGCCCAGTCTCGTACGTGGCGAAGCAGGGGGACTGTTGGATTGGTGCCGCCCATGACGCCTCGCTCGAAGGCCAGGGCCACGCCCATTACGGCCCAACCGCCGTCGACCTCGCCGAGCCTCCATTCATCACCGACGCGCACGCCGTCATAGAAGGTGGCGTTGGTGCGTTCGGTGGCCATGGTAGGGACAGGCTGGACCTCTATGCCCGGGGTGTCCATGGGAACCAGGAACATGGTGAGGCCCTTGTGCCTGGGTACGTCCGGGTTCGTCCGGGTGAGCAGGATCACCCAGTCGGACACGTGCGCCATGGTCGTCCACATCTTCTGGCCGGTGATCACCCACTCGTCTCCGTCGCGAACGGCCTTCGTGGTTATGGACGCCACGTCCGAGCCGTGGTCGGGTTCGCTGTAGCCGAGGCAGCAGTTGAAGCGGCCTGTGAGCAGCTTCCCGAGGACCCGGCTGCGGTGGAAGTCGGTCCCGACGGCGTTGACCACGCCGGCAACCAGCATCGTGACGGCCAGGCCGTCGTAGGGCGCACCTGCTTTCTCCAGCTCGTTGAACAGGATGTAGAGCTCTATGGGGTCGCGGTCGCCGTAGCCGGGGACCGCCCCGGCCAGAAGGCCGGCATCGGCGAGCGCTGCGTTGAAGGCCTTGTCGTTGAAGGTGCCGGTGGCGTGCATCTGGTCGACCACCTCGGTGGTGAGGTGGTCGGCGATGAAGGCCTTCACCTCGGCACGGAACTCGACGGCTCCCGGGCTGAGCGAGAAGTCCATCAGCGGGTGGCTCCGGTCGCCAGGTGGTCGGCGTCTCCGCCTGGTTCGGGGCCTCCGTGGGGCACGCTGTTCCGGTCGGACCCGGCACCCGGAGGGCTGGAGGTGGCCGGCCCGGCGAGCAGGAGGTCCGCGAGGCGTCGGCATTCCCGGGCCGGGTCGTCCAGGACCACGGTGAGAGCACGTGCCCGTCGGAAGTACAGCTGGATGTCGTACTCCTCGCTGAAGCCGTAGCCGCCGTGCACGTGGAGGCTGCGGTCGGTCGCAGTGGTCGCCGCCTCGCCCGCCGACACGAGCGCCATGCAGGCCAGGGCCGCGAAGTCGGTGATCTCGTTGTCGCCGATGTCGGCGACCCCGGCCTGGCCGGCAACGGCCCTGTCGCCGGCCCAGGCCGCCTTCGCCGTGAGGAGTCGGGCGCCGTCCAGCAGCCCGGGAAGGTCTGCCAACAGGTGCTGGATGGCCTGGAAACTGCCGATGGGCCGTCCGAACTGTCGGCGTTCCTTCACGTAACCGACTCCCAGGTCCAGGGCCCTACGGGTGATGCCGACCAGCGTCGAAGCGGTCAGGGTGCGCCACTCGTCCAGGGTCCGACGGTAGGCGGCGACGGCGTCCGGGCCCTCGGCCAGCACGGTGGCCCCTGCCAGCGGCCTGTGGGCCAACGGTAGGCAGCCGTGGTTCTCCAGGTGGGCACCCGGGTCGCCTTCGACGAGCACAAGGGCGTCGCCATCGAGGGCCACCACCCGTCGGGCCACGGCACCGGTCGGAACCGTCCGGGCCGTGCCGTCCTGAGCGGGTCGGATCGCCAGGCCCACGATCGTCCTGCCTACCAGCGCGTCGTCGTCGCAGACACCGACCTTGGCCAGCAGGCGAGTGGCGACCATGTGGTCGACGAGGGGGAGGGCAGCGATGTGTGCGCCCGCCTCCTCGACGACGACGGTCAGGTCCGCCAACGTCGCTCCGCCACCGCGGGACCCGCCGACGCCCATTCCGGGGGCGCCGGTCTCCATCAGACGATCCCATGCACGGCTGTCGAATCCGAGCGGTTCGGCGTCCCTGGCCCGCTCGGGACCGGTTTCAGAGGAGAAGAAGTCGGCGAACACGTCGCGGATGGCTTCCTGATCCTCCGTCAGGTCCAGGTCCATGGACTGACACTACCGACGGGCATGGCTGCTCTCTGCCACGGGGCGTTCCAGATGCCGGATGGGTGGCACCTTCTGGCAAGGGTTTATGGTCGGTCGACGGGACGACGGAGATTGGAAGAGCATCGTGGGACGCGTGATCGAAGGGGCCGAGGGGCTGGACGTGGAACGCGACGGCGACGTCGTGACCGTGACGCTGAACCGACCAGAGGTCATGAACGCCATGACGGGGTTCTTGTTCCGCGAGTTCGGTCGGGTCTTCAGGGAGCTGACCGCAGACGAGAGCGTGAGGGCGGTCATCCTGACTGGAGCCGGAGGCAACTTCTGTTCTGGTGCCGATGTCGGCGAGCAGTCGGACCGGGCCGGCGGAGCGGTGGCCGTGAACCCCCTGCGAAACCTCCGCAGGATCAAGGCATCGGCCCAGGCGCTCCATGAGTGCCAGCACCCGGTCGTGGCCAAGGTGTACGGCGTGGCGGCCGGAGCCGGCCTGAACATGGCGCTCGGGTGCGACCTCGTCTACGCAGCCGACACGGCGCGGTTCTCGGAGATCTTCGCCCGTCGCGGCCTCACCATCGACTTCGGTGGATCCTGGGTGCTGCCAAGGCGGGTGGGCCTGCACCGCGCCAAGGAACTCGCCCTGCTGGCCGAGGTGATCGACGCCGCGGAAGCCGACCGCATCGGCCTCGTGAACCGGATCCTGCCCGAGGCCGACCTGGATGCACATGTGGCCGACGTGGTGGCACGGATCGCGGCCGGTCCTCCACTGGCCCTCTCCATGAGCAAGGCGCTGTTGAACAACGGCAGCCAGACGTCCATGTCCCAGGCCCTGGAGGCCGAGGGACAGGCCCAGGCCGTCAACTTCGGGACGCAGGACACGAGGGAGGCCGCTATGGCCTGGATCCAGAAGCGGCAACCCGAGTTCGAGGGCCGCTAGCCGGTCTGGTTCAGGAACCCGGCAGGACGATCTGGGTCTGGATGGTCAGCGACACGGGCCTGCCGTCGTCCCGGGTGACCTCGGTCTGGACCACGATGGTGGTGCGACCCACGTGGATCGGCGTGGCCACGATGCCGACGGTGCCGCCGGTGACCGGACGCAGGAAGTTCGTCTTGGATTCGATGGTGGACGTACCAGCGCCCTCCGGGAGGTTCAGCGAGGCACAGAATGCTCCGACCGAGTCGGCGATGGCCATCAGGTAGCCGCCGTGCAGGCCTCCGAACACCGTGGTCCTCTCCTCGGCCCACTCGGCGGTCGCCTCAACCCTTCCCGGAGTGGCGCTGACCACCGACAGGCCCAGGACGTCGCAGAACGGCATGATCTTCCGGATGCGTGCGGTGGCTTCCTCGTCGGTCGGGTTCACAGCAGTTCGAACCTTTCAAGCTCCAGGGTCCACGGGCTGAGGTTCTCGTATCCGTCCTCGGTGATCAGCACCTGGTCCTCCAGCTTGATGCCATGCCCGCCGGAGCGGGCCCCCACGTAGGCCTCCACGGTCATCACCATCCCCGGCTCCAGCACACCGTCGTATCCCGATTCAGCCCATGCGCTGGGGAAGGGGATGCTGGGGTACTCGTCGCACTGTCCCACGCCGTGGAAGAGCACCGAGTAGTGCCGGTACTCCTCTTCTGGAGGCGCCCAACTGAGGTGCGTCAGGTCATGGAACGTCATGCCCGGCCGGAGTAATTCGATGTTCCGGTTGACCTGCTCGACGGCGAGGGCGTGGGCCCGGAGTGCCTCCGGAGTGGCCGGTGCGTCACCGCACACCCACGTGCGGGAGATGTCGGACATCATCCCGTAGGCACCGACGAGGTCGGTGTCGAAGGCGACCACATCGCCGTTCCTGATGATCGAGCTGCTGCACTCCTGGAACCACGGGTTCGTCCGGTCGCCCGCAGCTAGCAGGCGACACTCCATCCACTCGCCGTGGCGGGCCAGCATCTCGGCCCAGAGCACGCCCCAGACCTGGTTCTCGCTCATGCCGGGTGCCATGGCTTCGAACATCTTCCTGCAGGCTGCGCGGGTGCCCTCCAGCGAGCACCGCATGGCGGTGATCTCATCGGGTCCCTTGACCTTGCGGGCCTCCTCCATGACCCGGGTGCCATCCACGAGGCTGATTCCCCTGTCCTGCAGGGCGGTGACGCCCAGGGTCGTCGAGGAGTCGAGGGCGAGGCGTCGCCCGCCGCCACCGTGTACGGCCAGGAGGTCGGCGATCTCGGCGGCGAAGCTCCCGGCATGTTCGTCGGTCCGGTCGCCGGACAGGAAGTAGGTGAACGTCCTGGCGGGGCGAACCTCGTGGATGAAGGGGTTGTGGGCGGAGAGGAACTCGCAGCCGGGGTAGTCGAACAGGACCAGGCGACCGTTGGCTCCCACGAACGCGTACCTGGCCTGGTTGTGGAGCAGCCATACCTGCATGTTCGGGGCGTAGGTGGCGTACATGACGTTCATCGGATCGAAGAGGAGGATCCCGTCGAGGTCGTCGGCGGCCAACTGGGCGACGATGCGGTCCAGTCGATAGCGCATCATCGCCGTCTCGTCCGGTAGGGCCAGGCCGGCGGTTGCCCACTCGGTCAGGGCCGGCTCGCCTGGGCCCATCGCCAGGCGGTGGCCGGTGGTCGCCGCCCGTCGCACCATCGCATCGTCGGGGTCGTCCCTGATCGTCGGGTGGCCGCTCATGGCGTTGCACACTCCGTGCCTCGTGGGCGGGCTCGGAATCGGGTCATGGCTACCTGCGTCCTGTTTCTGGGTGCTGGGTGCTGGGCTGGGCTGTACTCAGGATCGCATGCGCCAGCCCGAGGGGTCGAACAACGGCTCGTCCAGACGGGTAGCGGTTCGCCGGACCCCCAGCACCTCCACCTCGAATCCGCCGGACGGCGCGTCCGCCTCGGCCAGGGCCGACGGCAGGTACCCGAGGGCGCACGATGCCTCCGACCAGTGGGCGTATCCACCTGACGTGACCCAACCCACGACCTCCCCGTCGTGCCAGATGGGTTCGTCGCCCAGGGCATCGGCACCGTCGACGTCGATGCGGAGTAGGCAGAGCTGTCGCTCGGGGCCGGCGGCCAGGGAGGCCGCAGCGGCTTCCCGTCCGATGAAATCGCCCTTGTCGAGCTTTACGAACCGGTCCATGCGGGCTTCCCACGGCGTGTAGACGGGCCGGTACTCGCTCGCCCAGGCACCGAAGCCCTTGTCGAAGCGCATCGAGTCCAGTGCCCTCAGGCCGAACAGCCGCATCCCATGGGGTTCGCCTGCTTCGCGGAGCAGGCGGAAGAGCCGTTGTTGCAGGGACGCCGGGGTCCAGAGCTCGTAGCCCAGGTCGCCGGTGAAGCTGATCCGGGCCACGAGAGCCCGGACCATGCCCAGGTCCATCCTGCGCACGTCCAGGAACCGGAAGGAGTCGTTGGAGACGTCCATGCCGGTCAGCGACGCCAGCACATGGCGGGCCGCCGGACCGGAGATGGAGAGGCCCGCCATTTCATGGGAGAGCGGTCGATAGGCCACCCGTCCCCCGGTGGATTCACATTCCGGGGAGGATTCCAGGTCAGTGGATCGGCTGGTCCGGAGTTGCGATCGGAACCAGCGTTCGTGGTGGCCCTCGGCGGCTCCTGACCCGAATACCACGAACTTCTCGGGATCCCCGGCCGGGTCGGTCGACGTGGAAATGGTCGCCACCGTGAAGTCGCCGATCAGCATTCCCTGGTGGTTGAGCATGGGCGTGAGGGCCATCCGACCGGGTTCCGGTATGCGGTTGGCCATGGTCCGTTCCAGGAAGGCACGGGCCCCCGGACCTGTGAACTCGTGCTTGGCGAAGCCGGTGGTCTCCAGGAGGCCCACCCCCGTGCGTGTCGCGTGGACCTCCTCAGCGACCACGTCGAAGGCGTTGGACCTGTGGAAGGTGACCTGCTCCACTGGTTCGGCGCCTGGCCGCTGGAACCACAGCGGCTGCTCCAGGCCGTAGTTCGACCCCCAGACCGCATTCGCCGCATCCAACTGGTCGTGGATCGGGGACGTGTGGAGGGGCCGTCCCGCAGGGAGCTCCTCGTTCGGAAACGAGATGGAGAAGCGTCGGCTGTAGTTCTCCATGACCTTCGCCTTCGTGTAGGAGGGGGTGGTCCAGTCGCCGAACCGGGCCACGTCCATGCCCCAGACGTCGAAGCCGGGATCACCGGTGGTCATCCAGTTGGCCATGGCGAGGCCCACGCCTCCGCCCTGGCTGAGGCCGGCCATCACCCCGCATGCAACCCAGTGGCCGCGCTGTCCACGGACCGGCCCGATCAGCGGGTTGCCGTCAGGGGCGAAGGTGAACGGCCCGTTCACCACGTTCCTGATGCCGGCGTCGGCGAAGATCGGGAAGTGTTCGAACGCGGCCGCCAGCGACGGGGCGATCCTCTCCAGGTCCGGTGTGAGGAGTTGGGATCCGAAGTCCCAGGGTGTCTCGGTGGTGGACCAGGGCACGCACGCCTTTTCGTAGGTGCCCAGGAGCAGGCCTCCGGCTTCAGCCCTGGTGTAGATCTCGCCGCCGAAGTCAATGGCTCCCACGCCGTGGCCTCCGGTCGCCTCCAGCCACGGAGCGATTTCGGGTAGCTGCTCGGTCACCAGGTACTGGTGCTCCATTGCGAGGATGGGCAGCTCCAGGCCGCACATCCGGCCCACCTCGCGGGCCCACAGGCCCCCGCAGTTCACGAAGTGCTCGCAGGTGATGCTGCCCTGTTCGGTCACGACGTCCCACGTGTCGTCGGCGTTGGCGACGACGTCGTAGGCCCACGTGTTGCGGTACACCTCGGCGCCGGCCATGCGGGCCGCAGTGGCGTAGGCGTGGGTGACGCCTGATGGGTCTACGTGGCCTCCGACTGGGTCCCAGAGGGCGCCGACGAAGTGCTCCTCGACGAGGAACGGGACCTTCTGCGCGGCCTCGGCCACCGAGATGAGCTCGGTCTCCATGCCCAGGTAGCGGCCGCGGGCGTGGACCATGCGGAGCCAGTCCATCCGGTCCTCGTCGTCGGCCAGCATCACCTCACCGGTCAGGTGCACTCCGCACGACACGCCTGAGGACTTCTCCAGCTCCTCGTAGAGCTGGACGGTGTAGCGCTGCAGGGCCGCCACGTTGGGGTCACCGTTGATGGTGTGCATGCCGCCCGCCGCGTGCCATGTGGATCCAGCCGTCAGCTCCCTCCGTTCCAGCAGGACCACGTCAGTCCAGCCGGCCCGGGTGAGGTGGTAGAGGACGCTGGCGCCGACCACGCCGCCACCGATTACCACCACCTGTGCAGTGCTTTTCATTGTCGTGTTCCCTGGTTGTGTGGTTTTGTGGCTATCTGGTCGTGGATCCCGGTGCGGCTCGGAAGCGGGGCCCGGTAGCGGACGTCAGTAGTCCGTCTCGACGCCACCCTCGGCGACCCGTCGGTCCACGAAATCGTCCAACTCGGCACGGATGGCGGCTTCCATGGGCGGATCCACGTGGGCGTCGATGACCTGGTGGGCGAGCGTCTCGGCCCGTTGGTGGGCTTCCAGCCTGCCGCCCTCGTCCCAGCTCTCGAAGTTGGACCAGGCCGAGACCATGGGCTGGAAGTGTTCGGTGGCGTAGCGGTCCTGGGTGTGTTGGGTTCCGAAGAAGTGCCCGGCCGGCCCGACCTCGGCGATGGCTTCGATAGCGAGTGAGGCATCGTCCACGGTGATCGGTTGGAGCATCTCGGTCACCATGTTCAGGATGTCTGCGTCTATGACCATCTTCTCGTAGGAGGTCAGGAGGCCGCCTTCCAGCCAACCGGCACCGTGCAGCAGGAGGTTGACGCCGCCCATGACGGCTCCCCAGATGGCGATGACGCTCTCGTAGGCCGACTGGGCGTCCACGCTGTTGGAGGCGTTGACGTTCGAGGACCTGTACGGGAACCCGTAGCGACGGGCCAGTTGCCCGCCGACCAGGCAGGCCTTCCAGTACTCGGGGGTGCCGAAGGCGGGTGAGCCGGATCGCATGTCGACGTTGGACGTGAACCCGCCGTAGATGACCGGGGAACCGGCACGCACCACCTGCGTGTAGGCGATGCCGGCCAGGGCCTCGGCATTCTGGAGCACCAGTGCGCCGGCCACCGTGATCGGCGCCATTGCGCCGGCGAGGGTGAACGGGGTGATGACGATGCACTGGTTGCTGGCTGACATCTCCTGGATGCCGTGGAGCATCACCGTGTCGTAGCGCAGGGGCGTGCTGGCGTTTATCACCGAGTAGATCGACGGCTCGTCTCTGATCGTGGCCTGGTCGACTCCGCGGGCGATGCGGATCATCTCGATGGCGTCGATGTTGCGCTGTCGGCTGAGGCTGTAGACGAACGGGACCTTGTCCGACAGGGTGAGCATGTCGTGGGTGGCGTGCAGATGGCGGACCGACGGGTGGAGGTCCATGGGCTCCACCGGGTAGCCGGCGACCGTGTGTATCGAGTTCAGGACCTGGCCCATGCGGAGCAGGTTCCGGTAGTCCTCCCGGTTGCCGTCGCGACGGTCCCGCCCCAGGCCGGTCACGAAGGGTGGGCTGGCGACGCTCGTGTAGGTGATGACGTCGTCGCCGATGTGCAGGTTCCGGGCCGGGTTGGGTGCGTGGAGGGTGAACCGGGTGGGTGCCGTGGCGACCAGCGACATGACCAGTTCAGGGTCGAACCGCACCCGGTTCCCGTCTACGTCGCATCCGGCGTTGGTCAGCTGCCGACGTGCTGTGTCGTCCAGGAAGTCGATGCCGGTCTCGGCGAGTACCCGCAACGATGCACGGTGGATCGCCTCCAGCTCGTCCTCGGATACGGCGCGCAGCGGGTCGAACCGCATGCGGGGCTGGCTCCACGGGGGCTGTGCGGCGACCGGGTCCCGCTTCTTGGATCGGCCGCTCAACCGTCCCCGCCGGGTCTGGCCCATGGTCAGCCTCCCATCGGCTCGTGGCCTGCTGGTCCAGCAGTCCGTCCGAGGGGGTCGGCGCCCCCTCCGACAGCGCCCATTACCTCATGGGGCAGGTTCAAAGGCCCTCCTCGAACGGCATCGGAACGTCCTCGGGAGCCAGGTGCAGTTCCTCACCCTCGTACGGGTGCGCCCTGGCCACCTCCTCGTTCAGGACCACTCCCAGGCCCGGCTGGGTCGACGGAATGACCTGCCCGTCCTCCCACCGGATCGGCGTCTCGAGCAGGTCCGCATGGAACCCGTCCCAACGGTCGATTGATTCCAGGATCAGGAAATTCGGCGAACAGGTGGCGAGGGCGATGTTGGCCGCAGCCACCACGGGCCCGCAGTAGCAGTGGGGCGCAAGCAGGGCCTGGTGGACTTCGCCGATGGAGGCGATCTTCTTGCCCTGGAGGATTCCGCCGCTGCGTCCCAGGTCGGGTTGCAGGATCGACGCCGCACCCGCTCGCAGGACGGCGGCGAATTCGGAGACCGTGGTCAGCCGTTCGCCGGTGGCCACGGGGATGGTGGTGCCGGCGGCCACCCGGGCCATTCCGTCGAGGTCGTCAGGCGGGACCGGCTCCTCGAACCACAGGGGGTCGTAGGCCTCCAGACGGCGGGCGAGGCGCAGGGCGCCGGATGGGGTGAACTGGCCGTGGGTTCCGAACAGCAGGTCGGCCCGGTTCCCGACCGCCTCGCGGATGGCACGGGTGTAGCGCTCGGACAGGTCGAGGCGTTCAAGGGAGGGTTGGCGACCATCGAACACGGAGTACGGGCCGGCGGGGTCGAACTTGACTCCTGTGAAGCCCAGGTCGACGGCCCGTACGGCGGCCTCGGCTGCCATTCCCGGATCCGTGTAGAGGTTCGGGCCGTCCTTGGGGGCGTAGGCGTCGTCGTCCTCCGGGTAGAGGTAGGTGTAGGTCCGTAGGCCTTCATGGACCCGTCCACCCAGCAGGTCGTAGACGGGTCGGCCGGTCTCCTTGCCGATGATGTCCCAGCAGGCGATCTCCAGGGCGCTCATCACGCCGCAGAGCGTCGGGTCCGGCCGTAGGGCGTAGCCGCTTCCGTAGGCCCTGCGCCAGAACGACTCCACGTCGAACGGGCTGTGGCCGATCAGGTGGCGTTCAGCCACGTCGACCAGCATGTCCGCCACCAGGTGGGGCCCGACGGTCGCCACGTAGGCCTCTCCGATTCCGTCGACTCCGCCGTCGGTGGTCAGCTTGACGAAGATGAAGTACCGCCCACCGTGGCGTGGGGGTGGGTTGCCGACCACGAAGGTCTGGATGCTGGTGACCTTCATGCCCGGGCACCCGGGGCTTCAGTTCCGAACCGGTTCATGTGGGACCTCCCGGGACGTCGGTAGCCGTAACTCCTGTATGGGAGTTGGGCAGGATCACGGTCCGTAGGACCTCGCCGCTACGTACCTCGTCGAAGGCGATAGCCAGGTCCGCCAGCGGATGGGTGGAGGTGACCATGCCGGTCAGGTCCAGTCGCCCGGCGCGGTGGTGGTCGATCAGCGTCGGCACGTCCACAGCCAGCCTCGACGTTCCCAGCTTCGAGCCGAGTATCGACTTGTTGGCGGCGGCCAGCCAACTGGGGGCGACCTGGATGGTGAAGTCGTCGGCCGGCATGCCGACGATCACCAGATTGCCCATCGGGGCCACGAGGTCGAGGGCGCCCACAAGGGCGCCGGGTGCACCTGTCGTCACGAAGAGGTGGTCGGCGAGTGGCCCACCTGTCGCTGCGGTGACGGCGGGGGCGAGGTCGTCGGTGGCCGGATCTAGCACGTGGGTGGCGCCGAAGCGCCTTGCCGCATCCCGTTTGCCGGCTACGGGATCAACGGCGACGATCGTCGAGGCACCGGCGATGCGGGCGGCCTGGATGGCGCCGATTCCGACCCCTCCGCAGCCCACGACCACCACGGCGTCGCCCCCCGACACCCCGGCGGTGTTGGTCACGGCTCCCGAACCGGTCAGGACCCCGCAGCCCAGGAGGGATGCCTCGACCAGGTCCACGTCATCGGGGAGCAGGGTCACCTGCGAACGGTGGACCACGACCTGGGTGGCGAAGCCGGCCACGTTGAGGCCCTGGGGGATGCGGTTGCCGTCGGCATCGGACAGGGGGCTGCAGGTAGACAGTGCGAACTCACCGCTGCAGACCACGTCGTGTCCCCTCCTGCATGCCCGGCATTCGCCGCAGGTCCGGATGAGGGAGACGAGGACCGGATCACCGGTGGCCAGATCGTCAACGCCGTTGCCGGTCTCGGCGATGCGTCCGGCGGCCTCGTGGCCCAGGACCAGCGGGAATGTGGTCGACCATGTTCCGTCCACATAGCTCAGGTCGGAGTGGCATACGGCGCAGGCCTCCACGACCACGCGTACCTCGCCCGCGCCGGGCGCGTCGAGATGGAGGTTCTCGATACTCGGCGACAGCCCGACGCCACGGCTGACCGCCGCACGGATGGTGGCCCCACGGCCCGTCGGCACGGCGCGCAAACTACACCGCGCCCACGGTGCGGAACCTGAAAAGCCACCGAATTCTGCCCACAGCCAGGTAGGCGTGCTCAGGTCAGGATCAGCTCGGCCACCTGGCGTAGATGATCGCCGGAACGTGGCGCAACGTTCAACATGGTCACCGGACTCTCCTCGAAGGCATGTAGCCGATCACGGATTCGGTCGGGCGTGCCGACCAGCGAGATCTCGTCGGCGAACCGGTCGGGCACCGCGGCGACTGCCTCCTCGCGACGACCCTCCAGGAAGAGGTCCTGGATCTGGTGCGCCTCGGCTTCGAAGCCCATTCGGGCCATCAGCTTCGTGTGGTAGTTCTGGCCCTTGGCCCCCATGCCTCCGATGTAGAAACCGAGCATGGCCTTCACGGGGGCCAGTGCGGTAGATATCGAGTCGGGGGAATCGTCTTCGGTGACCGTGACGGACAGGTTCAGGGCGATCTCGAAGTGGGCAGACCGGTCGACCAGCTGGTCGGCGTACACCTCCTGACGGTACGGCGAGTAGTAGAGCGGCAGCCAGCCGTCGGCGATCTGGGACGTCTGGGTGACGTTCCTGGGGCCTTCGGCACCGATGAAGATCGGGATGTCGGCTCGCAACGGGTGGGTCATGACCTTGAGGGGCTTCCCCAGGCCGGTGGATCCCTCCCCCGTGTAGGGAAGCTGGTGGAATTCTCCATCGAAGGAGAGGTGGTCGTCGCGTCGGAACGCCCTGCGGAGGATCTCCACGTACTCACGGGTCCGGGCCAGCGGACGGTTCGAGGGTTGCCCGTAC
Organism: uncultured Acidimicrobiaceae bacterium; assembly: GCA_913030665.1. Lineage (GTDB taxonomy): Bacteria > Actinomycetota > Acidimicrobiia > Acidimicrobiales > MedAcidi-G1 > UBA9410. The sequence continues at coordinate 13,320 of CAJWFS010000035.1, forward strand.
CAGCCCTCCACCACCTGGGGACCGGAAACTCCCAGGCCGAGAATTAGGCGGCCGTTGGAGAGGTGGTCGAGGGTGACGGCGTGCATGGCCGTGGCCGTTGGCGTCCGCGCGGCCATCTGAACGATTCCCGTCCCGAGGCGAATCCGGTCGGTGTGGGCGGCCAGGAACACGAGCGGAGAGAAGGCGTCCGAACCCCAGCACTCGGCTGTCCATACGGCCTCATAGCCGAGGCGTTCAGCCTCCTGCACGCCCGAAACCAGGTCCTTGGGTGGTTGGGCGCCCCAGTAGCCCAGGCTGAGTCCCAGTTGCATCAGTGTCCCCTTCTTTCCGCCAGCAGTTCTGGCAGCGCGATCACCTGTGGGCATAGTCGCAGGATGGACTCTCGCTGGCCAAGTCCTCGGCGGCCGATGTCGAGGACTTCGCCGCTGGAGGCGAGGAGGATCGGGATGATGCCGGCGTCACATGCCAGGCAGCGGGTACCGGGCATGTAGCCCGGATGGCCTGGACAGGTCGGTGCCTCCTGGGAGCCGGCTCGGTCCTACGACCGGCGTTATGAGTTGGTGAGCGACTCGATGATCAGCCGGATGTCGAACCGCCCGTCGAGCCGGACGTCCGGTCAGCCGTCGCTGATCAGGCGTCGGCCCATCGATACGACCGGGTCCACCGAATATCCGAGCAACTCGTAGAACGCCACGGCGTCGGGATTGTCGGTACGGACCTGGAGGTTGACCTTTGGACATCCGAGGGCCAGTAACCGGGTCTCGGCGGCCTCCATCATCGTCCGGCCGTGCCCCTCTCCACGGTGGTCCGGATCGACGGCCAGATAGTTGATCCAGCCCCGGTGACCGTCATAGCCAGCCATGACGGAGGCGACCACCCTTCCGGTTGTCGTCGTGCCATCAGCAGCCTCGCTGGCCGGCGCCTCGCCCACCAGGAGGAGTTCGGCGTCCCGATCCAACTTGCGGTCGATGTCGCGGTATGGGTCGTTCCAGGGCCTGGTCAGCCCACAGCTCTCCCAGAGCCGGGCTACACGGGTCCTGTCACCGGGGGTGAACGATCTGACGTGAATGGCCACCGGGGAGGCTCAGCCGCCACCCTCGGGTGCCTTGTCCAGGAGGTAGGTCTCCATGGAGTCGTCCATCGCCTCCATCCACGGGGTGTGGTGGACGGGGGCCATCGTGCCGGTGAGGGTCGACCGGAAGCCCTTGTCCCGATAGTTCATGATGTCGGCCTTCTTGTCGTTCTTCCACTGCTTGAACATCCGGTTCACCTCGGGAATGTCGAAGTCCGGGTAGTCGGTGGCGTCAACCAGGTCCTGTGTGTAGTCGCCCTGGAAGTCGATCTCCTCGTAGGCGGTCTCCAGGGCCTCCTCGCGTTCCAGCCAGGCGGCGCTGTCGGCTGCCATCTCGGCAGCCGAGGGCAGCTCTATGCGTCCGAGCATCACATCGCGGGCCCACCAGGCCTGCGCGTCGAACATGTTGTAGGTGTAGTACTGGTCCTGCATACCCAGGTAGAGGAGCCGGGGGTTCGCCTCCCACGCCACGCCCTTGTAGAGCCCGGACACCCAGAGCCGGTTCTTCGTCTCGAGCCGCAGGTCGTCGGGCAGGAACGGGAAGTAGTGCTGGTAGCCGGTGCAGAGGATGATGGCATCAACGTCCTTCGTGCCACCGCCCACGAAGTGGACGGTCTTTCCGTCGACGTGGGTGAGGATCGGGACCTCCTCCCATGAGTCCGGCCAGTCGTAGCCCATGGGTCCGCTCCGGGCGGTGCAGGTGATCGACCGTGCGCCGTACTTGTGGCACTGGGAGCCGATGTCCTCAGCCGAGTAGCTGGCTCCGACGATGAGGACGTCCTTGCCGGAGAACTCCACGGCATCGCGGAAGTCGTGGGCGTGGAGGATGCGGCCCAGGAACTTCTCGAAGCCCGGGTAGTGCGGCACGTTGGGAACGGAGAAGTGGCCGGATGCCACCACCACGAAGTCGAACTCCTCCGACGAGGTGTGGCCGTTCACGAGGTCGTGGCTGGAGACGACGAACTGCTCGCTGGCGTGGTCGAATGTGACCTCTCGCACCGTGGTACGGAACCGGATGAATCGCCTCACGTCGCTCTTTTCGACGCGACCCTTGATGTAGTCCCAGAGGACCTCACGCGGGGGATAGGAGGCGATGGGCATATTGAAGTGCTCCTCAAAGCCGTAGTCGGCGAACTCGAGGCACTCCTTGGGGCCGTTGGACCACAGGTAGCGGTACATGGAGCCGTGGACGGACTCGCCGTACTCGTCCACCCCGGTGCGCCATGTGTAGTTCCAGAGGCCACCCCAGTCGTCCTGCTTCTCGAAGCAGACGAGTTCGGGGATCTCGGCTCCCTCGGCCTCGGCCGAGGCGAAGGCCCGCAATTGGGCCAGGCCGCTGGGTCCGGCTC
>CAJWFS010000036.1 GCA_913030665.1 uncultured Acidimicrobiaceae bacterium
ATCAGGTCTGGAGCTTGTAGCCCATGCCGCGCACCGTGACCACGAAGCGGGGGTTGGCCGCATCGGGCTCGATCTTCATTCGCAGGCGTCGCACGTGGACGTCCACCAGACGACCATCGCCGAAGTAGTCGTAGCCCCAGACACGTTCCAGCAGGTCCTCGCGGCTGAGTACCCGGTCGGGGTGGGTGGCCAGCTCGACGAGCAGCCGGAACTCGGTCCGGGTGAGGTGGACGTCCTCGCCGGCGTAGCAGACCACCCCTGCATCGGGAAGGATCTCGAGACCATCGATCTGTATGCGGACCGGCCGCCCCTCGTCAGGACGGATCCTGCGGAGGAGCGCCCGGATACGCGCTGAGAGTTCCTTGGGGTCGAAGGGCTTACGTAGGTAGTCGTCGGCGCCGGCCTCCAGCCCAGCCACCACGTCGTGGCTGTCCGAGCGCGCCGTGACCATGACAATCGGCACGTCACCCAGGCGGCGGATACTTCGGCAGACCTCGAATCCGTCGATGCCGGGAAGCATGATGTCGATCAGGACGACGTCGGCCGGCTTGCGGGAGAAGGCCTCCAGGGCCTCCTCTCCGCTGGCGGTCTCCTCGACGTCCCAGCCCTCCTCTTCGAGCGCGAGTCGCACGGCGGTCCGGATCCGCTGGTCGTCCTCCACGGTGAGGATGCGCGTGCTCATGGGTGAATGCTGCCCCATGGAGGGCGCCCCTGTCTCCTACCAGCCGGGAAAGGGCTCATTAGGCCAGCTCGGCTCCGGCCGACCTGAGCAGCTCTAGGAGCGGACCGTGCAGATCCACCGGGGCCGCCACCACCATTCCACCGTTGGTCGGCCGGCCCTCCAGGTCGGTTACGCGACCTCCGGCCTCGGTGACCAGCACGGCTCCAGCGGCGCAGTCCCATGGATTCAGTCCACGCTCGAAGTAGGCGTCCACCCGCCCGCATGCCACGGATGCGAGGTCCGTGGCAGCTCCGCCACAGCGTCGGATGTCGCCGATGTGCCCGATGATGGAAACGAGGGCCTCCGCCTGGCGTCGGCGTCGCCCGGGGTCGTATCCGAAGCCGGTGGCAACCAGGGCCGACGAGAGGTCGTCTACCCGGTTCACCCTGACCGGTCTGCCGTTGCGCGTCGTCCCGTGGCCGATCGCCGCACAGAACTCGTCGTCGAGGAGCGGGTCCACCACGACCCCGGCGACCGGCGTGCCGTCCACCTCGACGCCGATGGACACGGAGAAACCCGGATGCCCGTACACGAAGTCGGTGGTGCCGTCGATCGGGTCCACCAGCCAACGGACTCCGGATGTCCCGTCCACCCCGGTGCCCTCCTCGCCAAGGATCGAGTCATTCGGGCGTGCGGCCAGGATGTGCTCGACGATGCACTCCTCGGACCAGCGGTCGACGTCCGTGACGAGGTCGGTGACGGTGGTCTTCGTCTCCGAGACCTCAACGGCCCCGGCCCGTCGACGGAGTTCCGGAGCGACGATCCGGGCAGCGGACAGCGCCAGGTCGCGGAGTGCGGAGGGTTCGGCCACGGTGGCTGGTGGACGTCAGTCGACCGGATGGTCGTCCCGGGCAGCCTGCTGGAGGTGGCCGGTTCGCCACTCGGACATGGCCCTCAGCGAGAGGACGGCAACGATTCCGACACCACCGGCTGCCAGGACCGCTCCCAGGACCCCCATGGATCCGGCGAGAGCGGTGCACCCGTCGGCACACTGCAGGCTGGTGACGGCGTGACCGACGAGACCCCCACACGTGCCGGCCACGAGGATTGACAGCAACGCCAGCAGCCGTGCCGTCGTCGACGGAGCCGCCGACTGGAGCTGGTCGACGGATCGGGTCTGGGCATCATCCACGTCCGGAGGCTATCGCCGGCCCACCCGGTGGCCCGGCCCTCGACCGGCCCGTCACCACGAGGTGTCAGACTGCGGCGGTGGGTGACGGTACGGGTCGACGCTGGAAGGTCGTGGGCGGCCTCCTGACCCAGCGGGGATCCACCCTGTTGGTGGCTAACCGTCGACGTGATGGTCGAGTGGAGTGGACCCCTCCCGGTGGGGTCGTGGACCGTGGAGAGGTCTCGGTGGAGGCCCTCTCACGCGAGGTCCAGGAGGAGACGGGGCTGAACGTGGAGGGCTGGTCCGAGGCGGTCTACCGGGTGACGGTGGACTTCCCGGACCGCTCCATGCTGATGGGCGTGGAGGTCCACCTGGCCGACGGATGGCATGGGGACATCACAATCCAGGATCCGGACGACATCGTGGAAGATGCCCGGTTCGTGGACCCCGAGGAGGCACTCCGACTCCTGGCCACGGCCCCGCCATGGGTGTCCGAGCCGGTCACGGCATGGCTCTCAGCCTCGCTTCCCGAACCTTCCGGCGACGGGGTGCCGCACTTCGCGTACGTGGCCCGTGGCGCTTCTCCATCCGGGATGGTGGTCGAACGTCTGGCACCCGGCCCCGGTTGACGGTCCCGACAGGTGGGCGAACCGACTCCGATCCTGCATGTGGACATGGACGCGTTCTTCGTGTCGGTGGAGGTGGTCAGGCGACCCGAGCTGCGTGGCCTTCCGGTGGTGGTCGGTGGTGAGGGTGAGCGATCGGTGGTTGCAGCGGCCTCCTACGAAGCCCGGGTCTACGGCATCCACTCGGCGATGCCATCCACGCGGGCCCGGCGCCTCTGCCCCGACCTCGTGTTCCTGCCGGGGGACCACCGCCACTACGGCGAGGTGAGCCGCCGCGTGATGGCGATATTCCGTCGCTACACGCCGTTGGTCGAGCCGTTGTCCCTGGACGAGGCGTTCCTGGACGTGGCCGGAGCCGGTCGGCTGCACGGGTCGCCTGTCCAGGTGGCGGACGCCATCCGACGCGGCGTCCTGGAGGAGGAGGGCCTGGGATGCAGTGTCGGGATAGCGGCCAACAAGTTCCTCGCCAAGTTGGCCAGCGCTCAGGCAAAGCCGACCGTCGTATCCGGAGAACCCGTGCCCGGGAGCGGAGTCCTGGTGGTGCCGGCCGAGGGGGCCCGCGAGTTCCTGGATCCGCTGCCGGTGGAGGCCATATGGGGCGTGGGTCCACGCACCCTCGAGCGACTCCAGCGCCTGGGGGTCCAGACGGTCGCCGAGCTCCGGACGGTTCCCGAGGCGACCCTGGTGTCGTCGTTCGGCCACTCCTCCGGCACCCAGTTCTGGCGTTTGGCCCGGGGCCTGGACGGTCGTCGGGTCGACCCGGACCAGTCCGTCGGGTCGATCGGCCATGAGGAGACCTTCGCCCGCGACCTGACCGTGCCCGGTGACGTCCGCCGGGAGCTGGTCCGGATGGTGGACGCCGTGGGTCGGAGGCTGAGGGAGGCGGGCGTGGCTGGTCGCACGGTCACGCTGAAGGTCCGCTTTCCCGACTTCACCACCATCACGCGGTCGCAGACCCTCCCGGATGCGACGGACCTGGTGGTGGAGATCCTCGAGGTCGCCACGGGCCTGATCGGGGCAGTGGACACGTCGCCCGGCATCAGGCTCCTGGGGGTGTCCCTGAGTGGCCTGCGGGATTCCTCGGTTCGCCAGCTCAGCTTCGAGGACCTCGCCGATCCCGGTTGGCGAGAAGCAGAGCGGGCCGTGGAGTTGATACGTGGGCGGTTCGGTGTCGGATCCATCGGTCCGGCGACCACGGTGGGCGCCGACGGGCTGCAACCGAGGGAGCGGGGCGACGCCCAGTGGGGCCCGGATGAATGAGGTTCGATGGTTGGCGCGTTGTCGCTCGTGACCCGCTGTGCGATGCTTGTGGTCAGACGAAGCATGACCGGCGAGGCGAGGAACGGCCAGGTGCCCCTGTCCGAGGACGAGGAAAGAATCCTCAGCGAGATCGAGGACCTACTCACGGAGACCGATCCGGACCTCGTGCGCGAGGTGAGCGAGACGACGGTCTACACGCAGCCGCTGCGAAGCATGAAGCTGGCAGTGGCGGTATTCGTTGTCGGTGTGCTGGTGATGGTCACGACCCTGTCGACCTCCTTCCTCCTGGCCTTCGTCGGCTTCCTGGTGATGCTCGGCGCTGCACTGACACTCGAGCGAAACGCCCGACAGGTGGGGCGGACCGGCCTCAGGGCCGCCGTCGGGTCCGGGCATGCCACGGGACTGCGAGACGCCGTTGGGGGAACCCGTGCCAAGGTTCGCGAACAGATGCGCGATCGCTTCCGCCGAGGTGACCAGGGCCGAACCTGAATCGGCCGCCTGATGGCCCGGTCACAGCCCCGGTCTCCGTGGGCGTGACAGCGGTCGGATCGGTGCCCGTGTTGGCCGTCGACGTGGGCGGAACGAAGCTCGAGGCCGGCCTCGTGGATTCGGACGGCAGCATTCTTGCCCGTCAGAGGGCGGCCACGATCGGCATTGACGGCGACGCCCTGTTCGAGGAACTCATGGGCCTCGTCGGGCCGCTGATGGCGGAGGGGCCGGTGGCCGGAATCGGTGTGGGATGTGGCGGTCCGATGTCCGACGGTGGATCACTGGTCTCGCCCCTAAACATCGGACAATGGAGGGACTTCCCCCTAGCGGGCCGTCTGGCCGAGCGGACCGGTTCGGCCGTGGTCCTCGACAACGATGCGAAGGCCCTGGCCCTGGGCGAGCGCTGGTGCGGTGCTGCCGTGGGGGAGCGGAACTTCCTCGCGATGGTGGTGTCGACCGGCGTGGGTGGCGGTCTGGTCCTTGACGGCCGCCTGCTAGATGGGGCGGCGGGAAATGCCGGCCACGTTGGTCACGTGGCGGTGGATCCGGATGGCCCGCGGTGCGCCTGCGGCAACCATGGGTGCCTGGAGGCGGTGGCTTCGGGACCGGCTATCCAACGGCTCACGGGAGCGTCTCCAGCCGAGGCGTCGCCCGAGGTCCGACGACGCACCGGTGACCTGGTGGGGAGGGCCGTGGCGACCGTGGTGAACCTCCTCGATGTTCGGCTGGCCGTGGTCGCCGGTTCGGTGGCGCTGGGCTTCGGCACCCCCTTCTTCGAGGCGGCGCAGCGGCGCCTGGACCTGGAGTGCGGGCTGGAGTTCACCCGAGGAGCCCGGATCGTCCCGGCCGGTCTGGGTGCCGATGGCGCGCTGGTGGGGGCTGCGGCGGTCTGGCACCATGCCGAACGCCTGACCGGTCTGGCGGTGGGAGCGTGAGGTGGTGGATGGCGAGGGTGGCGTTCGCAGTGCTGGTGCGCCCCAGCCTCTGGCCCGTCGCCCTTCGCCAGGTGCTCCGGATGGCTGGCCGCCACTGGTGGCGCCACCATCCGTTCCTTCCGGTTCCTGCACCTGCCTACGCCCGCTTCAGGGCCATCACCCAGTACGGGGATCCTGATGCATCGCCGACGGTGGATGACGTGTTGACCTGGCTGGAATGGGCGCGGAGGTTTCCGGAGGGGGACCTGACAGGTCTCCCGCCGGTCAACTGACGGCGATGCCGGAAGGCCATGCCGGCAACTGGACCCTGGAGAGGCCGACGGGAACCGTCGCTGAGTTGCACGCACCGGTAGGTCCCATCTCCCGGCGCCTGGTCCTCGTGAACGAGGTGGACGCTCCGACGCTGGTGCTGGGCAGTTCCCAGACGGGGGTGGAGGTGGCCCCCGGAATCGACGTGGTCCGCCGGCGCTCCGGCGGAGGAGCGGTGCTCCTGCGACCGGGTGAGGTGCTGTGGGTGGACGTCCTGGTGCCCCGGGGAGACGTCCTCTGGGAGGAGGACGTCTCCAGGTCGACTTGGTGGCTGGGCGAGGTGTGGGCCTCGGCGCTGGCTGACCTGGGGATCGACGCAGTCGTCCATCGGGGCCCGATGGAACCGGGCCGGTGGGGAGCCATGGCGTGCTTCGCTGGAGTCGGCCCGGGTGAGGTGCTCGTGGGCGGTCGCAAGTCTGTGGGTGTGAGCCAGCGGAGGGATCGTTCCGGGGCGCGCTTCCAGTGCGCTGCCCTGCTGGGGTGGTCGGGACACGAGATGGTCCGATTGCTAGGCCTGACCCCGGTGGACGAGGCGGGTGAGTGCCTGGAGTCGGGTGCCGGGGCGCTGTCGGTCCGGTCCGGACCGCTGCTGGAGGCGTTCCTCGCCCACCTGCCCTGACCGGATAAGGGCCTCCGCCGTAGGAGAGGCCCCGGGGTGGTCCGGGGATTGGGGTCCGATCGATTGCTCGTGGCGTTCCCTGGTGCCTGAGGGGAGGAATACCTTGCCTAAGTGGGAGATAAAGGGGTATGGTGGGGAATAATGTAAGGAAAGTGGGGAATCAGGATGACAGTAGTTGATCCTGCTGGCTTCCGCCCCCTCGACAGGAATACGACCGGGCACGACGGGAAGGAGAAGGAGGGAGATGGCCATGGCATTCGTCGGGACACACGAGCATTCGCTGGACGTGAAGGGACGCCTCGTCCTCCCGGCCAAGTTCCGCAGCCACTTCTCGGGCGACGCCTACCTCACGATGTATGCCGGATGCATCGCCCTCTGGACCCCGGAGAGCTTCGACGCCATGGCGGCCCGTCTGAAGGAGCAGGTCCGGAACGGCGAGGTGGAGGCACAGGCGTACCGCGCCCTGGCCCCCAGCTCCGAACTGGTCCGACCGGACGCCCAGGGTCGCGTGATGATTTCAGAGCGACTACGCGAGCACGCCTCGCTCGAACACGAGGTCGCGGTCTGTGGTGCCCTCGACCGGATCGAGATCTGGAATCCCACGAGGTGGGCCGTGGTGGCTCAGGGCCTCAACCAGTCGCTGGCAGATGCCTTCCTTGATGGTGCGGGTATCTGAGCAATGGGAAGCCGAACGAGAGGAAGCCTCCACGACGACACCCGATGACCACGACGGCCGGTCCACGACCGGTTCGTCCCTGGACCGTCTCCCGGTCGACAGGATGGGAGGCCCCTACTCCGCCCGCTTGCCATCCAGCCCGATTCGGGGAGACATCCCGACGTGCGCCAGCCGGTTGGGGGACGGTCCAGGGACGAACCGGCGGCCCGCTGGACGCCACGGCCATCGGATCTGCGGGAGGGGCCATGTCGGATCATCCAATTGACGAGCACGGAGGGGAACCAGTCGGGTTCCACCACCGACCCGTGATGGTTGCCCAGGTCCTGAAAGTCCTGGGCGAAGCTCCTGGAGGCGTAATTCTGGACGCCACGCTGGGTGGTGGTGGCCACGCAGAGGCGATCCTGGAGGCCCGTCAGGACATCCGGATCGTTGGCATCGACCGTGACGACCATGCCCTGGCCGCTGCGGGTTCGCGACTCGCCGCGTTCGGGGATCGGATCCAACTGGAGCGGTCGGCGTTCGTGGACCTGGGCAGCGTCCTGGACGGGCTGGGCATCGACGGCCTGGCCGGCTTCCTCTTCGACCTCGGCGTCTCGTCTCCCCAGTTGGACCATGCCCAGCGGGGCTTCAGCTACCGGGAGGCCGGGCCCCTGGACATGCGGATGGATCGACGCCAGGCCCTCACGGCCGACCGGGTGGTCAACGGCTACGACGAAGCTGCCTTCGCCCGCCTGCTGGGCGACAACGCCGATGAACGTCATGCCCGTCGCATCGCCCGGGCAGTCGTCGCCCAGCGCCCGATCTCCGACACGACCCGCCTGGCCGAGATCGTGCGGGACGCCATTCCGGCGCCGGCTCGGCGTAGGGGCGGGCATCCGGCGAAGCGGACCTTCCAGGCCATCCGCATAGAGGTGAACGGCGAGTTGGAACAGCTCGCCGACTCCCTGGACGAAGCCATCAGACGGCTGGTGCCGGGTGGTCGCGGAGCCGTCCTCTCCTACCACTCGGGAGAGGACAGGATCGTCAAGCGTCGCTTCGACCTGGCGGCGACAGGCGGTTGTACCTGTCCGCCCCGGCTCCCCTGCGCATGTGGTGCGGCGCCGCTGGTGGTCCTCGCACGTCGGGCCGGCAGGGTCCCGGATGACGCCGAGGCCGCAACCAATCCCCGTGCGGCCAGCGCCCGCCTGAGAGTTCTGGAACGCCGATGACGGCGGTCTTGCACCACCCACGACCTGGCCTCGGCCGCTGGATCGCTGATGGGACGACAGGGCGCGCCGCCGTGCGTCCGGCCGCCCGGAGCGCAGCGGCGTTGGCCGTCCTCGGATTCTTCGCCACGCTTCTCGCCCTGGCTGCCTTCCAGAGCGTGGTGGTGAGCGGCCAGCTCGAGTTCGACCACCTCCAACGGCGACTGGAGGATGGGCGGGACCGCTCGCAGTTGCTCCGGGCCGAGGTGGCACGCCTGGAAAGCCCCGGTCGCATCCTGGAGGTGGCTGGTGGCCGACTCGGCCTGGTCTTCCCGCCGACGAGGCTCTACCTGCCTTCGGTCGTGCCGGGTGATCCGTTGACCATCCTCCCCCCACCGGTGGGCGACCCCTTCTCCCGGATATACCGATGAGTCGCCAGCCGGTAGGGCCCGCAGCCCTCGGGCGCGGTGCAGCCACCGTTGTGTGGCACAGGGAGACACGTCGCCGGTTTCGCAGGAGAGCCATCTTCGTCGGGTTGACGCTGGCGGTGGTGGCCGGGATGTTCGGGTGGCGCCTCGTCTCCCTGCAGCTCCTGGAGCCGGAACGGTTCGTGGCTCATGGCGAGACCCAGCGCATCAAGACCCTCAGATTGAGGGCGGGACGCGGCGCGATCGTGGATCGCAACGGCGTCGACCTGGTCCTCTCGGTTCCCGGGCAGTCGATGATTGCGAACCCGCTACGGGTGGAGGACCCGGTCAGGGCGGCCCGGGCGCTCGCACAGGTCATGGGAGCCGATCCCGAGGTACTGGAACGTCGCCTTTCCAGCGACAAGAGCTTCGTCTACCTGGGACGCCAGGTCGATCTGGAGGTGGCCGAAGCGACCCTGGCGCTCAAGATCTCCGGCGTCTACGCACAGGAGGAATGGGAGAGGATCCGACCCGGTGGGGACTCGGCCCTTTCGGTTCTGGGTCGCACGGACATCGACTCCATCGGGATCAGCGGCATGGAGCTGGCATACGACGGCATCCTCTCCGGCACCGACGGCGAGCGGGTAGTGGAGATGGGAATGCGGGGTGCGTCGATCCCGGGCGGTGAGTACTCGGTGGAGCCGGCGGCCGACGGCAGGACCCTGGTCCTCACCCTGGACCGAGCGCTCCAGTTTGAGGCCGAACGACTCCTCCTCGAGGGCGTGGATGCTGTCGGCGCAAAGGGAGGTGTCCTTGTCGCCATGCGCCCGGCCACGGGCGAGATCCTGGCCACGGCGACGGTCCGACGATTCTCCGACGGAGTGGCGAGGATCTCCTCTGAGTACCGGGCGGCCACCTGGACGTATGAGCCCGGATCCATCATCAAGCCATTGACGGTCTCGGCGATCCTGAATCGGGCGGTGGCCGCACCGGACACCGTGCGCGAGGTGCCGCCACGCCTGGAGGTGCACGATGCCACCTTCAGCGATTCACCATTCCACGAGACCGTGGACCTCACCCTGGCCGAGGTAATCCGCCGGTCCTCGAACGTGGGGACGATCCTGTGGGCGCAGGACCTCGGGGCCGAGGCCCTCTACGAACAACTCCGGGAGTTCGGCCTGGGGTCGGTAACGGACTTGGACTTTCCCGGCGAGGCCAGTGGAATCCTCCACCCGCCGGGAGCGTGGTCGGGAACGACGTTGCCCACGATCGCGATTGGGCAGGGGGTCTCCACCACGCCCCTGCAGATGCTGACGGCATATTCGGCCCTCGCAAACGGCGGAGTGCGTCCCGCGCCCACACTGGTACTCGGAACGCGGGACGATGACGGTGTGTTCGAACCCCGACGCCCCGGCCCATCGCTATCCGTCCTGCCCACCGCCGTGGCCGCAGAGGTGGTGGCGATGATGGAGCAGGTCGTGGTGTCCGGAACCGGTACCCGGGCTCAGGTGCCCGGCTACCGCGTCGCGGGCAAGACAGGAACCGCCTGGAAGGTCCTGCCCACCGGTGGCTACGGAAGCAAGGGCAACCGGTCCTACGTCGCCAGCTTCGCCGGCTTCCTGCCTGCCGATACGCCACGACTGGCTGTCATCGTGGTTGTGGACGAGCCGTCCGGGGAGATCTACTCGGGCGGCAGGGTGGCTGCCCCCGTGTTCGCCGAGTTCGCCGGGTTCGCCGTACGGCAGCTGAGGATCCCGTCGGCTGATGAACGTGTCGAGTCGGACCGTGAAGGCCGAGTCATGGCACTCACGCCGGCCCACCACGCAATCCTGCGTGAGGCCGCTGAGGCGTCACGGCTGGAGCAGTCTGGCGAACTGGTCGCCGCCTCAGCGACCGGCGGCTGAAATGCGGCTCGGTGCGCTGCTCAGCGCCGCCGGGATCGAGGGGTCGATCCTCGAAACGGCATCGGCTTCGGCCGAGGTGACCGGGGTTGCCCACGATTCCCGGAGCGTCCGGTCAGGTGACCTGTTCTGCTGCGTTCCGGGGGCATCCCACGACGGCCACGACTTCGCCTCCGAGGCGGCGCGCAGCGGGGCGTCTGCGCTGGTGTGTGAGCGTCCTCTGGGCCTGGCGGTGCCGACCCTCGTCGTCCCCTCTGTCCGCGTCGCGATGCCCCTGTTGGCAGCGGCCATGCATGGGTGGCCGTCGCGGGACCTGAGTCTGGTCGGCGTGACCGGCACGAATGGCAAGACCAGCGTCGTCCACCTGCTCTCATGGATCCTCGACCGGTCCGGTAGCCGCACCGACGCCCACGGGACCCTCTCAGGGGGGAGGACCACCCCGGAGGCGACCGACCTGCAGGCCATGTTGGACCGCTGGGTCTCCGACGGTGTCGAAACCGCCGCCATCGAGGTGTCATCGCACGCCCTCGCCCAGCACCGCGTGGACGGCACGCATTTCGCCCTGGTGGGCTTTACGAACCTCAGCCGCGATCATCTGGACTTCCACACCTCGATGTCCGACTACGAGGAGGCCAAGGCCCGACTGTTCGACGGATCATTCTCGAAGCGTGCCCTGGTCATGGTCGACACTCCGGCCGGCCGTCGGATGGCCGCCCGGGCCCGCGAGGCCGGCATGGACGTGACCGAGGTGGAGGTCGCCACGGCCGGTGGGGTCATCCGCCCTGACGGCGTCGGGTTGGAATGGAGGCGCCACTCGGTGGAGGTGTCCACGCCGGGGCGCTTCACGATCGCCAATGCCCTGCTAGCTGCCGAGATGGCGGCAGCCCTGGGGGTCGGGGAGCTTGACGTGGTCGACGGTCTGGCCTCGGCCCCGTCGGTGCCGGGTCGGTTCGAGCCGGTACCGCTGGAGGGTGGGCCAATGGTGGTCGTCGACTACGCCCACACGCCTGATGCGCTGTCCGCCGCCCTTGCCACGGCTCGCGAGCTTGCCGAAGGCAGGCTTCTGGTCGTGTTCGGATGCGGTGGTGGGCGTGATCGTGGCAAGCGACCGGAGATGGGGAGGATCGCCCTGGCCGGCGCCGACTTCGTGGTCGTGACGTCTGATAATCCGAGGGGTGAACCACCCGAGGGGGTCATAGCGGACATCCTGTCCGGTATGGACAGCGCCCCACTCCTCGTGGAACCCGACCGGAGGTCTGCGATCGCCGGTGCGCTGCGCATTGCCGGCCCGGATGACCTGGTCCTAATTGCCGGCAAGGGCCATGAGGACACCCAGGAGTTGGTGGGTCGACTGGAGCCGTTCGACGACCGGATGGTGGCGCGCCAGGAGTGGGCCCGGATGTCCCCGGATGGCGGCATCGGATGATCCGCCTCCTGCTCGCTGCGGCGATCGCCATGGCCACCTCCCTGGCCGGTACCCGCCTCCTGATCTGGTGGCTGACGAGGCTGCAGATCGGCCAGCCGATACGCGACGACGGCCCCCAGGGGCATGCCACCAAGGCAGGCACCCCGACCATGGGCGGCCTGGCCATCGTGGGCGGGGCGTTCCTGGGCTATGTCCTGAGCGACCTGTACCGGGGCATCTACACGCGCAGCGGCATCTTCGTGATGCTGGCGATTATGGGTGGCGGCGCCGTCGGGCTGATGGACGACTGGATAAAGGTCGTCCGCGAGCGGAGCCTGGGCCTGAACAAGCGGGCCAAGATGCTCGGCCTGCTGGCGGTCGCAGCGGCCTTCGCCATTCTGATGCTGAATCATGCGCCGACCCACACGCAACTCTCATTCACCCGCTTCGACCAGCCCGGACTGGAGTTGGGATCCACCCTGTGGGCCATCTGGGCGGCCCTGCTCATCATCGGATCAGCCAATGCTGTGAACCTCACCGACGGTCTGGACGGCCTGGCGGCAGGCGCAGGTACGTTCTGCTTCGGGGCTTACACGGTCATCGCCTTCTGGCAGTTCAGGTACCCGGAGACCTATGACGTGGCCCATGCGCTGGACCTGGCGGTGGTCGCCGCGGCCATGGCGGGCGGCTGTCTCGGCTTCCTCTGGTGGAATGCGGCTCCTGCCCGGATCTTCATGGGCGATACGGGTTCATTGGCGATCGGTACCGGCCTGGCGACCCTGGCGCTAGCTACCAACACCCACTTGCTGCTACCGGTGGTGGCCGGGTTGTTCGTGGCCGAGACGGTTTCGGTCATCCTCCAGGTTGGAAGCTTCCGCCTGCTGGGTGGAAGGAGGGTGTTCTCCATGGCCCCGGTCCACCACCACTTCGAGCTTCGTGGCTGGCCGGAGACCACCGTGATCATTCGCTTCTGGATCATGTCGGGTCTCTGCACGGCCGTCGGGCTGGGGATCTTCTACGCAGACTCGATCGCCTCCGGGGCGGTCGGAGGGTGAGCGGACCGATCCTCGTGCTGGGTCTGGGGGTCACCGGCCGGGCAGTTCTGGATGCCTTGTCGACCCGCGGTGTGGAGACGTTCGGCGTGGACGATCGACCCGGCTCCGAAGCGCGGACCTGTGCGGAGCGCCTTTCGGTGGAGCTTGTCGAATCGCCCGTTACAGAGGACTGGTGGGCGCTGCTGGAAAGGGCGGGGGAGGTGGTCGTGTCGCCAGGGGTGCCGGATGGGCACCCGGTCTTCGCCGCCGCCGCCGCTGCCGGCGTCCAGGTGCTGGACGAGTCGGACCTGGCGACGCGCTGGGACACCCGGCCCCGGTGCGCCGTGACGGGCACCAACGGCAAGACGACTGTGGTCACCCTGGTGACCGACATGCTGCAGCGGTCCGGCCTGCTGGCCGTACCGGCCGGCAACACGGACACGCCGCTGGTCGCAGCCATCGATGACGTCGACGCCGACGTGTTCGTCGTGGAGGCATCCTCGTTTCGGCTGGGCCACGCTGCCGACTTCTCGGCGTCACCGGCCGTCTGGCTGAACTTTGCTCCCGACCACCTCGACGTGCATGCGGACCTCGCCGCCTACGAGGAGGCGAAGGCGCGCATCTGGGAGGGTGTCGCGTCGCCTGGCGATGCCGTGGCCAACCTCGCTGACAGGGTGGTGGCTGCCCGGGCACCGTCCGGCGCTACCGGATTCGGTACCCCGGACGCTGCGTGCCACGTCCAGGCCGGGGTTCTCACCCTCGAAGGGTCCCCGGTCGTCGAGGTGGAGGAGATGGGGCGTTCGATGCCCCACGACCTGGAGAACGCCCAGGCGGCCTGCATCGTCGCCGTCCGGGCTGGTGCCAACCTGGAGGCCTGCGCGGTCTCGCTGCGGAACTTCAGTGGCCTGGAGCATCGGATGTCCTTCGTGGCGGAGGTGGATGGCGTCCGGTACGTGGACGACAGCAAGGCCACCACCCCCCACGCCACGCTGACAGCGATGTCGGCACTCCCGGGGGCGGTCATCATCGTGGGAGGACGCAACAAGGGCCTCGACCTGGAGCGCCTGGCCGATGGGCGGCCGAGGGCCGTCGTGGCGATCGGCGAGGCGGCCGAATCGATGGCGGCGGCCTTCGAGGGTGCATGCCCCGTCGTGATCGCATCGAGCATGGAGGAGGCCGTCAGGTCGGCCAGAGACTCGGCTGCCGGTACGGGAACCGTCCTGCTCTCACCGGGTTGTTCATCCTTCGACTGGTATGGCTCCTATGCGGAGCGGGGTCGGGATTTCCAGCGGATCGTCCGGGCCTTCGTCGGAGATGGCGGCGCATGAGTGCGGATGGAGCCGACGTGGTGACAGCCCGTACATCGAAGTGGGGCGGTTCCGGTAAGGGACGGTCGGTCCGCTTCGCGGTGCTCTGGTCCACGGCCATGCTCCTCGGCCTCCTGGGACTGGTGATGGTGTTCTCGTCGTCGTCCGTCTCGGACCTCCAGACTTACGGGGACGCGTGGCACCACCTGCGGCGGCATGTCATCTGGGTGGCCATGGGCTTGGCGGGCCTGTCCGTCACGCTCCGGGTGGACTACCGCCGCCTCCGCAGGCTGGCACGGCCCGGTCTGGTGGTGGCGATATTCCTGCTCGTGCTGGTGCTGATTCCCGGGGTCGGGATCCGGACCAACGGGTCGGCCCGGTGGCTCGGCGTCGGCGTGGCCTCCTTCCAGCCGTCCGAGTTCGCGAAGCTGGCGGTGATCGTCTACGGCGCAGCCATGCTCTCCTCGCGACCGCCCGAGTCCGTGCGGCTGACCCTCTGGCCGATGCTGGTGGTGCTGGGTGGCGTAGGGGGGTTGATCTTCCTGGAGCCGGACCTGGGGACGGCGCTGATCCTCGGGAGCATCGTCGCCTGCCTCTTGTTCTTCGCTGGACTGGGTTTGGGGCCATTGGCGTTAACAGGTGTGGCGGGACTGGGTCTGGTGGCGGTGATGAGCCTCAGCGCCGGTTATCGCCGTGAGCGCCTCTTCTCGGTGCTGGATCCGTGGAACGATCCCCTAAACACCGGTTGGCAGACGATCCAGGCCGGTGTGGCGATCTCCAACGGTGGACTCTGGGGTCTGGGCCTCGGCGCCAGTAGGGCCAAGTGGGGCTTCCTCCCATTCGTCCAGACGGACTTCATCTTCGCCATCGTGGCCGAGGAGCTGGGCTTCGTAGTGGCCATGTTCGTGGTGCTGGCATTCCTGGTGCTGGGAATCTTCGGGCTGTCCACCGCCATGCACGCACCTGACCGGTTCGGCCAACTCCTGGCGGTCGGAATCACCTCGTGGATCCTCATCCAGGCCTTCGTGAACATCGGGGCCGTGCTGGGCGTGCTTCCCATAACGGGGGTTCCGCTTCCCTTCGTCTCCTATGGCGGGAGTTCGATGGTGCTCACCCTGACGGCCTTCGGGATCCTCCTGAACGTCGCACGGCAGGCCCGGTGAACGT
>CAJWFS010000037.1 GCA_913030665.1 uncultured Acidimicrobiaceae bacterium
CTGGGTGATGTTGACGCTGCCCTCGATCGAGTTCTCGATCGCCGCGAAGCCGAGGTCCACCTGGCCTGCGACGACCTGGCGGAACACGTCGGGAATGGACGGCGCAGGGCGCAGATCCAGGCCCGCAAGGTCGGGCTGGGTGTACAGGGCCTGTTCGGTGAAGGTGCCCCGGGGGCCCAGGTACGCCAGGGTCGAACGGTCCGGAGGTGCGAGATCGGCCACGAGGGGCAAGGATAGTGACGTGGAAGCCGACGCCCTTCGTGTATTGATGGACGACGTGGCATCAGGTGGGGTGGAGCCCGACGATGCCGTCCGCCTGCTCCAGCGACTGCCGTTCGCCGACATCGGCATCGCACGCGTCGACCACCATCGGGCGTTGCGCCAGGGCCTCCCGGAGGCCGTCTACGGGCCTGGCAAGACCGCCGAGGAGGTCGCCCTAGTCGTGGCCGAACTCCTGACCGGCAGCAGCGGGCCGGTCGTGCTGTCACGGGCCGAGGACGGCCAGGTGGAGGCGGCGCTTGTCGTCGACGGTTCAGGCACCGTGTCCGGCCGGACGGTGGTCTGGCGCCGGGCGGCGCCGAGGACGGAACGCGTCCTGGTGGTGACGGCCGGGACAGCAGATGCGCCCGTGGCCGACGAGTGCGCGGCGGTCCTCTGGGCGCATGGGATCCAACCCGATCGGCTGGCCGACGTCGGCGTGGCCGGCCTGCATCGCCTCCTGGCGGACCTGGATCGTGTGTACGAGGCAGACGCGGTCGTCGTCGTGGCCGGAATGGAGGGAGCCCTGGCCAGCGTGATCGGAGGACTTACGGGGGCACCAGTGGTGGCGGTCCCAACCAGCGTCGGCTACGGCGCCTCCCTGGATGGCGTGACCGCCCTGCTCGGCATGCTCGCGTCGTGTGCTTCCGGCCTGAGCGTGGTCGGGATTGACAACGGCTTCGGTGCGGCGTGTGCGGTGCTCCGCCTGCTGGGACCACCTGCGGTGGTGCCGACATGACCCGCGTGGCCTGGTTCAACGGCTTCTCCGGGATCTCTGGCGACATGGCCCTGGGGGCACTCATCGATGCCGGTGCGGCGGTCGACGAGGTCCGTGAAATGTTGTGTCAGCTGCCCGTCGACGGCTGGACGCTCAATGCCGGACCGACCCTGCGATGCGGTCTGGCCGGTACGAAGGCGAAGGTGGAGGCAATGGAGGGCACCGTGCACCGGACCGCCGCCGACATCGGGTCGATAATCGCCGCCGCCTGCCTGCCCGAACGCGTCGCTGCACGGTCCCTGGCCGTGTTCAACGCCCTGGCCGAGGTCGAGGGGCGGCTGCACGCCCTGCCACCATCGGAGGTGCACTTCCACGAGGTGGGGGCCATCGACAGCATCGTGGACGTGGTCGGGACCTGCGCTGCCCTCGAGGTACTCGGGATCGACGAGGTGCGGTCCGGCAGCGTGGCCACCGGCCAGGGAATGGTCGAGTCCGCCCATGGGCTGATCCCGGTCCCGGCGCCGGCCACCATCGCGCTGCTGGTCGGAGTGCCCACCCATGGCACCGACGTACCATTCGAGCTCACCACGCCGACCGGTGCGGCCCTCCTGGCGGCTCTGGTCGTGGGCTGGGGTCCCATGCCCGCCATGGTCGTCGAGGCAACCGGATACGGGGCAGGTGACCGTGACCTAGAGGGGCGCCCGAACCTGCTCCAGGTCGTCCTGGGCACGTCAGTCGAGGCGGCGCCCGGAACGCCCGGTTCAGGTCAGGCACTGGTACAGCTGGAGGCGAACGTCGACGACGCCACCGGTGAGACGCTGGCCCACGCCATCGCCGAATGCCTGGCAGCGGGAGCCAACGACGCCTGGATCACCCCGATGGTCATGAAGAAGGGCCGACCGGCCCACACGGTGAGCGCGCTCTGCGATCCGGCGGTGGTGGGGGTGGTCGCCGGCGTCCTCACGGCTGAAACCGGTTCGCTGGGCGTGAGGGCACATTCGGTGGAGCGATGGGCGGTTCCCAGGACCATGCACGTCGTCGAGGTGGACGGGCATCCGGTGGCCGTCAAGGTGTCGGCCGGACGGGCGAAGGCCGAACACGACGATGCCGCCAGGGTGGCACGCGCCACCGCCAGGCCCCTGCGCGAGGTCGTTGCGCTCGCCGAGGAAGCCTGGCGCAACGGTGCCGGCCACGCTGGATCCCCGGGGAGCTCCCCGACTCCCAGCGGCGGCGAACCGACCTGATCCCCGGCCGTTGCGGGCCTCCCACCCCAGCATCCCTACGATGAACCAACCATGACCTCCGGCCCCGACGACCGCCTCTACTTCCGCCAACTGCTCTCCGGCCGCGACTTCGCCACCGATGACCAGATGGCCCGCCAGATGGTCAACTTCGTCTACCTGATCGGTGACCGTGTGACCGGCGAGGCGGTGATAGTCGATCCCGCCTACGACGTGACGGGCCTGCTCGGGGTGCTCGAGGCGGATGGCATGCGATGCACCGGCGTGCTCGCCACCCACTACCACCCGGACCACGTGGGCGGCTCGATGATGGGCTTTGACGTGATCGGTGCCCGTGAGTTGATGGAGCACGTATCGGTGCCGGTACACGCCCAGCGTGAAGAGGTCGAGTTCATCGCCAAGGTGACCGGTCTGGGTGACGACGAGATCGTCGGCCACGAGAGTGGCGACGTGGTGATGGTTGGAGAGATCACCATCGACCTGATCCACACCCCCGGCCACACGCCGGGTAGTCAGTGCTTCTTGGTGGATGGCCGGCTGGTGGCCGGAGACACCCTCTTCCTGGAGGGCTGCGGCCGGACCGACCTGCCGGGAGGTGACCCGGCTGCGCTGTACCACAGCCTCCACCACCGCCTCTCCCGGGTGCCGGACGAGGCGGTGCTCTATCCGGGCCACCTCTACTCTCCGCAGCCCTCGGCTCCGATGGGCGAGACCCGTAGGGACAACTTCGTGTTCAAGCCGCGTTCCGAGGAACAGTGGCTGGCAATGTTCGGTAGCTGACCGAACCGGTTCCGGCCTAGGCCGGAGAGCAAGCGGAGGATCCCTGATGTTCAGAGCCCTGATGGTCGACAGGCCCGATGACGGCTTCACCTGCGAGATCGTGGAGTTGTCCGACGACGACCTGCCTGAGGGTGACGTGGTCGTCGACGTCGAATACTCGACGGTCAACTTCAAGGACGGCCTTGCGGTCACCGACTCGTCGCCCATCGTTCGGAATTTCCCGATGGTTCCGGGAATCGACCTGGCGGGCACGGTCGCGACGTCGGACTCTCCCGAGGTGGCGATCGGCGACCGCGTGGTCGTGAACGGTTGGGGCCTTGGAGAGGAGGCCTGGGGAGGGTTCTCCCAGCGGGCCCGGTTGGATGCCGGGTGGACAGTTCCGATCCCCGCCGGCATCACCTCGCTGGAGGCCATGGCAATCGGTACGGCGGGTTACACGGCGATGCTCTGCGTGCTGGCACTGGAGGACCACGATGTCACGCCAGGGTCCGGTCCGGTGCTGGTGACCGGTGCCGCTGGAGGAGTCGGCAGCGTGGCGGTGGCCCTGTTGGCCGCAAGGGGATACGAGGTCCACGCCTCGACCGGACGTCCCACCGAGTCCGATTACCTGGAGCGTCTCGGGGCATCCGTGATCGTCGAGCGGGACGAGCTCTCCGAGGGAGGGGGCCGCGCCCTGGCTCGTGCCCGGTGGGCAGGCGCCGTGGATGCGGTAGGCAGCCACACGCTGGCCAACGTTCTGGCCCAGATCCGACCGGAGGGCTGTGTGGCCGCCTGTGGCCTGGCCCAGGGCATGGACCTGGTGACGACGGTGGCACCGTTCATCCTGCGGGGCGTGACCCTGCGTGGCATCCATTCGGTACACGTGCCGCGACATCGTCGACTCGAGGCCTGGCGACGCCTCGACGAGGACCTGGACCGCGACCTGCTGGCGTCGATGACACGCGTGGTCGGCCTAGCCGAGGTGCCGGCTGTGTCCGAGGAGATCCTGGGCGGCCGGATCCGCGGTCGAGTCGTGGTCGACGTCAACGCATAGGGACGGATCGGTCGTGAAGCTAGGACTGGGTCTGGACGTCTGGTCCGAGCCCCGCGTGGAACTGCCCCTTCGTCGGGTCCTGCTGGCGGAGCGCCTGGGCTTCGACTCGGTATGGACGGCTGAGATATACGGCGCCGATGCCGTCACACCCCTGGCCTTCCTGGCCGCCCACACCCGGTACCTCCGGCTGGGGAGCGCAGTCGCCCAGGTTCCGGCCCGCCCCCCGACGATGACGGCAATGCAGTTTGGGACGCTGGAGGGGCTGGCCCCCGGACGGGTGGTGTGCGGCCTCGGCCTGTCCGGGCCGCGGGTGGCCGAGGGTTGGTACGGCCAGCCGTGGGGGCACCCCAACCAGCGGCTCCGGGACTACGTGGCGATCGTCCGGCAGGTGTTCCGAAGGGAGGGGCCGGTCGCCCACGACGGATCAGAGTTGGCACTTCCCTACACCGGGCCGGGATCGGTCGGGGCCGGTCGGCCGTTGAAGTCGATCCTGCACATGAACCCCGACCTACCCATATTCCTGGCCACGGGCGGGCCGGCCAACGTGCGGCTGACCGCTGAGGTGGCCGATGGATGGCTGCCGCTGGGATACACCCCGGGGAGTGCCCACCTCTACGCTGCCGACCTGGCCGAGGGGCTGCACCGAGGTGGTCGCACGATGGCGGACCTGGAGGTGCAGGTCGCGGTGACGGTCAGGCTCACCGATGACGTGGCAGCGGTGTTCGACGCGGCCCGCCCGGGCGTGGCGATGAGGGTCGGTGGCTACGGGCCGTCCTCGCACAACTTCCATCGGGACGCCATGTCCCGCCGGGGATTCGGCGAGGCGGCCGATCGGATAACCGAACTGTTCGCCGCAGGCCGCCGAGACGAGGCCGCTGCCGCAGTACCGGACGACTACCTGGATGACGGGGCCCTGGTCGGTTCCCGGCAACGCATAGCCGAGAGGTTCCAGCAGTGGCGGTCGACCCTGGCGACCGGTCTCACGGTGCGACCAACCTCGATCGAGGAGATGGAGCTGGTGGTCGAGCTGGCTGGCTGTGAGCCACGACCGGATGTGGAGGTTCCGCCGGGTCCGGCGTTCTGATCCACGACGGGACCGTGGGTGGGCCGGGGTCGGACGCAACAGCGGGTACCCCGAACAGTGGTGCGCGAGGAGGGACTTGAACCCTCACATCCTTTCGGACACAGGAACCTGAATCCTGCGCGTCTGCCAATTCCGCCACTCGCGCGTGCAGCGTCAGAAAGGCTAACGGGAGTCGGCGCAATGAGGCGCGGCCTGCATGGGCCCCGCCCGGTCCTCCCACGGGGTGGCCGGTAGTATCGGCGCACCGTGGGTGCCGTGCTTCTCGTCGACCTTCCATGCCCCGGGTGCGGGGCTGCGGATGCTCCGCCGCGGAGACCGTGATCGCCTCCCGACGGATGGATCGCGGCCGTTCCGTGCGGTTGGAGGCTGGAACTGCCAGCCACACCGGTCTGATCCGGGCCTCCAACCAGGATTCGGTCGGCCTGGTGGAGGGCCTGTACGTGGTGGCGGACGGAATGGGGGGCCACCGCGGAGGCGAGGTGGCTTCCGCTGAGGCGGTGGCTGCCATGCTGAGCGTGTTCGACCGACGCGATCGGGCGGGCCTTGTGTCTGCGGTCCGGTCGGCCAACCGGACCATCCTCGAGATGACGGTCACGAGGCCGGACCTCTCGGGAATGGGAACGACCCTGTGCGCCCTCGCCGTCGCCAACTCCGCTTCGGGCGACGAGGTCCTCGCCGTCGCCAACATCGGAGACAGTCGGGTGTACCGCTTCGCGGCCGGTGAGCTGGTCCAGGTGAGCGACGACCACAGCCTGGTGGCGGACCTGATGCGGGCCGGGGAACTCACAGCGGAGGAGGCGGCCCGACACCCGCAGCGCAACATCCTCACCCGAGCCCTGGGCATCGAAGCCGATCCGGTGATCGACAGCTGGGAACTCGAGCCGGCGCTGGGTGACCGGTACCTGTTGTGCAGCGACGGACTGTTCAACGAGCTGGACGACGGAAGGCTGGCCGAAGTGCTGGCTGCCGGATCTGTACAGGAGACGGCGGACCGGCTGGTCGACGAGGCCGTCGAGAACGGTGGCCATGACAACGTCACGGTCCTCGTCCTCGAGGTCGTGGCCGGACCGGAGGCCCGCGAAGACCGTCGATCGGCGGTTCCGGCCGCCCGATCGGAGTGGTCGACCCCCACCCTGGGAGAGGCCGACCAAGGTCGGGTCGCGTTCGGGACGGCACTGGCCATGGCTGTCTGCGTGCTGGCGACCGTCGTCTTGGTGGTTGGCCTGTACGCCCGCCAGGGATGGTTCATCGGATCCGATGATGGTGACGTGGCTGTCTTCCGTGGCCGTCCGTCCGGCCTCCTCTGGTTCGATCCGACCTTCGTGGAGGGTGGAGACCTACGGCTGGCCGGCCTGGACGGGCCGATCCGCATCGCCGTGTACGAGACGATCGTCGTCGGGTCGCTCGACGAGGCCAGGCGCCTGATCGAAGGCTTCCGGGCAGGATTGGAAGCTGCTCCCACCGATCAGGCCTGACCGACAGCCCGGAGAATCCGGCTGGCGGTAGAATCCAGCGCCGTGCCAGCGCCGGGACCCACAGTCTTCAACGACCGTTACGAACTGCATCGCCAGATCGCGCGCGGCGGCATGGCCGACGTCTATCTGGCGCGGGACCTGCTTCTTGATCGCCCGGTCGCCGTGAAGGTCCTGTTCGACGAATTCTCCGGTGACCCCAGCTTCGTGGAGCGCTTCCGGCGAGAGGCCCAGGCGGCGGCGAACCTGAACCACCCGAACATCGTGAGCGTCTACGACTGGGGCGAGGAACAGGGCACCTACTTCATCGTCATGGAGTACGTCGAGGGCCGGAGCCTCGCCGAGATGCTGCGATCCGAGGGGAGCATCCATCCGGACCGGGCCGCCGACATCGCCGCCGACATCGCCGCGGCACTGGCCTTTGCCCATCGCAGTGGCCTCGTGCACAGGGACGTGAAGCCCGGCAACGTGCTGGTGGCTCCTAACGGACAGGTGAAGGTGGCCGACTTCGGCATCGCCACGGCCCTGGTGGGTACCAGGAACGACCTCACCCAGTCGGGTTCCGTCATGGGTACCGCCACCTACTTCTCGCCTGAGCAGGCGCAGGGACGTCCGGTGGATCCCCGCAGCGACCTGTACTCGCTGGGCATCGTGCTCTACGAGATGCTCCTCGGTCGGCCCCCGTTCACGGGCGAGACGCCGGTGGCCATCGCCTACCGCCACGTTCAGGACAGCCCCATGTCGTTGAGGACGGCAGGCGCTGCGGTGGCGGATTCGTTGGAGGCCATAACCCTCAAACTGCTGGCGAAGAACCCGGTGAACCGGTATCCCACCGCCGAGGACCTGAGGGGTGACCTTCGGCGCTACCGGGAGGGGGCGCACGACCTTCGGGTGGGTGCTCCGGCTCCCCTTCCGCAGACCAGCCCGGCGTCGGCCATGCCGGCGCCGGTAAAGGACTTCGGCAGCGGTAGCCGTCACCGGCGCGATGACGGCCTCCGTCGGACGGCGCTGTTCACGGTCGTGCTGGCGGGGCTGCTCGTCGCCTTCGGTTACCTGGTGTTGGAGTTCTTCGACACCCTGGGAGTCAGCGGCGACGATCCCGCTCCGGTCGGGATCACGCTCGTCGAGGTGCCCACCCTGATCGGGCGACCGTTGGACCAGGCCCGCGACACGCTGCGGGACGCCCACCTCAGCGTGCAGATGGACTACGAGGTGAACTTGGACTACCCGGAGAACACCGTCTTTCGCCAGGAGCCTGTGGCAGGTACGAAGATCCAGCCGGCGGAGACGGTCCGGCTGTGGGTCAGCCGTGGAACGGGTCCGATGGTGCTCCTCGACGTGTTGGGCGACCTCGCCACCGATGCGGTCCGCGACCTCGAGGCAATGGGACTCAAGGTCGAGACCGTCGGACAGGAGCACCCGGTCGTTCCGGGCGGCGAGGTCATCGACCAGTCGCCGGATCCGGGCTTCGAGATCGCGCCGGGAGCGAGGGTGATCCTGTTCGTGTCGACGGGACCGGCTGTCGAGGAGGTCCCGGACCTGAGCAACCGTCCGGTGCTGGACGCCATGAACATTGTCTCCAAGTTGGGTTGGCAGGCCGGCACCACCGAGGAGCGCAGCCGGACGGTGCCGATCGGCCAGGTCGTGCGGACCGAGCCGCCCGCCCACAGCGAGCTGGCGCCCGGAGGCACCATCCAGATCGTGGTCTCGTCCGGGCTGCCGCTGGTCATGGTTCCGTCGGTCGAATCCATGATGGAGGAGGCCGCCGTGATCGCCCTGGAATCGGTGGACCTGGAGGTGAACGTCCGCTATGAGCCGCTTCCCGCGTTCAGCCCCAACGACGGGCGGGTCATCAGCCAGAGCCCGCTCCCGGATGCCGAGGTGGACTTCGGAACGACGGTGACCATCGTCATCGGGCAGGCTGACGACGGATCGGACAATGGCAACCCGGTCGGGGACGCACCCGGCTCCACGGGCTGAGTGGAACCGGGGCGGTTCAGCCCACGCGTGCCAGGAAGTTGGCCAGCAGGTCGTGGCCGCCGGTCGTCAGGATCGATTCCGGGTGGAACTGCACGCCCTCGACGTCGAGCTCCCGGTGGCGTAGTCCCATGACCAGCCCGTCCTCGCTGGTGGCCGTGATCTCCAGCTCGTCGGGTACGGACTGGCGATCGACGATCAGCGAGTGGTAGCGGGTGGCCTCCAGGGGGTTGGGAAGGCCGGCGAACACCCCGGCGCCCTCGTGGTGGATCCATGAGGTCTTGCCGTGCATGACCTCCGGCGCCCGCACGACGTCGCCTCCCCAGGTGCTTCCGATGGCCTGGTGGCCGAGGCACACGCCCAGCACCGGTATGCGGCCGGCCGCCCACCGGATGGCAGCGGTCGAGACGCCGGCATCCTCTGGTCGCCCCGGGCCCGGGCTGATGAGCAGCGCATCGGGTTCGAGAGCGGCTATGGCGGCCAGGTCCACGGCGTCATGGCGGTGGACCATCGGCTCTGCACCCAGTTCCCCCAGGTACTGGACGAGGTTGTAGACGAACGAGTCGTAGTTGTCTATGACGAGTACCCGGGCGCCCACGCGCAGCACGCTAGCCACTGGCACACACAGCGCCGCCGGGGAATTGGTTCCGACCACCCGGGTCGGTCGCCGGTTGCCCTATCCTCCGGGGCATGTCGAGTAGCGAGAACGTCGAACCACAGGACGCGCCGTCGCGGCCCGGTCCGGCCAAGCGCAAGGTCCAGGGTGGTCGGGTCACCCCGAAGGGCACCCGGGCAGGAGCGCCCCCGGACTCTTCGATGTCGGCTGGCCACGAGCCTTCTCCGACCTGGCTGGCGGTACTCATGTTCGGCCTTCTCGGCCTGGGCATCCTGATCATCTTCTTCAACTACGTGGGTTGGATGCCGGGCGGGACGAGCAACGGCATCCTGCTGCTCGGCCTGGGGTCGATCCTGGGCGGGATCATCACCGCCACGCAGTACCACTGAACCAGGGCTCGTTTGCCGGTACACCGGGGCGAACAACACGGATGTGATTCACCCACAGAGTTGTCCACAGGCTGTGGATTAAGCCTGTTGGTCGCCTACAGGTCCTCGGTCTGCTGGAGTTCCATGTCGTCCATGCAGTGACGGGGTGGATCGGGTGCCTCCTCGGTGGCCACCGTCATCCGGACCTCGGTGCCGCACAGGCTGCAGCGGTACTGCAGTTTCACCTTGCGGAGGTCGCCGACCGGCGGCGGTTCGGGTATAGGCGTGGCCAGTGCCCTGAGCACCGCGATGCCCATGCGGAGCATGAACAGGGCCACCCCGATGGCGAAGGCGATCTTGAGGACCATCACCCGGCCAGCCTACGGCCGGGTACCGGGTCGGACGGGCGGACCAGAACCGCTTCGGGGACCGCCGGTAGTGTCCGGCCCGCATGCCGTCCGAACGCCGGGCGGGTCGACCGGGAGGAACCCACATGGAGCCGACGACTGCGACCGACCTTGCCCTGCTGATCCTGCGGTGCGTCATCGGGTTGACCATGGCCGCCCACGGCTGGAACAAGTTCACCGGGGGCGGGAAGATCCCCGGGACCGGTCGGTGGTTCGACAGCATCGGCATGCGCCCGGGTCGCCTGAACGCATACCTGGCAGCCTCCAGCGAGGTGGGGGCGGGCCTGTTGCTGGCCGTCGGTCTGCTCTCGTCGTTTGCAGCAGCGGGGATCATCGGCGTTATGACGGTGGCCTGGTGGACCACGCACCGCTCCAACGGCTTCATGATCCTGAAGGAGGGCTGGGAGTACGTCTTCGTGCTGGCCGCCATGTCCTTGGTGACGGCGATCTTGGGTCCCGGCTCCTGGTCGGTGGATGACGCCATGGGCATCGCCGGCGACCTCGACGGCATGACCGGGTTGTGGATCGCGCTGCTGGTGGGTGTGGGCGGTGGTGTCGCCCAGATGCTCACCTTCTACCGGCCATCCAGCGTGGCGCGGGGCGACTGATCGAACCGACGGATCGTGCCAGATCACCTCAGGGGCCCGCTGGACGAAGACCTGGACCTCCGGGCATTGGAGGAATGGCTGGTCGACCGCCTCTCTGACGACGGGGTCGGGGCCGTGCGATTGGCGGCACCGGTCCGACCCGAGGGCGGCTACTCGGGAGAGACGCTGATCCTGCCTGCCGTCGTCGAAAAGGATGGCCGGGAGATGGAGGAGCGCTTCGTCGTGAGGCGTGAGCCTCCGGAGGCGGCCATCTACCCGGCGCAATCGCCGACCACCACCGTCGAGGTGGAGCTGCAGTGGCGGGTGCTGCGGGGACTGGAGGACCACTCCGAGGTGCCCGTGGCCCCTTCCGTCGGCTTCGAGCCGGACGGGAAGGTCCTGGGCGGACCGTTCTTCGTGACCGGCTTCGTAGCCGGCGACATACCGCGGGAGGATCCGGCGTACGTGGCCGAGGGCTTCTATGCAGAGGCCACACCTGAGCGCAGGCGGGCCATGAACGAGGCGGCGGCGCAAACCATCGCCACGGTGAACCGGGTGGACTGGATGGCCGCCGGCCTCGCCCACCTGGTCCCGGAGGGGTGTGAGCCCACGAACCTCCGCCAACTGGACCTGTGGGAGGAGTTCGCCTCGGGCGAGTTGCGAGGGCGCCTGCATCCGACCCTGGCCGAGGGTTGGCGGAGGCTCAGGGCCGAGGTTCCACCCGATGCCCCACCGGCCCTCTGCTGGGGTGACTGCAGGCTGGGGAACATCTTCTGGGATGGAGCCAGGCCGGCCTGCACGACCGACTTCGAGGGGGCGACCATCGCCCCGGCGGAGTTCGACCTGGGATGGTTCCTGAGCTTCGACCGGTGGATCCACGAGGCCTGCGGGAACCCCCGCCTGGACGGCGAACCCACCCGGGAGGAACTGGTCGGGGTGTACGAGCGGGCGCTGGGGCGCCGTGCGGTGGGTGTGCGCTGGCACGAGGTCTTCGGCGCGGCCCGCTACTGCGTCCTCGTCCTGCGGGTCATGAACCGCCTGGAGGAACGCGGCCTCCTGCCACCCGGGAGCGACCTCTACCTGGCCGGCGGGGTCACTGATGCCCTGCGGATGCAGTTGGAGGAACGCTGAACCGGCGACCCACCTACGGTGACGGCATGCAGGTCATCCTGAGCGACGACCACCGTGCCCACTTCCCGTCAGGGGAACTCTTCGAGGGTGGCCTGGTTCGGCCATTCGAGTGTCCGGAACGATGGGACCACGTGGTGGCCGCCCTGGATGCGGCCGGGTTCGAGGACCGCCACGATCCTGAGCCGGTCGACCTGGATGGGGTCGTCCGGGTCCACGATCCTGCCTATGTCGACTTCTTACGGACGTTCTGGGAGGACTGGACGGCATCCGGGCACACGGGTGACGCCATCCCCACGATGTTCCCGGTGCGGGGACTCCGCCACGACCGGGTGCCCCTCGAGCCCGATGGTCGGCTGGGGTACTTCGCCCTCGCCGCTGAGACGGCGATCACCGCCGGGACGTGGAAGGCCGCATCGGCTGCTGCGGCAATTGCCCAGACCGGGCAGCGCCTTGTCGCCGGCGGGTCGCCGGTGGCCTTCGGACTGTGCAGGCCGCCGGGCCACCATGCGTCGTCCGACCAGTTCGGCGGGTACTGCTTCCTGAACAACGCGGCCATTGCCGCAGAGGGGTTCCTCGTCGATGGGGCCGATCGGGTGGCGGTACTGGACATCGACTTCCACCACGGCAACGGCACCCAGGAGATCTTCTGGGAGCGGGCCGACGTGCTTTTCACGTCGCTCCACGGGCACCCGGCTGACGCTTTCCCGTACTTCCTCGGTTATGAGGACGAGATGGGGGCCGGTCTCGGAGAGGGCTGCACCGCCAACTATCCGATGCGCCCCGGCACGGGCTTCGCCGAATGGTCGGTGGCCCTGGGCGATGCCTGCCGATGGGTCCTCGCCCACCGACCGGATGCCTTGGTGGTGTCGCTGGGCGTGGACACCTTCGAGGGTGACCCGATCAGCTTCTTCCGCCTGGCCACCGCTGACTACCTGGAGGTGGGACGTCGTATAGGCGCCCTGCGCCTGCCCACCCTCTACGTGATGGAGGGTGGCTACGCGGTGGACGAGATCGGTACCAACACGGTCAACGTGCTGTCGGGCCACCTCGAGGCCTGATAGTCGCGAGGAGTTGTTCCGAATGCCGGTCAGCCGGCGTCGAACTCGGCGGTGAGCCGTTTCGGGGCGGTGAGCCGCCAGGACTCCTCCACCACCACGGCCACCTCGTCCCAGTCGAGGTCCACGTCGAGCCTCAGGCCGACCCAGCCCCGTGGGCCGACGTAGGGGGGTACGAAGAACCGTTCGGGTTCCTGATCGACGAGCTCGGCCTGGACCCCCGGGGCTGCCTTGAACCAGATGGTGGGTCGCCCGTCGGCGGGGTGCTCGTGGAGGTTGCAGAAGGCAGGGCGCTTCACGACGCCGAAAGTAGGAGCTCCGTGGTTGAGGCGTTCCTCCACGCCAGGCAGTGCGAGGCAGATGTCCCGGAGCCGGTCGAGCAGGTGCCCGTCCAACGGATCTCGGGGTGGATGGTCCATGGTGGAGCTGATGGGAATCGAACCCACGACCCCCTGCTTGCAAAGCAGGTGCTCTAGCCAACTGAGCTACAGCCCCGTGTGGTCCCGTCGGGACGCGGTCCAGCGTACGAGGAGGGTGACCGTGGTCGTTGGCGAATCGGGTCATGCCGGCGGATGCACTACTCCGCCAGCGGTCAGGGAATGACGACCTGGAGCGGGGTGTGACGGGCGAGGACGTCGAAGTCGATGTTGGCGTGCAGGATGGGGATACGGGCCTCGATGGCGGCGGCGAGGGTGTTCAGTGCGAGGTTCACTGCCTCCCGCTTGGTTTTCAGCTGGTAGCGGGCCATCACGACAGCGCAGGCGTCGTCGATGTCTATGTTGGTGCGACTCATACACCAATAGGTTTTCGGCCTCGTGCCGGATCCGGGTGACAGTGCCTTCACTCCGGTGGTTGACCGATCCCGATGACGGGAATGGGGCACGATGGAGGGATGTCGACCACCGGTCAGGGCGCCCCCGCGAGCAGAACGGCGTGATCAAGTACCTGGGGTCGAAGCGTCGCCTGGTCCCGGTGCTGGGCGAGCTATTCGAGGCATCGGGCGCCCGCACGGCGCTGGACCTGTTCACCGGCACTACCAGGGTGGCCCAGGAGTTCAAGCGGCTGGGCGGCATCGTGACGGCAGTCGACACCGCCCGCTACGCGGAGGTGTTCGCCCGTTGCTACGTGGTCGCCGACGGCGACGAGGTGGATCGCAGCGAGGTGGCCGGGGCGCTACAGCACCTGGCCGGCCTCCCGGGTGAGCCCGGCTACTTCACCGACACCTTCTGCGAGAGGTCCCGATTCTTCCAGCCCTTCAACGGCGCCCGCGTCGATGCCATCCGCTCTGCCCTGAACACCGATTTTGCAGGCTCACCGATGTTCCCGATCCTGCTGACCAGCCTTATCGAGGCTGCCGACAGGGTGGACTCCACTACCGGACAGCAGATGGCCTACCTGAAGGCGTGGGCCCCCCGGTCGTCCAGGGACCTGGAACTCCGGATGCCCGACCTCCTGGCGGGGACCGGTACGGCCGTGCGGGGCGACGCCGTGACCCTGGCCGGCGAGCTGGGGCCGTTCGACATCGCATACCTGGATCCGCCCTACAACCAGCACCGGTACCTCACCAACTACCACGTCTGGGAGACCCTGGTGGCCTGGGACGCGCCGGAGCACTACGGGGTGGCCTGCAAGCGCATCGACTGCCGCGACGAGGCCACCAAGAGCGTGTTCAACCGGAAGCGTGAGATGCCTGGGGCCCTGGCGGCCACGGTGGCCGGCCTGCAGGCCGACATCGTGGTGCTTTCGCACAACGACGAGTCGTGGATCGGGCTGGACGAACTAGTGGAGATCTGCCGCCCGCGTGGCGAGGTGGTCGTCTTGTCGTTCGACTCGAAGCGCTACGTCGGCGCACAGATCGGGATCCACTCACCGGCCGGCGAGCGGGTTGGTGAGGTCTCCCACCTGCGGAACGTGGAGTACATGCTGGTGGCCGGCGATCCGGCCCGGGTCCGGCGCATGGTGGAACCGTTCGCCGGGAGCCCTGCGCTCAACGAGGCCTGATCCGGCCGGGGATCTCGTACCCGGATCAGGAGGCGGGTCGCCGCCGGTGGATCCCGCCGGGTCAGGCCGCCATGGGTCGCCCGAACGGCAGGTCGGTGAGCCAGTCGGCCATGAAGGCCTCGGCCCGTTCGCAAGCACCCAGGAGCGGACCGTCCCCGTGGCCGAGAACGTCACCGATGATGGTCGACACCGTGTCACGAACCGCGTCCGCCTCGCCGACGAGGGGGCCGGCGGTGGTCACGAAGTCCGGGAGGGCCAGCACGCCGTTTCGCCGGCAGTGGGCTACTGCCCTCGTGGTGATCGGTAGAGGTCCGGTGGGAACCATGA
>CAJWFS010000038.1 GCA_913030665.1 uncultured Acidimicrobiaceae bacterium
GTGACGAGCCGGTGCCGAAGTTGGGCCCGGCCACGAGCACCACGGCGTCGGAGTAACGCTCGTCGTTCAGGACGAAGTCGCGGTCGTCGCTCCATTCCGAGAAGAGGCCCTTCTCGAAGCCGGTGCGTTCCACGCGCTTGAGCCAGTCGCTGGGGATGATCTGGTCGGTGTCCACGTCCGAGCGACGCAGCGGCACCGCCGTGCCGGAGACGATCTGTACTGCTTCCACGGTCCCTCCTCAGTCCAGGTCGGCCGGCGTTGCGAACCTGCCGGCGATGGCGGTGGCGGCTGCCACGGCGGGCGAGACAAGGTGGGTGCGACCGCCCCGGCCCTGGCGGCCCTCGAAGTTCCGGTTGCTGGTGCTGGCGCACCGCTCCCCGGCTGTGAGCTTGTCCGGGTTCATGGCCAGGCACATGGAGCACCCGGGCTCCCGCCAGTCGAACCCGGCTGCGCTGAACACCTCGGGCAGGCCCTCGGCCTCCGCCTGGACCTTGACCGCCCGCGATCCCGGAACGACCAGGGTGCGCATGCCCTCGGCCATCCGCCGCCCCCTGGCCACGTCGGCCACAGCTCGTAGGTCCTCGATTCGACCGTTGGTGCACGAGCCGATGAACACGGTGTCCACGGCCACCTCGCGTATGGGGGTGCCGGCGGTCAGGCCCATGTAGTCCAGTGCCCTCTGGGCTGCCTCACGCTGGCTGGGCTCGTCGAAGGAGTCGGGGTCGGGGATCCTGGAGTCCATCCGCATCACCTGTCCGGGGTTGGAGCCCCAGGACACGTGGGGGACGATGTCGGCACCGTCCAGCACGATCTCGGCGTCGAAGACGGCGTCCTCGTCGGTGGCCAGGGTCCGCCAGTCGGCTACCGCCGCCTCCCAGTCCCGACCCGTCGGCGCATGGTCCCGACCCTCCAGGTACTCGAAGGTGGTCTCGTCCGGGGCGATCAGCCCGGCCTTGGCTCCGGCCTCGATGGACATGTTGCAGACGGTCATCCGTCCCTCCATTGAGAGGTTCCGGATCACCTCGCCGCGGTACTCGATGATCGAGCCGATCCCGCCGCCGGTGCCCAGTCGCCCGATGATCGCCAGGATCACGTCCTTGGCAGTGGAACCCTCCGGCAAGGTGCCGTCCACTGTCACCGCCAGGGTGCCCGGGCGCTGCTGGGGGAGGGACTGGGTGGCCAGGACGTGTTCCACCTCGCTGGTGCCGATGCCGAAGGCCAGGGCGCCGAAAGCACCGTGTGTGCTGGTGTGGCTGTCGCCGCACACGACGGTCATGCCTGGCAGCGTGAGGCCCTTCTCCGGGCCGATGACGTGCACGATTCCCTGGCCCGGATCGCCCATCGGGTAGAGGTGTACGCCGAACTCGTCGCAGTTGGACCTGAGCGTCTCGATCTGGACGCGACTGACGGGATCGGCGATGGGCTGGTGGATGTCGACCGTCGGCACGTTGTGGTCCTCGGTAGCCACCGTCAGCTCGGGATGGCGGACGGTCCTACCGGCCATGCGGAGGCCGTCGAAGGCCTGCGGGGACGTGACCTCGTGGACCAGGTGCAGGTCTATGAACAGCAGGTCGGGTTCGCCGTCGGCCGACCGCACCACGTGGCGGTCCCAGACCTTCTGGCTCAGGGTCTTCCCGGACATCAGGGCTCCTAGTGGGGATCAGTGTCCGCTCAGGATACGGGCCCACCCCCTCGATGCCAGCCGCGGTACCGTCGGCGATGTGAGCACGCGCATGTTGATCATTTCGGCGCTGGCCTGCGGTATGGGCCTCCTGGTGGCCTTCACGGTTCAGGTGGTGATGGCACTGTGACCGTCCGGCACGACCTGGTTGTGGTCGGAGGCGGTCCGGCCGGCTACGCGGCGGCCCTCTACGGGGCGGCCGCCGGCCTGGACGTCGGCCTCGTCGAGGAGCGCAGCCTCGGCGGCACCTGCCTGCACGTGGGTTGCATACCGGCCAAGGAACTCCTGGAGACCGCGTCGGTGCTTCGCACCGTGCGCGATGCAGCCGGGTTCGGCGTGGTGACAGGTGGTGTCGAGCCGACCGTGGACCTGGCTGTCAGCCAGGTGCGCAAGCAGAAGGTCATCGACGGCCTGGTCAAGGGCCTGGGCTCGCTGCTGGCGGGGCGCGACGTCACCGTCTACGACGGGACGGGGCGCCTCGGCGTCGACCACGTGGTAACCGTCGACGGGCCGGATGGTCCGGCAGTGGTTGCGGCCGACCACGTGGTGCTGGCCACCGGCTCCACGCCGCGGACCATCCCAGGCTTCGAGATCGACGGCTCCCTGGTGGTCACTAGCGACGAGCTGCTGTCCATCGCCGAGGTTCCCGGCCGTGTCGCGGTCATCGGTGGCGGAGCCATCGGATGCGAGTTCGCCTCCATGCTGGCCGACTATGGATCGGCGGTCACCCTGCTGGAGGCCACCGAGGAGATCCTCCCCGGGTGTGACGCCGACGTGGCCAAGACCGTCCGGCGTTCCTTCGGGCGCCGCCGCATCGACGTTCACTCAGGAGTGCCGGTCCACGGCCACGATCCGGCCGATGGGGCCACGATGGTCAGGTTCGGCGACGAATCCACGGTCGAGGTGGACCTCGTGGTGGTTGCCGTCGGCCGTCGCCCCCGGGGCGACTCGGCCGGTCTGGTGGGGACCCGCGTGGTGGTGGACGAGAGGGGCTTCATCCAGGTCGATGACCGCCTCCGGACCGGCGAGCCGGGCGTCTACGCGGTGGGCGACGTCGTGGCCACCCCGCAGTTGGCCCATGTCGGCTTCGCCGAGGGGATGTTCGTGGTGAAGGACCTGTTGGGCGAGTCGCCGAGGCCGATCGATCCGACGACCGTGCCGTGGTGCATCTACAGCCACCCCGAGGTGGCCTTCGCCGGCCTGACGGAGGCCGCGGCCATCGAGGCCGGCCATGACGTGGTGGTCAGCAGCCACCGGTTCGCCGGCAACGGCAGGGCCATGATCATCGGCGACGTGGACGGCCTGGTGAAGGTCGTCGCCGCCAGGGACTCCGAAGGGCGGGCGGGTCGCATCCTGGGCGTCCACATGGTGGGACCGTGGGTCACCGAGCAGCTTGGGCAGGCCTACCTGGCCGTCAACTGGGAGGCCACGGTGGACGAGGTGGCCGAGTTCATCCAACCCCACCCGACGCTCAGCGAGTTGTTCGGCGAGACGGTCATGGCGCTCACCGGCCGGGCGCTCCACGGCTGACCCGATGGCCGACGTTCTCCTCCCGCAACTCGGCGAAACGGTCACCGAGGGCACCATCACGCGCTGGTTCTTCGGCATAGGCGAGAGGGTTCCGGCCGACGCCCCGCTCTACGAGGTCTCGACCGAGAAGGTCGATTCCGAGGTGCCGTCGCCGCTGGGTGGTGTGCTGGTCGAGATCATCGCCTCCGAAGGGGCCACCGTCGCCGTCGGAGCCCTCCTCTGTCGAATAGACGCCGACGGTCCTTCTTCCACCTCTCCTCTGCCTACTCCTCCCGCCGTCGCCGGCGACGTACCGGCCGACGCAGCTGGCGCTACGTCGCCAGCCGGAACGCCACCTACACCGACACCGGCTGATGGCAGCGGCGCCCAGGCGGTAGGTGCAGGGGTGACCAGTGGGGGGACAGGAGGACGAGCCGGGGTGCGCCTGCTGTCGCCGGTGGTTCGTCGGTTGCTGGCAGAAAATGGGCTGGACCCGGAGCGGGTCCGCGCTACCGGCCTGGGTGGTCGCCTGACCCGCAAGGACGTGGAGCAGTTCCTGCGCGACAACCCCGACCGGGCTGAGCCGTTCAACGGCATCCGGAAGGCCACGGCCAGGCACATGGTCGGGTCCAAGGCCACCTCCCCGCATGTGCTGACAGCCATGGAGGTCGACTTCGACGCCGTGGACCGCCTGCGGTCCGCCGAGAAGGATGCCTGGCGGGCCGCCGAGGGATCCAGCCTCACCTACCTGCCCTTCATCGTCGCCGCCCTGGCCGAGGCCCTGGCCTCCTTCCCCCGCCTGAACGCCAGCGTCGGCGACGACGAGCTGATCGTGCATGGTGACGTGAACCTGGCAGTGGCGGTCGACCTCGGGTTCGAGGGCCTGGTGGCGCCGGTCGTCCGCAAGGTGGGGGACCTGTCGATCCGGGACCTGGCCAGGTCCATCCACGAGGTGGCCGGTCGTGCCCGGGGCCGCAGGCTCGTCCCCGACGACCTGGCCGGTGGGACCTTCACCGTCACCAACCCGGGCCAGTACGGCACGCTGTTCCAGTTCCCGATCATCAACCAGCCGCAGGTGGCGATCCTGTCCACCGACGGGGTGGCCAGGAAGCCGGCGGTGGTCGTCGACGCCGATGGTGTCGAGACCGTCGGGGTCAGACCCCTGGGCATCCTGGCCCTCGCCTGGGACCACCGGGCGTTCGACGGGGCGTACGCGGCGGCCTTCCTGCAGGACCTGAAGCGGATCCTGGAGACGACCGACTGGGTAGGGCGCTGGGCCGACGAGGCCGACTGGACATGACCCCGGGTGGTGGCTCCCGGCCGTTCCGGATCAGGTGGCTGGGGCGCGTCCGCTACCGCGACGCCCTGGCGCTGCAGCAACGCATGCACGCCCACGCAGGGTCGGTTCCCGATCCGCAGGACCACCTACTGCTGCTCGAGCACCACGCGGTGTACACGCTCGGGGTGCGGGCCTCGATGGACAACCTGTTGCTGCCACCTGAGGAGGTCGGAGCCGACCTGGAGAGGGCTGATCGGGGAGGCGACATCACGTTCCACGGTCCCGGGCAGCTGGTCGGCTACCCGCTGCTCCACCTGCCCGGCAAGAGGGGTGGTGGCATGGCCGACACGGTGGCCTACGTGCGCTCAGTCGAGGACCTCGTCATCGACGTGTGCCGCGACCTGGGCCTCGCCGACGTGGGGCGCCTCCGGCAGTTCCCGGGCGTATGGGTGGAACCCGATGGGCCCCGGCCCCGAAAGGTGGCGGCCATCGGGGTGAAGCTCACCCGGAGTCACACGATGCACGGCTTCGCCCTCAACGTGGACCCCGACCTGGCCTTCTTCGACCGGATGGTGCCGTGCGGGATCACCGGCTACGGCGTCACCTCGCTGGCGGCCGAAGGGGTCGACGCCACCATGCACCAGGTCGTCGACCTGGTCGCAGGTCGGGCGGCCGGGCGCTGGGCTGACGGCCCGGTGGAGCGGGCCGACGTCGCCTGGGTGCACCGCACCGGGGACCTGAGTGCCTTCAGTCGTGGCGAGGGGGCGGGTGCCCGGCCGCCGGTGGGTCGCAAGCCGGAGTGGATGCGGGTGCCGCTGGAGACCGGTCCGGAGTACCTGCGCCTGAGGTCGACGATGCGCTCGAAGCGTCTCACCACGGTCTGCGAGGAGGCCGGCTGCCCGAACGTGTTCGACTGCTGGAACGACGGCACGGCCACCTTCATGATCAACGGCGAGCGGTGCACCCGGGCGTGCGGCTTCTGCCTCGTCGACACCGGGCGCCCTGACGGCCTCGACCTGGACGAGCCCCAGCGGGTGGCCGAGGCGGTGGCCGACATGGGCCTGCGGCATGCCGTCGTCACGGCGGTGGCCCGTGACGACCTGCCTGACGGTGGTGCGGCCGCCTTCGTGGCGACCATCGCCGCGATCCGGGAGCGCAACCCCGGGACTGCAGTGGAGGTGCTCATTCCCGACTGCAAGGGGGATCCCGAGGCCCTCCGGCTCGTGTTCGACGCCCGACCGGAGGTGTTGAACCACAACATCGAGACGGTGGCCCGCCTGCAGCGCAGGGTCCGCCCGTCGGCGTCCTACGCACGGAGCCTCTCGGTGCTGGCCCGGGCCGGGGCTGCGGGCCTGACCACGAAGTCGTCGATCATCGTGGGCCTGGGGGAGACCGACGGGGAGGTGGACGCCTGCCTGGCGGATCTTGCCGCCGTCGGCTGCGACATCGTCACCATCGGCCAGTACCTGCGGCCCACCACCAGCCACCTGGAGGTGGACCGCTGGGTGGAGCCCGCCACGTTCGACCGGTGGGCGGCGGTCGGAATGGCGCTGGGGATCGGCCACGTGGAGGCCGGACCGCTCACCAGGTCCAGCTACCACGCCCGTCAGGCGGCCGAGGCCGCAGGTGTCGCACCCGTGGTCGACCGGCCGGTGCAGGTCGCCCTCTCGGCCCGTCCGGCCTGACCGGCCCGTCGCCTCCCGCCACCTTCCGTCCTCGTAGCCTGTCGCCGTGTTCAGCCAACGCATCGAGAGGGCCCGGGAGTCCATGGCCGGCCTCGGAGTCGACGTCCTCCTGCTCTCGCTGGGCGCCGACCTGCCCTACTTCTGCGGCTACGAGGCCATGCCGTTGGAGCGCCTCACCATGCTGGTCGTGCCACGCGACGGCGACGTCCACCTGGTGGTTCCACACCTGGAGGCGCCGAGGGTCGTGGAGCGCCCCGAGGTGTTCGAGATGGTCACGTGGCGCGACGGTGAGGACCCGATAGCCATGGTGGCGGACCTGGTGGGCGCCTCGACCACGGCGGCCATCGGGGACCAGACCTGGGCCGGCTTCGTGGTTGACCTGGCGTCGGCCTGCCCGGGGCTGGGGTTCCGCCGGGCGTCCGAGGTGACGGCGCCGATCCGGATGGTGAAGGACGACGCCGAGGTGGAGGCGCTGCGTCAGGCGGGCGCGGCGGTGGACCGCATCCTGGCCGACGTACAGGCCGGCAAGGTGGCGCTGGTCGGGCGGACCGAGGCCGACGTGGCGGCCCAGATCGGCCGGCGGATCCTGGACGAGGGCCACCACAGGGTGAACTTCGTGATCGTGGCCTCAGGTCCGAATGCGGCCAGCCCCCACCATGAACCGGGTGGCCGCGTCATCCGTGCGGACGAGGGCGTGCTGTTCGACATCGGCGGCACCATGGCCGGGCCGGACGAGGTCGGCTACTGCTCGGACATAACACGGTGCGTGCACGTCGGTGAGCCCCCGGCGGGCTTCGCCGAGCTCTACGCGGTGCTGCACAGCTCGCATGCGGCCGGTGTGGCGGCGGCCACGGTCGGCACGCCGTGCGAGGACGTGGACGCGGCGGCCCGGCGGGTCATCGACGACGCCGGCTACGGGGAGTACTTCGTGCACCGGACGGGTCACGGCATCGGCGTGGAGGCCCATGAGCACCCCAACATCGTGGCCGGCAACGACCTGCCGCTCGTGGCTGGCCATGCCTTCTCGGTCGAGCCGGGCATCTACGTGCCGGATTCGTGGGGCGCACGACTGGAGGACATCGTGGTGGCCACCGTCGACGGTCCCGACGCCATGAACCGGATCGACCATGGCCTCGCCGTGGTCGACGGCTGAGCATTCGGATGCTTCCGGGTCAGGCGTGATCGACCTCGATCCTGCCACCTTCCTGCTCCAGTGGGCGGTCGGCGGGCTGTTCTTCATGTGGCTGACGGGTCGGCGCCGCGAGGTCGGCATCGGCTACGGCTGGACGATCCGGATCACTTTCGGCCTCCTGGCCGCTGGCGGAGTCGTCGCCGGTCTGGCCCTTGATCCGGTTCCCGTCAGGGACGCCTCGGCTGTGGCCGTGGTGGTCGCCACTGTCGTGGCCATGGTCGTCTCGGTCCTGCGCCGCCGGGCCGGAGTTGCGGGCCAGCGTGGGGTGGAGGAACGCCGGACGGCGAGGGTGGCGGCCATGACCGGCATCGACCGCGACCGGGTCGACTACGACGACGCCGTGCCCGAGTTCCCTCCGTGGCTGGACCTAATAGCGCCCCTCCTGGGCCTCGTCGGCCTGGTGGCCGGAGGGGTGGCCGCAGGCGACCCGGCCCTGCTGGCCGTGGCCCGGACACTGGTCGGTTCCGTCTTCCTGGGAGCGGTCACCAGCGCCATGCTGCTCGGGCACTGGTACCTGGTGCAGCCCGGGCTGGCCCGTGGGCCCCTCCTGGAGCTGGTGTCCTGGACGGGCCTGGTCTGGCCTTTTGAGCTGCTCGTCCTGCTCTGGCCGACGGGGATGCTCTCGGTGCTGGACGGATCCATCCCCGATGGCTACAACGGCCTGCTGGGCTGGTTCTGGGTGGCGTGCACCGTGTCCACCCTGGTGCTCGTGATTGCGACCCGGGCGGCGCTCAGGGAACGGCAGTACTCGGCGGTGATGGCTGCCACCGGACTGTTGTACCTGGCCATCCTGACCGCCTTCGGTATGGACCTCGTGGCCAGGGCGGCCCTGGCCTGAGGGGTCGGGCCTGTCGGACGACCCGTGGGTAGGATCCGCCGTCTGGCGGAGGGCTCGGAGCAGCGATGAAGGTCTACACACGCAAGGGTGACGACGGCACTACCGGGCTGTTCCACGGTGGACGTGTGGCCAAGGACTCCCCACGGCCGACCGCCTACGGCGATGTGGACGAGCTCCAGGCATTCCTGGGCCTGGCCCGTGCGGCCGCCACCGGCGAACTGGCCGAGATCCTCCTGGGCCTGGAACGGGACCTCTGGCTGGTGATGGCAGAGCTGGCCTGCAACCCCGACCGACTGGACCTGCTGGCCGAGTCGGGCTCGCTGTCCACACCGGAGATGGTGGTGCGCCTGGAGGGCCTCATAGACGACGTGTCGGGTCGATTCGAGCCGCCGACGGAGTTCGTGGTTCCCGGGGAGGAGGAGGTGGCGGCCCGCCTCGACGTGGCCCGCACGGTGTGTCGACGGGCGGAGCGTTCCGCCTTCCCGGTCGCCGCCGAGGGATCCTCCGTCGTGCCGTACCTGAACCGGCTGTCGGACCTGGTGTGGACGTTGGCGCGCTGGCGGGAGGGGGTCTCGCTGGCCACCCGCTCCGTGCCGGACGGGTCGCCCTCCGACCGGGGATGACCGGGCCTACAGCCCGCACGACCGTCGTAGATCGCTCTAGGAGGAACCCTTATGCCAATCCAGTTCTCCACCGCCCGTAGGGCTCCGGCCCGTGCCGAGGTCGTGGCCCACGGTCTCACCACCGAGGTCCTGACCGGTGACGGGCCGCTGCCGGCTGGCCTGGACCGCGGTGACCTGGGTCGCCTGGGGTTCACGGCCAAGGTCGACCAGGTGCAGGTGGTTCCCGCCGCGGGGCGCCTGGTGGTGGCCGTGGGCCTGGGTCCGGCCGACAGGGTCGACCCGGATGGCCTCAGGCGGGCATCGGCCTGCCTGGCCCGGGCGGTCAGGGGGCGGCGTTCGCTGGCCCTGGACCTGGCCTCGGTGACGGAAGCGGTTCCCCGGCCCGAGGCAGCCCGGGCGGTGGTGGAGGGCACGGCCCTGGCGCTCTACAGGTTCGGGTACAAGTCCACGAAGGACGAGGACCGCCTCAGCCGGGTGACCCTCGTGGGGAGCACGGCGGCCGGGGTCCGTACCGCCGTGGAGCAGGCGACGGCGGTGGTCGAGGGCGTGAAGCTGGCCCGGGACCTGGTGAACGAACCGGGCGGCAGCCTGACGCCGCCGAAGTTCGCCAACCGGGTGCGCCGGATGGCGCGCGACCGCGGCCTCACGGTGAAGGTCCTGGACGAGGCGGCGATCAGGCGGGCCCGCCTGGGTGGCCTGCTGGGCGTCAGCCGGGGCTCCACCCAGCCACCCCGCTTCGTGGAGCTCACCTGGACGCCGAAGGGGCGCCCGAAGGGCACCCTGGCGCTCGTGGGCAAGGGGCTCACCTTCGATTCCGGCGGCCTGTCCATCAAGTCCGGCGTGGGCATGATGGACATGAAGATGGACATGGGTGGAGCTGCGGCCGTGGTCGGGGCCATGTCGGTGCTGCCGGTGCTGGCGCCGCGGTGTCGGGTGCGGGCGTACCTGCCCATGACCGACAACATGCTCGGCGGCGACGCCACCCGCCCCGGCGACGTGCTCACGATC
The DNA here is from genome assembly GCA_913030665.1 of uncultured Acidimicrobiaceae bacterium. GTDB lineage: Bacteria > Actinomycetota > Acidimicrobiia > Acidimicrobiales > MedAcidi-G1 > UBA9410. The sequence goes on from CAJWFS010000038.1 coordinate 9,816, forward strand.
CGCAACGGGAAGACCATCGAGGTCCTGAACACCGACGCCGAGGGTCGCCTGGTGCTGGCCGACGCCCTGTCGATGGCATCCGAGGCGAAGCCGGACGCCATCGTGGACCTGGCCACCCTCACCGGCGCCTGCATGGTGGCCCTCGGCCCCCGGATAGCGGGCCTCATGGGCCGTGACGACGGCTTCCTGGCCCAGGTGGAGGGCGCCTCGGCCCGCACCGGTGAGCGCGTCTGGCGCCTGCCGCTTCCCGCGGACTACAGGCGCATGGTGGATTCACCGGTTGCCGACATGAAGAACATCGGTGGTCCCCACGGCGGAGCCATCACGGCCGGCCTGATCCTCGGCGAGTTCGTGGCCGACGGGATTCCGTGGGCCCACCTGGACATCGCCGGTCCGGCCTTCGCCGATGGCGATGACTGCGAGGTCACCCGGGGCGGTACGGGCTTCGGCGTCCGCCTCCTGGTGGACCTGGCCTGCTCCTTCACCTCCGGGGGTTGAACGACGCGTTGACGCGACGATGCCGACGCCCGGAGGCGTCGGCATCGTGTCGCCCGGTGGTCGGCCCGAGGGAGGGGTCGGGTGTCGGTCCGGGCGGTGCTGTCGGACCAGTTTCCGGAGGATTGTGGTGGTGGAGGCCGTGTCCTGCGAGGCTCTGACGATGCAGGATCGGGGGGAGCGACCAGCCGAGGCGCTCGAGGCGGCGGTCCTCGTAGCGGCGGACCTGGTGGCCGGTGCGGCCTCTGTCACGGTGCTGACCGGGGCTGGGATATCGACCGACAGCGGAATCCCCGACTTCCGTGGGCCCGAAGGGGTGTGGACGAAGAATCCCGAGGCCGAGAAGGCCTCCGACATTCGTTACTTCATGGCCGATTCGGGCGTTCGCCGGGCCCGCTGGGAGGTCCTCGCCCATGGCGGCATGTGGGACGGAGTCGAACCCAACGAGGGGCACAGGGCCCTGCGCCCGTTGGAGGTCGGCGGCCGCCTCCACACCCTCGTGACCCAGAACGTGGACGGCCTGCACGTGCTGGCCGGAACCGACCCCGCCCTCGTCGTCGAGGTCCACGGCACGGTCCGCCGGGCGATGTGCCTCGGCTGCGACTGGCGTGCCGACATCGACGTGGTCCTGGACCGGGTGCGGGCAGGCGACCTGGACCCCCACTGCGACGCCTGCGGTGGCCTCCTCAAGTCGGCCACCGTGAGCTTCGGCCAGGGCCTGTTCGAAGGCGACATGGAACGCTCGTTGGCGGCGGCCCGGGAATGCGACGTCCTGCTCGCCGTTGGCTCCACGCTGGGCGTCTACCCGGTGGCCCTGATGGTCCCGGAGGCGGTCGACAACGGGGCGGCAGTCGTGGTGGTGAACGGCTCGCCGACCGAGATGGACCACCTGGCCACCGTCAACGTCCGGGGGTCGATAAGCGAGGTCCTGCCACGGATAGTCGGCCGGCCCCAGCACGTGGTGGATGAATCCCGACCTACTTGGTAGGCTTTCCCGTATGGCGACGTTCAGAGACCTCTTGGCCGATGCCCGTTCTCGCATCACCGAGACCGACCCGGCCGGGGCCGAGGCCCTGCTGGCCGCTGGCCACCTGCTCCTCGACGTGCGCGAGCCGGACGAGTTCGAGCAGGGGGCGATTCCCGACTCGATGCACATTCCCCGGGGCAACCTGGAGTCCGGCATCGAGAACCGGGTGACCGACCGCGACAGGGCGATCGTCGTGATGTGCGCAGGTGGCGTCCGTTCGGCCTTCGCCGCAGACACGCTCCAGCAGCTCGGCTACTCCAACGTGGTGTCGATGGACGGTGGCTTCAACCGTTGGAAGGACGAGGGCCGCGAGTGGCGTACGCCGCGCACCCTCACCTCCGAGCAGCGCAACCGCTACCAGCGCCACCTGCTCCTCCCCGAGGTGGGGGAGGAGGGCCAGCTCAAGTTGCTGGACGCCAGCGTCCTCCTGCTGGGCGCCGGCGGCCTCGGTTCGCCCGCCGCCATGTACCTGGCGGCTGCCGGCGTCGGCAGGCTGGGCATCGTCGACATGGACGTCGTGGACGAGTCGAACCTGCAGCGGCAGATCCTCCACAACCTGGATCGGGTGGGCGACCGAAAGGTCGACTCGGCCAAGAAGACCCTCACCGCACTCAACCCGGACGTGGACGTCGTCACCTACGACGTCCGACTGGGCGCCGACAACATCATGGAGATCCTCGACGGGTACGACGTCGTGGTGGATGGCGCCGACAACTTCCCCAGCCGCTACCTGCTCAACGACGCCACGGTGAAGCTGGGCATCCCCGTGGTCCACGGCTCGATCTTCCGGTTCGAGGGCCAGGTCACGGTGTTCGACCCCCGCAGCGGCGTCACCTACCGCGACATGCTCCCGGAGGCCCCCCCCGCCGAGTTCGCACCCAGTTGCGCCGAGGCCGGCGTCCTCGGCGTGCTGCCCGGGATCGTGGGCTCCATCCAGGCGCTCGAGGCCATCAAGCTCATCTTGGGCCTGGGCGACGGCTTGTCCGGTCGCCTCGTGGCCTTCGACGCCATGGACATGTCGTTCCGCGAGTACCGGTTGCAGCGCGACCCGTCGCTCGAGGTGACGTGGGAGAACCGCGACCGCATCGAGATCACCGAGTTGGACGGCCTCTGCATGCCGAAGGTGACCGCACCGCCCGAAGGCTGAGCCGGCTGCGACCGGAGGGTCGCCCGATCGGCGAACCGGTGGGGCGTCGGGGATTGGGTCGCACCATGCGAGACTCGCCACCATGGCCCGACTGGCGATAATCGGTACCGGCTACGTCGGCCTGACCACCGGCGCCTGCCTGGCCCACCTGGGCCACGACGTGCTCTGCGCCGACGTGGACGTCGACAAGGTCGAACGCCTGAAGGCGGGCCAGGTGCCGATAGTGGAGGACGGCCTGTCCGAGCTCGTGCTCGAGGGGCTGGCCGCCGACCGCCTGGGGTTCACGGCCGACGTGGCCGGTTCGGTCGTCGACCGCCAGGTTGTGTTCCTGTGCCTGCCCACCCCGCACGCCCCGGACGGTTCCGTGGACCTCTCGTACGTGGAGGCCGCTGCCGCATCCATCGGTGCGTCGCTGGCCGCAGGGGCGGTCGTCGTGAACAAGTCCACGGTGCCGGTCGGGACCACCGTCGTTGTTTCCGGGATCATCGATCGCGACGACGTGTCCGTGGCGTCGAACCCGGAGTTCCTGCGTGAGGGCACCGCTGTGGCCGACTTCCTGGGACCCGACCGGATCGTCATCGGCAGCGACGTCGAGAGCGCCACCGAGATCGTGCGGGCCCTCTACGACGGGATCGATGCCCCGATGGTCCTCACCGACCCGGCGTCGGCCGAGACCATCAAGTACGCCGCCAACGCCTTCCTGGTGACCAAGCTCTCGTTCGCCAACGCCATAGCCGCCGTCTGCGAGGGCGTCGGCGCCGACATCGACGACGTCGTGCTGGCCCTCGGCTACGACCAGCGCATCGGCGCCAGCCACCTCCGGCCGGGCCCGGGTTGGGGAGGGAGCTGCTTCCCGAAGGACTCCCGGGCACTCATCCACCAGGCGGGACAGGCCGGGTACGACTTCGAGTTCCTGGACAGCGCCATCCAGGTGAACCGCCAGCAGTTCGACCGGATAGTGGACAAGGTCCGTCGGGCCGTCGGCGGTGACCTGGCCGGTCGGTCGGTGGCCGTCTGGGGCCTCACCTTCAAGGCGGGAACCGACGACCTGCGGGACTCCCCCGCACTCGAGATCGTGGAGCGCCTCCTGGCCGCTGGAGCCTTGGTCACCGCACACGACCCGACGGTGCCGGTCCGGCGAGGTCCGGTGCCCGACGTCGTCGTCGTGGCCGAAAGCCCGTTGGACGCCTGCGCCGGGGCCGACGTCCTGCTGGTCCTGACGGAGTGGCCCGAGTACACCGAGGTGGTTCCGTCCGACGCAGTGGCGGCCATGGCCGGCCGGGCGGTGGTCGACGCCCGGAACCTGCTGGACCCGGGACCCTGGCGTGACCTGGGCGTCGGTTTCGTGGGCATCGGTCGCTGACCGCCCGACCGGATGCCGGAAGCGCCCGACAGATGCTGATGCGGATCCTGGACAGGCTGCCCGAGGGCACGGTCGCCGTCGGTGGCGGCCTGGTGGTCAACGGCCTGGCCGCCTACACCTTCATCACGCTTGCTTCCCGGGACCTCGGCGCCGAGGCCTACACGCCGGTCGGCCTGCTCTGGGCGCTCAGCTTCCTGCTGGGCCCCGGGTTCTTCCAGCCGCTCGAGCAGGAGACGGCGCGCGTCATCGCCGGGAGGTCCGCCAACGGGCTGCGGTCCGTGGTCCGTCCGGCGGCCATCCTGGGCGGTTCCCTGGCCCTGGCCCTGGCGGTGGTCGCGGTGATGGCCGCACCGTGGATCGTGGACAGCCTCTTCGCAGGCCAGGGCATCCTGTTCGTCGCGCTGCTCCTTGTCCTGGTCGGGCTGGGGGCCGGTCACCTGGTGCGCGGGGTGCTTGCCGGCCTCGGCCGGTTCGGCGGCTACGGCCGCTACTTCATCGGCGACGGCATCGGTCGCCTGCTGCTGGTCGGGATCGGCTCGCTGGTGCTCACCGACGATGTGGCGGTGTACGGGCTGGCCGTGGGTGGCGCACCGTTCCTGGGGGTGGCCGCCGCCCTGACCGGCCGACGCTCAGTGGCCCGTGGGCCGGAGGCATCCCCGCCGGAGCCGGACATCGTTGCTCCGGGCCGTCGCGCCGAGCTGGCCGCACTGGCTCCGGCCATGGGGTTCCTGCTGGTGGCGTCAGTATCCACGGCGATCGTGCTGAACGTCAGCCCCCTGGCCGTCGAGCTCCTGGCCGCGTCGACGCAGCGTGACGAGGCCGGACGATTCCTGAACGCCCTGCTTGTCGCCCGGGTGCCGTTGTTCTTCTTCCAGGCGGTGCAGGCGTCGCTGCTACCCAA
>CAJWFS010000039.1 GCA_913030665.1 uncultured Acidimicrobiaceae bacterium
AAGGCGCCTGCCAAGAAGGCTGCCGTAGCCAAGAAGGCGCCTGCCAAGAAGGCTGCCGTAGCCAAGAAGGCGCCTGCCAAGAAGGCTGCCGTAGCCAAGAAGGCGCCTGCCAAGAAGGCTGCCGTAGCCAAGAAGGCGCCTGTCAAGAAGGCGCCTGCCAAGAAATCTCCGTTTGGAGCGAAGTTCGTGGATCAGCAGAAGCGTGCGCTGCTCGAGGAACGCACACGGTACGTACGCAGCGCGGACATCCTCAAGGCCGAGGCTGACTCCCTCCTGGAGGACCGCGATCCGGGAGACGTGCAGTTCGATGACGAGTCTGGCGAGGGTGACACCCTGGCCGTGGAACGCGACCTGGACCTCGCCCTGAGTGCCCAGGCACGCGATGCGGTGGACCAGATAGACGCCGCCCTGGAGCGGATCCGCAAAGGCGTCTACGGGGTCTGTGTCGTCTCGGGCAGGAACGTGCCCAAGGAGCGACTGGTTGCCATCCCGTGGGCATCAGAGCGGGTCGAGTTCAAGGTCGGGGGACTGGGCCGGCGGTGACGGTTCTAGCCGGCCAGTGGCGCCGGTGGGCGACGCCGCTGCTGGCGGGCACGGCGATCCTGGGCCTGGACCAGCTCACCAAGTGGTGGGCGTCCGGTGCGCTCGAGGATCGCAACATCGACCTCTTTTGGACGCTCCGCCTCCATCTCGTCTTCAACACCGGTGCCGCATTCAGTCGCGGCGAGGGCCTCGGCCCACTCCTCAGCCTTCTGGTACTGGTGGTGCTCGTCCTGCTGGTGCGCCAGGGAGCTACCACCGAGGATCAGGTGGCGAGGGTCGCCGTGGGTGCGATCGTTGGCGGAGCCATCGGGAATCTTGCCGACAGGGCCTTTCGGGCCGGCGAGGGGTTCCTCGGAGGTGCGGTGGTCGACTTCGTGGACCTGCAGTGGTGGCCGGTGTTCAACCTGGCTGACGCCACCATCGTGGTAGCTGGGGGGCTGCTCGCCTGGCGGTGGTGGGGCTCATGAGCGACGGGGTGGGCTTTCGCGAGTCGATTCCTCCGGCACTGGATGGCGAGAGGATTGACCGGGTCGTCTCGTTGCTGGCTGACGTGAGCCGCAACAGGGCCGCTGCCGCCCTGGCGGCCGGCCGGGTCTCGGTGGGCGACGAGGTGGTGTACCAGCGGTCGCGGCGGGTCCATGAGGGCGATGACCTGGTGGTCACCGGATTCGAGCGCGAGGCGGAGCACGTGCCGGGCCCGGAACCGTCGGTTCGGTTCGGGGTTCTCTATGTCGACGATGACGTGCTGGTCGTCGACAAGCCGTCGGGCCTCGTGGTCCATCCCGGAGCCGGCAACCAGACCGGGACGCTGGTCAACGGGCTGCTTTCCAGCCATCCGGAGATCGCCGGGGTCGGCTCGGCGGCGAGGCCGGGCATCGTGCACAGGCTGGACCTGGGAACGTCCGGGGCGCTTGCCGTGGCCCGCACCCAGGTGGCCTACGACTCGCTCGTGGCGCAACTGGCCGATCGGTCCGTCGGACGGCGCTACCAGGCATTGGCATGGGGACGGTTCGAGGCGGCCAAGGGCGTGGTGGACGCTCCGGTGGGGCGATCGCCCAGGGACCGGACCCGCATGGCGGTTGTCGGCTCGGGTCGGCCGGCCAGGACCGGCTACGAGGTTTCGGCATCGTGGGCAACCCCGGAGGTGTCCCTGGTGACCTGCAGGTTGGAGACGGGACGGACCCACCAGATCCGAGTCCACCTCTCGGCGATCGGCCATCCGCTGGTGGGTGACGGCACCTACGGGGGCGAACGCAGCGGCCTGGTCCTGGAGAGACCGTTCCTGCACGCCGCCCACCTCTCCTTCGACCACCCGGTGAGCGGTGAGCGCCTCGAATTCGATTCACCCCTGCCGAAGGACCTGCGGGAGATCCTGGATGGCCTGGGTGAACCGGAGCCATCCGATCAACTGGCGGACCCGGCTGGCTGAACCTGCATGCCTGACCGGTTAGGCGTTGGGCCAGGAGATGTCGCCACGCGCCATGGCCGCGATGTCCTCCAGGGTGAAGGAATCCAGGTACTCGCGCATGTGGGCTCCGGCACTGGCCCAGATGGACAGCAGGACGCACTGGCCCTCGTGGTCGCACGCCCCGTCCGTGTGGGGGTCGCTGAAGTCGCCGGCCACTATCGGTCCGTCCACGGCGGACACGATCTGGGCCAGCAGGATCGACGACGGCATCCTGGCCAGCACGTAGCCGCCACCCACGCCTCGCTTGGAGCGCACCAGGCCGGCACCCTTCAGGGCGAGCAGGATCTGTTCCAGGTAGGGCTGCGGAAGGCCCGTCTGGTCGGCGATCTCGCGAACCGACCGGGGTGTCTGGCCGTCACCATGGAGGGCCAGGGACAGCAGGGCGCGGCTTGCGTAGTCACCCCGCGTCGAGACCTTCACGTCGGTGGATCCTAGACCCGGTGGCGCCGGGACCACGCCTGCTGGCGACTTCACGCGGCGCCGGCAGGCGTGGGCCGGCAGTACGGTCGGTCCATGCAGGCCGTGGGTGGACATCCGGCGCCGGTGGCCCCGGCATACGACGACGGCTGCGTCACGGGCCTGGTACCCGCACTCATGCAGGGCGACCTGGTGCCGGGTGGATGGCCGTCCTGGCTTCCCGATGAGGTGCTCGGAGCCCGTCGCACGCTCCTGCTGGTGCTCGACGGCCTCGGCTGGGAACAGTTGCGGTCGCGTCCGGGAATCACTCCGAACCTGACGGGCTTCGCAGGTGGAGCGATCACCACCGTCGCCCCGTCCACCACGGCTGCTGCCCTCACATCTATAGCCACCGGCGAGCCACCGGGCCGTCACGGGCTGGTCGGCTATCGGATCGCTGTCGGTGCGCCCGGGAGGCCGGCCCACGCCGAGGTGCTGAACGCCCTCCGCTGGTCGACGGGCGACGGGGATGCCCGTCTTCGACACGATCCGCGGGAGTTCCAGCCATGTGAGTTGTTCGGGGCGCAGTGGCCGCCGGTCGTGACGAGGGAGGCATTCTCGGAGTCCGGCTTCACGGCAGCCCACCTCTCCGACACGCGCCTCATGGGGTACCGGGACCGCTCCGGCCTGGTTACCCGGGCGGTGGAGGCCTTCGCAGGCGGCGAACCGTTCGTGTACGCCTACTGGGACGACATAGACAGGATGGCCCACGAGTTCGGCCTGGCCGATCGCTACGAGGAGGAGTTGGCGTCATGCGACGCGATGGTCGGGGAGTTGGCCGAGCGACTCCCGGCAGGTACGGCGATCGTCGTGACCGCCGACCACGGCCTGGTGCACGTGGGAGGAAACCTTGTCCACCTTCCACCTTCGGTCACCACCCTGGTGGACGGCCAGAGTGGTGAGGCCCGCTTCCGTTGGCTCCATTCCCGGCCCGGTGCCGCCGCCGACCTGCTAGCGGCATGCCACCAGGCCTTCGATCCGGTGGGTTGGGTCCGGTCGGTGGACGAGGTGGTCTCCGACGGATGGCTGGGGCCCGAGGTGACGGCGGTGGCCCGGGCCAGGCTGGGTGACGTGGCCGTGCTGGCACGCGATCCGGTGGCCTTCGTGGATCCGGCGGAGTCGACGTCGATCCACCTGATCGGTCGACATGGCTCCCTGACACCCGACGAGATGCTCGTTCCCGTGCTTGCCGTGGTCACCTGAGGGGCGGCTCCCGGCCCCTTTAGATGTCCTCCGGTGGAGGTCCTCTGGGCGGGTGCAGATGGGCATAGAGTCCGGGACGATGCCCGACGACCTCCAACGACCACCGGAGCCAGTCGAACCCGAGGTGCTCACGGAGGCCTCGGAGATGCCCGGTGGGGAACCCGACGACGAGATCGACGAGTCGATCGAGCATCCGGCCAAGGTCATGCGGGTCGGCACGATGATGCGCCAACTCCTCGAGGAGGTGCGTTCGGCGACGCTCGACGAACCAAGCAGGGATCGTCTCCGCGAGATCTACGAGACCTCGGTCACCGAGCTGGGATCGGCCCTTTCAGGCGACCTCCGCGAGGAGCTCGGACGCCTGGCGCTTCCCTTCACCGACGAGGCTGCGCCCAGCGTCGACGAGTTGAGGATCGCCCAGGCCCAATTGGTGGGCTGGATGGAGGGGCTGATCCAGGGAATTCAGGCCACTCTGTTCGCCCAGCAGGTGGCCGCACAGCAGCAGTTGGCAGGTATGCGGCCTCCCGAACTGGAGCCCGGCGGAACCGATGACAGCCCGGACGCCCGGCACGGCACCTACCTGTGATCGCCGCCACCCGATGAGCAGCGGGTTCACCCACCTGCACGTCCACACCGAGTTCTCGATGCTGGACGGAGCTGCGCGAGTTGGTGACCTAGTCGATGCCGCAGTGGCCGATGGCCAGACGGCCCTGGGGATCACCGACCACGGGAACATGTACGGGATCCTGGACTTCTACCGGGCCTGCCGGGACCGTGGCATCAAGCCGATCCTGGGCACGGAGGCCTACATGGCCCATGACACCAGGTTCGAGAGGCCATCCCGGCGGGGGCGCGTGGACGACTCCGGCGGCGAGACAGACGGTGGTCGGAAGCTCATGTACCACCTGACGCTCCTGGCCGAGAACCAGGCCGGCTACCGCAACCTCATCCAGTTGGCCAGCAGGGCGTTCCTGGAGGGCTATTACTACAAGCCCCGTGTCGATTGGGAGGTCCTGTCCGAGCACAGCGATGGAATCATCGCCACCACGGGTTGCCTGGGTGGCCATGTGCTCCAGGCCCTGCTGCGTGACGACTACGACGACGCCCTGATCAAGGCGGCCCGCCTCCAGGAGATCTTCGGAAAAGACAACCTCTTTATAGAGCTCCAGGACCAGGGGATGCCCGAACAGCATCGAACCAACCCCCAGTTGGAACGGATCGCCAAGCAGTTGGGCGCACCGCTGCTGGCCACCAACGACAGCCACTACACCCACAGGGAGGACGCTCGGGCGCATGACGCCCTCCTCTGTGTGCAGACCGGCTCGCTGATGAGCGACCCGAACCGCTTCAGGTTCTCGGGGGAGGAGCACTACCTGAAGACCTCCCACGAGATGCGGGAGCTGTTCCGCCACCTACCGGATTCCTGCGACAACACGCTCTGGATCGCCGAACGGTGCAACGTGGAGATCGAGTTCGGCAAGCCCCGGCTGCCGGACTTCCCCATCCCGGAGGGATTCGACGGTGCCGACGCCTACCTGGAGCACCTCACCTTCGAGGGCGCACGGAGGAGGTGGGGAGACCAACTCGAGGATCGGGTGGTGGAACGCCTGGTCTACGAACTGCGGACGATCAGCGACATGGGGTTCTCCTCCTACTTCCTCATCACCTGGGACCTGATCCGACACGCCCGCCAGCAGGACATCCGGGTCGGCCCAGGGCGGGGAAGCGCCGCCGGGTGTGCTGTGGCCTACAGCCTCTGGATCACCGACCTGGATCCGATCCGCTACGACCTGCTCTTCGAACGCTTCCTGAACCCGAGCCGGATCTCGATGCCCGACATCGACATGGACTTCGACTCCAGGTTCCGAGACGAGATGATCCGGTATGCCGCCGAGAAGTACGGCCGGGACCACGTCGCCCAGATCGTGACCTTCTCCCAGATCAAGGCCCGGGCCGCGGTCCGTGACGCCGCCCGGGTGCTGGGCTACCCGTATGTGATGGGCGACCGCATCGCCAAGGCCATGCCGCCGCTGATCCTGGGGAGGGACACTCCGCTGGCAGCGTGCCTCACGGAGACCGAGAAGCACGCCGACGGCTTCAAGATGGCAGCCGACCTGCGCGACATGTACACCAGCGACGACGACGTCCGCGCTGTTGTCGACGTCGCAAGGGGTCTGGAGGGGCTCAGACGCCAGGACGGGATCCACGCGGCAGCGGTGGTGATCACCCGCGAGCCGCTCACCGAGTACGTGCCGATCCAGCGCAAGCCGGAGTCGGGTCAGGACCCCGAGGACGCAGCCGTCGTCACCCAGTACGAGATGCATGGCATCGAGGACCTGGGCCTTCTCAAGATGGACTTCCTGGGCCTGCGGAACCTTGACGTGATCACCGACACGCTGGTCCACGTGGAGCGCTGCAGGGGAGAGGTGGTCGACATTGACGCTGTGGACCTGGACGACCGGGCCACCTTCGAGATGCTGGCCCGTGGTGACTCCATCGGGGTGTTCCAACTGGAGTCCAGCCCGATGCGGTCCCTCATGCGCTCCCTGGCCCCGTCCAGCTTCGAGGACGTGGCCGCCCTGGTCGCCCTGTACCGACCCGGGCCGATGGCAGCCAACATGCACAACGACTACGCAGATCGCAAGAACGGCCGGCAGGAGGTCAAGTACTTCCACGACGACGCCGAGGAGCTCCTGTCCGACACCTACGGCCTGATGATCTACCAGGAGTCGGTCATGCGGGTGGCGCAGAAGTTCGCCGGCTATTCGCTGGCCGACGCTGACAACCTGAGGAAGGCCTGCGGCAAGAAGATCCGCGAGCTCATGCAGCAGGAACGGGCCAGCTTCGTGGGCGGCTGCGATGCCACGGGCTACGGAGGGGCGCTGGGCGAGGAGTTGTTCGACATCATCGAGCAGTTCGCCGACTACGCGTTCAACAAGAGCCATTCCTACGGCTACGGCCTCATCGCCTACCAGATTGCCTACCTGAAGGCCCACTACCCGGTCGAGTACCTCGCGGCCCTCCTAACCAGCGTGAGGTCCAACCTGGACAAGGCTGCCGTGTACCTGAACGAGTGCCGGGTGCTGGGGATCGCGGTGGAGGTTCCGGACATCAACGTGGCAGGGTCGGACTTCGAGCCGGTGCCGACGCTGGATGCCTCGACGGGGGAGTCGCCGGGACGGATCGTCTTCGGGCTCTCCGCCGTCCGCAACGTGGGGACGGGGCTGGTGGAACTGATTGAGGCCGAGCGGGCCGCTGACGGCCCGTTCGAGGACTTCTACGACTTCGCAGAGCGTTGCGACACCACGGTCCTGAACAAGCGGACCGTGGAGTCGTTGATCAAGGCCGGGGCCTTCGATGCGATGGGCCACCCACGCCAGGGACTCCTGCACGCCCACGAGCAGATCATCGACCATACGGTGGCCCGCCGAAAGGAGCACGACATGGGCGTCATGTCGTTGTTCGGCGAGAGCACCGACGGGCCGGAGTTCGAGGAGAGGGCCGTGGTCGCCGACGTGGAGTTCGACAAGACGACCCGTCTGGCCTTCGAGAAGGAGATGCTGGGCCTGTACGTGTCCGACCATCCGCTCACCGGTTACGAGGGTGCCCTGAGGCGTCGGGCCAACTCCAGCATCGACGACCTGGCCGAGGTGGACGACGGATCGTTCAGGGTGGTCGGCGGCGTGGTCACGAACCTTTCCAAGAAGTGGACGAGGCGCGGGGACCTGATGGCCGTCTTCGACCTGGAGGACCTGGCGGGTGTCATGGAGGTCATGGTCTTCCCGAAGACGATGACCGAACACGGCCACAAGTTGGACGATGACAGGATCGTGCTGGTCAAGGGTCGTGTGGACCGTCGCGACGACCTCCCGAAGTTGATCTGCCACGAGGTGGAGGTGCTGGACGCGGAACAGCTGGTCCAGACCAGGCCGATCCGCGTCCGTCTTCCCGTGGATCGCATCCGGGAGGAGACCATCGCCGAGCTGAAGGTGCTGCTGGTCGCCCACCCCGGGGATTCCGAGGTGTACCTCCACCTGGGGGACAGCCAGGTGTTGCGGCTCCCGGAGGACTTCTCGGTGGATCCGGCCGGCGGCCTGGTCGGTGAGATCAGGGTGCTGCTGGGTGCCGACTCGGTCCTGACCGGCTGAACAACCTGCTCCGAGGCGCTGCGGGCCTGCCCGCGATGCACGGTGGCCGGGGCCCCGGGTTGGGATAAGGGGTCCCGACCGGCAGGATGGAGGGGGTAGCGGAGGCGGAATCGGAGGCACCTGAGCCGATGGCGATTGAGGTTGAAACCAAAGATTGCACGATGCTCGGCGATGCCGAGATCGAGGAGATGGCGGATCTGTGCGCGGTGGGGCCGAATCCGTTCGGCATCGGCCTGATCTCCAAGCAGACCGAGGAGTGGGTGCTGGTCACCACCGTCCGCGAGGGGGGCCGCCTGAAGGGCTTCGCCTTCTGCACCCTGGAGCGCATCGGTGGGACACCGAGCGTCATCGTCGGCCTGGCGTCCGTCTACAGGACCTCCAGGCGGGACACGGTGCTTCGGGCGCTGGTCTCGGAGCAGTTGCGTCGGGCCGTGCTGGCCTTCCCCGACGAGGACGTCGTCATCGGGTCACGGTTCAACGAACCTTCCGGGTTCGAGGCCCTCAAGGTCCTCTCCGACATCGTCCCGCGCCCCGGCCACAAGGCCTCGGGCGAGGAGCGGGCGTGGGGTCGGCGCTTCGTGAAGCGCTTCGGCCTCTCCACGCTGGCCTACGACGAGCGCCGCTTCATCTCGCCGGGCAAGGGCACCCAGGCCTGCCTGTTCGACCATTCCAGCCTCAAGCCTGAAAAGATCCAGGCTGACATCGTCGCCTACTTCGATGGTCTGGATGCCGCCAACGGGGACGTCCTGGTGGCGATTGGCTGGGCACTCGCCGAGGACCTCGAGAAGTACCTCTGATCCAGCGGTGGCGGCGCTCCCGGTGACCGTCTCCGACGCCTTGGGAGATCGACGGTCCTGTAGGTCGTTCACCCCGGAGCCCCTCGGTGCCGGCCTGCTGGACAACCTGGTCGACGCCGCCCGTAGGACTCCGACGGCAGGGAACTGCCAGGGCGTCGAGTTCCTCCTTCTGGAGGGTGCCGACGTTGAGTCCTACTGGGAGACGACCCTGTCGGCCGAGAGGCGGGTGGGGTTCCCCTGGCCCGGTCTCCTGGTCGCTCCGGCCATCGTCGTGCCGTTCGGCCTCCCCAGCCGCTACCTGGCCCGCTATGCAGAGTCCGACAAGGCGGCCACCGGCCTTGGCGCCGGGTCGGAGGCCTGGTCGGTTCCGTACTGGTTGACCGATGCGGCGTTCGCGGCCCTCGCCCTCCAACTCCTCGTCGTGGAGGCCGGCCTGGGCTGCTGCTTCTTCGGGCTGTTCGAGCACGAGGCGGCGGTACGTCGTCGCTTCGGTGTCCCCGACGAGGCCCGCGCCGTCGGAGCGATCGCCATCGGTCATCCGGAGCCATCTGGAGCCCGCTCCAGTCGATCGACGGCAAGGGGCCGGCGCCCGCTGGACGAGGTGCTACACATCGGCTCCTGGTGACTACGACCTCCGCCGGGCCTCGGCCCGGCTGGCAGCAGTCCGGCGACGACCGGTACTGTCCGGACAGCCCTGAGTTCTGACCTGACGCCGGAGGAATCACATGACCCAGGAAGCCACGGAAGCCGTCGAGGTCCCGACCCAGTTGCCGATCGTCGACTACCTGCGAATCGGAGACGACCCGCATCTGGCGGCGAACGAGTGTGCAGGATGCCAGGCCCGCTACTTCGACCGCCGCAACGCCTGCGCCAGGTGCGGCAAGGAGGAGTTCAGGTCGGTGCGCATCGTTGACGACGCCACCCTGCGCTCCTTCAGCGTCGTCTATCGGGCGGCGCCCGGCATTCCGGTGCCGTACGTGTCGGCAATCGTGCTGACCGACGACGGCACCTCGGTGAGGGCCAACGTGGTCGGCCTGGAGGACCCGATGAAGGCCGAACTGGGAATGCGCCTGCGCTTCACCACGTTCAACTGTGGCACGGATGACAACGGCACCGACTGCGTGGCATTTGGCTACGCGGCCGCCTGACCTGTACGGACGATCGAAGGAGAACTTGTGATGAGCGATGCAGTTTGGGTTCTGGGCACGTCGATGACGCGCTTCGGCCGCTACCCGGAGTTGGATGCGGTCGACCTGGCCTCGCGTGCCTGCATGGACGCCATGGCCGACGGCGGGGTGACCATCCACGACATGGACGTGATAGGGGCCGGCACCCTGTTCCAGTCCCAGACGGGGATGGGTCAACGGGTCCAGAAGCAGATCGGCCAGACCGGCATACCGGTGTTCAACGTGACCAACGCGTGTGCCACCGGGGCGACCGCCATCCGCACCGTGTACCTCTCCATCAAGGCTGGCGAGGCGCAGATGGGCCTGGCCTTCGGCGTCGAGCAGATGGGCAAGATGGGCCTGCTGCGCGGTGGTGCCAAGGCCGAGGAGAAGGTCTTCGAGGCGGCCGGTCGCTACGGAGCCGTAACCGGCGTGGACGGCATCCTCGGGACCGAGACCATGCCGGGGGTCTTCGCCCAGGCGGGCATGGAGTATGCGTGCGACTACGACGGCGTCGGCTTCGAGCAGTTCGCCCGGGTGGCCTACAAGAACCACCAGCACTCCACGCTGAACCCGCTGGCCCAGTACCGCAAGGAGTTCTCCATGGAGGAGATCATGGGCTCACCGGTGCAGAGCTACCCGAACACCCTCCTCATGTGTTGCCCGACCGGTGACGGTGCGGCCGCCGTCGTGCTGGTATCCGAGGAGCGCCTCCGGTCCATGCCCACCGAGGCGCAGAGGCGGGCCGTGAAGATCTCGGCCTCGGTGCTGACGAGCGACCCGTGGGTGGAGAGCGGACAGGTCCAGCCGGACGTGAACACGCTGACGCGTAACGCCGCCGCCCAGGCATATGAGACCGCTGGCATCGGCCCGAAGGACCTGGACCTCGTGGAGCTCCACGACTGCTTCGCCACCGCCGAGCTGATCCACTACGACAACCTGGGGCTCTGCGAATCCGGCGGTGCCGGTGAGTTCATCGACTCCGGCGGTCCGTTCCGCGACGGCCGGACCCCCGTGAACGTGTCGGGCGGGCTGATCTCCAAGGGGCACCCGATCGGCGCCACCGGTGTGGCCAACGTCTACGAGGTCACCACGCACCTCCGGGGCGAGGCCGGCGACCGCCAGATCGAGGGCGCCAAGGTCGGCCTGACGCACGTCATCGGCCTCGGCTCCGCATGTGGAATCCACATCCTCGAGAAGGCCACTGTCTAAGCCGCACTCCGACCTGAGGACCCTGTCGGTTGGAGTCCCGGCGTCAACCCGCCAGGTGGTCGTAGACGGACGTCTCGAACCGTCCGTACAGGTCCCAGGCCACCCGGACCACGGTGTCGGTGGACATCACCACGCCTGTTTCCAGGGAACGCACGCCGAACGCCCCTTCGTAGGCGACCCCGTCCCGATCCACCACTGCGGCGACCACGCCGGGAAGGCGCCCATCCTCGGTGGCCCTACCGAGGATGGAGTCAAGGGTTGTCTGCATACCGTCTCCTATGACCGTGCGGGCGGCATTGATAGCACGCCTGTAGCCCACGACGGCAGGGTGGTCAGGACCTCAGCCCAGTTGGGCCAGGAGGTCGTCGGGGTTGTCCACCGGGGCCCTGCATGCGAAGTCACGGCACACCCACGCCCGGTCACCATCGCGACCCGTCCAGAGGGGGCCGGGGATGGGCTCGCCCCATGAGAGGACCACGTTCGGGCGCCAGGACCCGGCGGTGGCGGCCACGAGGTCCGGTCGGTCTCCGGTGACCACGACCTCGGTGAGGCCCGAGTGGAACAGGTCGACGGCCCCCAGCAGGTGACCGAAAGCCGTGGGGTGCTCTGCGACGCTGTGACCGAGCAGCCTCAGGACCCCCTCCGCCGCCTCGGTGTAGCGGTTGTCGCCGACCAGGGCGCCGAGGCGTAGCAGGGCCACGGCGGCCAGGCTGTTGGCGGATGGCTGGGCGTTGTCCATCAGGTCCTTGGGGCGCTTCACGAGCGCCTCGGCGTCGCTTCCGGTCGTGTGGAATCCACCGTTGTCAGCGTCGCTGAATCGGTCCAGCAGAACGTCGGCGCTGCTGATTGCCACCTCGGTCCAGCGGGCCTCGCCGGTGGCCTCGCCCAGCCGGGTCAGACCGTCCACCATCGCCGCATGGTCGGCCGCGTAGCCGAGCGTCCGGGCGCCTCCGTCGGCCTGCCAGGAGCGCAGCCACCGGCCGTCGGGGCGTCGCAGCGTCGAGCAGAGGAAGTCGGCGTTGGCCCGGGCCGCTTCCATCCAGTCCTCGCGGCCCATGGCTATAGCCGCATCGGAGAGGGTGGCCAGCATCAGGCCGTTCCACTCGGTCAGGACCTTGTCGTCCAGGCCGGGACGGACGCGGGTCTCCCGTCGGGCGAAGAGTGCCCGTCGGGCCCGTTCCACGGCTGTCGGGCGCTCCAGGTCGCCACGGACCGGCCGGTGGAGGATGTTGGCTCCCTCGAAGTTTCCGCCCCCGGTGGCCCCGTACCAGTCCTCGGCCATCGCGGCGTCATCGCCGCACACCGATCGGAGCTCGTCGAGGGACCACACGTAGAACGTGCCCTCCACTCCCTCGGAGTCGGCGTCCTCCGCCGAGAAGAACCCGCCATCGGGGTGGTGGAGGTCCCGCAGCACGTACTCGATGGTCTCCGTGGCGATCTGGCGCCACCGCTCGTGTCCCAGCACCCGCCACCCGTGGAGGTAGGTCCGGGCCAGGAGTGCGTTGTCGTAGAGCATCTTCTCGAAGTGGGGGACCAGCCACCGGGGGTCCACCGAGTAACGGGCGAAGCCGCCGCCCAGGTGGTCGTACATGCCTCCGGAGGCCATGGCGTCGAGCGTGGTGGTGACCACCTCGACGGTCCTGGTTCGGGAGGGGCCGTCGCCGTCCCCGGCGGCCAGGTGTGCCAGGAGTGCCTCGAGGCTCATGGCCTGGGGGAACTTGGGTGCGCTCCCGAACCCGCCCCACTCGTCGTCGTGCTGTCCGCCCAGTTGGGCTACCGCCCTGGCCAGTGTGTCCGGCGGGGGTAGGTCGTCGCCGGGGGAGAGGTCGCCGTGGCGGCCCATGGAGGCCGTCAGCCGGTCGCCCAGTCCGTCGAGGTCCTCCCGCCGGGTCGTCCAGGCCTCCGACACGGCGGCCAGGACCTGCGGAAATGACGGCATGCCGCCCCGGGGAGTGTCCGGCCAGTAGGTGCCTCCGTGGAAGGGGCGGCCGTCGGGATGGCAGAACACGGTCATGGGCCAGCCGCCCCGGCCGGTCAGGGCGGTCACGGCGTCCATGTAGATGGAGTCCACATCGGGCCGTTCCTCCCGATCCACCTTCACGTTCACGAAGCCCTCGTTCATGATCGCTGCGATGGCCGAGTCCTCGAAGGACTCGTGGGCCATCACGTGACACCAGTGGCACGCCGAGTAGCCGACGGACAGCAGGATGGGCACGTCCCGTTCGACAGCGGCGGCCATCGCCCCAGGCCCCCACGGGTACCAGTGGACCGGGTTGTCGGCGTGCTGGCGCAGGTAGGGGCTGGTCTCGTTGCCTAGGAGGTTCATCGCCCGGACCCTAGTGACGGCCCGGTGCCCAGCCGACCGCGTGCCGATCGCGGATCGCGGTACCCGGACAGGCGCGCTGGCAGACTGATGGGATGCGACGCTGGATCCTCGGTGCCCGGCCCCGGACATTGCCGGCAGCTGTCGTCCCGGTGCTGGTGGGTACCGCCGTGGCGGCCGGCTCCGGCATCATCTGGTGGCGCGCCCTGGCCGCCCTCGTGGTCGCCCTGGCACTCCAGGTGGCGGTCAACTACGCCAACGACCTCTCGGACGGCCTGCGGGGAACCGATGGACCTGAACGTGAGGGGCCGCAACGCCTCGTGGGATCCGGCCTGGCCACCCCGCAGGAGGTCCGCCTGGCAATGCTCGTCGCCCTCGGCGTGGCAGCCATGGCCGGCCTGTTGTTGGCGGCAGCCGTCACGCCGTGGCTGCTCCTCGTAGGGGTGGCCTCGGTGGCCGCTGGCTGGTTCTACACCGGTGGGCCACGCCCGTACGGTTACCTGGGCCTGGGGGAGGTCTTCGTCTTCGTCTTCTTCGGCCTGGTGGCCACGGTGGGAAGTGCCTACGTCCACCAGCAGCAGGTACCGGCCGTCGCCTGGCTGGCGGCCACAGCGGTCGGCTTCCTCGCCTGTTCGCTGCTGGTGGTGAACAACCTGCGGGACCGTCCCGGCGATGCCGAGGTCGGCAAGCGCACCCTGGCCGTCCGCCTCGGCGACCGCCGGACGCGGCTGCTCTACGTCGCCCTCCTTGACGGCGCACTGGTGGTTGGATCGCTGTGTGCCCTGGAACGCCGTTGGGCCGCCCTGGTCCTGGGTGCCGGGATCCTGGCCGGGCCGGCCGTCAGGATCGTGCTGGGCGGAGCCGAGGGGCATGACCTGGTGGATGTCCTCGGAAGGACCGGCAGGACCCAGTTGGTGGCCGGCGCACTGTTGGCGCTCGGACTGGCGCTCTCCGCCTGAGGAACCGGTGGCCCGGGTTGCCCGATGGGATCCGGTCAGGCGCTGGTGGCGGTCAGTAGTTGGGCGATTCCGCCGCTGCACCGCTCCTTGGCCACGTCGACGAAGCCCGCTGCGGCGATGATCGCCAGGAGGTCCTCCTCCGGGGGCAGGTAGGCGACGGAACGGGGCAGGTAGCGGTAGGCG
>CAJWFS010000040.1 GCA_913030665.1 uncultured Acidimicrobiaceae bacterium
TGGACCACCGGTTCGTTGTCCTCGGAGCCGTCCTGCCGGTGGGGGAGGGCCTGGTAGGTGGCCCCTGGGTCCTGCATACCCCGATCCTCGGCGTGTTACTCCTGGCTGCCGTCATGCTCGGGGCCCGCGGTCGCCGGCTGACGCAACGCCGCTGGTTGGGCCTGCCGATCGGCATGCTGGCCCACCTGGTGCTGGACGGCACATGGGCTTACACAGGGCTCTTCTGGTGGCCGTTCGCCGGAGCGGGCACCCTCGGCACTGCACCGGTACCCGAGTTCGGTCGGGGCTGGGGCGGCGTCATCCTCGAGTCGCTGGGCGTGGTGCTTGGGCTATGGGCGTGGAGGCGTTTCGGCCTGACCGATCCCACCAGACGCACAGCGTTCCTGCGACGCGGTCGCCTGGACTTCGTGCGGTCCCGCTGATGTTGTTCGTCGTACGCCACGGTCGAACGGCGGCAAACGCATCCGGACTGCTGCTGGGCCGCCTGGACCCGGACCTCGACGAGTTGGGTGTCCGCCAGTCCGCCGCTGCGGCAGTGGCACTCGGCACGGTGGACCGGGTGGTGTCCAGCCCGCTGTTGCGGACCCGCCGTACAGCAGAGGCATTCGGCTTGGAGGTGGAGGTGGATGACCGTTGGATCGAGATGGACTACGGCGAGTTCGACGGTCGACCGGTGGCCGACGTACCCGCCGCAACCTGGCGGGAATGGCGCCACGACCTGGGCTGGGCACCGCCGGGTGGAGAGTCGCACCGGTCCCTCGGCGTCAGGGTCAGGGCCGCCCTGGATGACCTGTTCGAGGCTTCGCGGACATCCGACATCGTGGTGGTGACCCACGTATCGCCGGTGAAGGCGGCGCTGGCCTGGGCCCTCGGCGTGGGTGACGAGGTGGCCTGGAGGACGTTCGTGGCTCCGGCATCCGTGATGACCGTGGGCGCCGGACCGAGCGGTCCGTCCCTGCGCGGCTTCAACGACGTGTCACACCTGGTCGGCACCTGAGGGGTGGGTCTCTCAGGGCGTCAGGGTCAGGGCATCAGGGATGCAGCGTCGAGGTCCCTGATGGCGGCTACGACCCGATCCAGCATCAGGCCCACCAACTGCACGGCCCGTTCGTTTACCAACTCGATGCTGCCCCCCGCCTGGATCGGGTAGCAGAGGCAGAACAGGACCGTCCGCCTGTAGTCCTCCAGGAGCTCGTCGGTTGGGTAGTCAATGCCCGCCTCGGCAAGGGTGGACCTGTAGACGTCCAGGAGCCGCTCCTCGTGCGCACGCCGGTTCTCGGTGGTGAGGCTCTGGCTGAGGAAGTAGCCGAGGTCGTAGGCGCCGACCGTCCTGACACAGATCTGCCAGTCGATGGCGATCACCTCAGGGCCATCCTCGTGCCTACGGAAGAAGAGGTTGTCGAGGCGGTAGTCGCCGTGGACGAGCGTGGTGGGCTTCTCGGGGAAGTACATCATCTCCTCGACGACGGAAGGGAAGCGCTCGCCGATGGCCCTGATGTCGTCGTCAACGTGGTCTCCGAAGCCGGCCAGGAACGGCTCCCAGGCCATGGTCACCCCCTGCTGGACGCCCTGGGGCATCGGTGGATCCCAGCCGTACGGCAGCCATGACAACTCCTTACCGAAGGAAGGCGTCTCCCAGAACTCGGTGTGGTGGCGTGCCAGGGCACGCACGGCCGCCTCCGCCAGGTCGGGCGGGCAGCCGTCCAACTGGTTGTGCACCTCGGCATCCCCGAGGTCCTCTAGGAGGAGCACGAAGTCGTCGCTCTCGGGATCGTGTGCCGAGGCGAGGCAACGCGGTGTAGTGAGGGGGCTGCGGTCGGCGGCGGTGCGGTAGAAGGCGACCTCCTTGCCGTAGAACTGGAAGGTGCGGGCCACGAACCTGGTCATCTCGTGCTCGACCGGTGTCTTTAGCACGACTGTCTCCGGGCCCGATCCGCCGCCGTAGGTGGGTGTCAGGCGGTGCAGTAGGCCCATGAGGCCGACCCCCTGGCCGATCAGTTCGGCGTCGAAGCCCGTCACCGTGCCGCCATCGAGTACCCCGCTGCCCCTGAGGGCATCGGTCAACCAGGCAGGCGTGACCTGTTCGACGGTCGTCGGTATTGCGTGTGCCGGCATCCGGATCCCCGATCCTAAACGGCGAATCGGATCGACCGGCCGTGAGGGAACGGACGGTAGCAGTCGATCCCTGCAGGGTCAGGTTGCCCGGGAGGGTTCGGCCGAGATGTCGGTGCCGGGTTCGGCCGGTCCCGGTGGATCAGTCGTGGTCGTCCAGACCACCCGACGAGGGTGGCTCGAAGCCATCCGGCCAGATGGTCGTGTCATCGTGCCGGATGCCGTCCAGGACGACGCCATCCAGTTGGGCGTCGGTGAGGTCGGCGCCCACCAGGTCGGTGAGGGAGAGGTCGACCTCGATCAGCGAGGCGCCGCGGAGGATGGCACCCGACAGGTTCGCAGCCCGGATGGTGGCGCCGTTCAGCATCGCGCTGCGGAAGTCGGCGCCTCCGGCGAATGCCCCGGTCAGGTCACAGTCACGCATGCAGGTTCGGGTGAGGGATGCCCCGGCGAGGATCGAGGCACCCAGCAGGGCACCGGTCAGGTCGGCGGCGATCAGCCACGCTCCTCCCATGTCGGCGCTGCGTAGGTCGGTGCCGGTCAGGCGGGCACTGCCCAGCCAGGCACGGCTGAGCATGGCACCACCCATCCGTGCGTCGCTCAGGTCGGCGCTCCAGAGGTTGGCGTGGTGGAGGTCGGCATCGGCGAACACGGTGTCTCGGCAGATGGCGTGCCTCAGGTCTGCGCCGATCAGGCGGGCATCGGACAGGTCCGATCCGCTCAGCACGGCGCCGCCCAGCCAGGAGCCACTCAGGTCCACGGACCTCAGGTCGGAATCGGTCAGGTCGGCGCCTGCCAGGTCGACGCCCGCACCGATCTCGTATCCCCGGACTTCCATGCCCGAGAGGTTAGGGCAGCGTTGGGCGGTCTAGACCCGCCCAGGCGGAGGCCGCATGATTCCCTCCGCCGGTGACGGGAGCACGTGGAGGAGAGGGCAGCATTCCGCGGTGATCGTCCTCCTGGGGTCCCTGGCCGCCGTCTTCTTCGGCATGGGTGACCTCCTGGGAGGCGTGGCGATTCGGCGTTCGGGGCGCCCCGGAGCGGCGATCTCCATTGCGCTGACCGCGACCGCGGTCGGCGCCGTCCTGACAGGCGTGGTCGTCCTCGTGTACCCGCCTGAGGCCGTATCGGCTGGCGACGTCGTCTGGTCCGTGTTGGCGGGACTGCTGATGGCCGCCACCCGGCCCCTCCTCTACGCGGGGATGGCGCGGGGACCGGTCGCCGTGTTCGCTCCCGGGTACGGGCTGACGATGATCGCGGTGCCGGCACTCGTCGGACCGTTCATCGGCCAGTCCCTGGGGTCGCTGGCTGTCTGTGGAGTGCTCCTGGCCATCCCCGCAGTGGTGTTCCTGTCGGGCGAGGGTCGGCTACCGCTGCTGGCCGAGGTGGTGCGAAGTCGGATCCTGGGCCTGGCCGTCCTGGTCGGGGTGAGCCTGGGGAGTGCGGGCATCTGCTTCTCACAGGTCGGGGAAGAGGCCGGTGTGCTGCCCGCATTTTTGGCCCTTGCGGTCGGACTGCTGGTGCTACCGGTAGCCGCCCGGATCCAGGCCGGATCCGTGTGGCCGGACAGGCTGAACCGACGCTGGGGAGCGGTGGTGGGCCTCACGAGTGCCATGGCGTTCATGCTCAGCACGGTCGCCTACCAGATGGGCTCAGCCGCAGTGGTGTCTGCCCTCATAGCGCTCTGCCCCGCCGTCTCGATCACCTTGTCGTGGCGGTTCCTGGGGGAGCGGGTGGCTCCCCTCCAGGTCTTGGGTGGCGCCTTCGGCGCGGCGGCCGTCGTGTTCCTCGCCCTTGGTACCTGAACCGGACGTCCGGAGCGGCTGGGCGCCGGCCTGAAGGTGGAAACAAAGGTCCAACCCTTGCTCTGGCCCCACCCAGGTGGGTGACGGTGAGCCGACCTGTAGGCGGGGTTCTGTCCACCGGCCCCTTGCGGGAGTCCGGATGGGTGACCATCCATCTGTGCGGCCCACCTGGGAGTGTCGGCGGGCGGGCAGCCCTCTCCCTGTTCGGCCTTGCTCCGGATGGGGTTTGCCTAGCCGGCCAGGTCGCCCTGGCCGCTGGTGCGCTCTTACCGCACCGTTTCACCCTCACCTGTGCCCGATCCCAAGGGGCCGGGCCATCGGCGGTCTGTTCTCTGTGGCACTTTCCTGCGGGTCGCCCCGACTGGCCGCTAGCCAGCATCCTGCCCTGCGGAGCCCCGACCTTCCTCAGCGTGGAGACCACGCCGCGGCCACCCGGCCGGCTCACCGTCCCCACCAGTCTGGCAGCAGAATTTCCCTTGCGTCGCTCCTGTGTGGGTACTAGCAACGATCCGGAAATGGAAGCACTCGTCGATACACAGATATCTGTCGTCGCCCCTTCGGCGATCTCGCCGGATGAACGGCTGTTGGAATGCTGGTACCTGCGCGGCGCCTGTCGTGGGCTGGAATCCTCGATCTTCTATCCGGATCACGCCGAAGCGGCTGAGGAGGCACGCGCTCTCGCTGTCTGCTCCGGATGCGAGGTACGAAGCGAGTGCCTGGACCATGCGCTGGCCCGGCGTGAATCGACCGGTATCTGGGGAGGAACCACCGAACGCGACCGCCGTCGGATCCTCCGCCGTCGCCGGAACGCCTGATCGGGCTGTCCACACGATGGCCCTGGATGACTACGGCGGCTGGCCCGGCCTGCTGGAACGACTCTGTGGCGGGGAGCACCTGTCGGCTGGCGAGACTGAGGCCATCCTCTCAGAGATCCTCAGCGGGGAGGCCGAGCCGGGACAGATAGCAGGCTTCCTCGTCGGGCTGAAGGTCAAGGGCGAGACAGCGGAGGAGACCAGAGGCCTGGTCAACGCCATGGTCGCGGCAGCGGAGCCACTGGACCTGCCCGAGGGCACGATCGACATCGTCGGAACAGGTGGAGGGGCAGTGCGGCGCGCTGGGGCGCTGAATGTCTCGACCATGGCCTGCTTCGCTGCGGCGGGCGCTGGAGCCATCGTCTGCAAGCACGGGAACCGAAGTGCCTCGTCGACGTCCGGCGCATTCGACCTGCTCGAGATCCTCGGAGTGGACATCGAGGTCAGCCCCGGCCGGGTGGCCGAACAGGTGGCCGAACTCCGGATCGGCTTCGCCTTCGCCCGGACCTTCCACCCGGCAATGCGCTTTGCTGGTCCCATCCGGGCGGGTCTCGGCATTCCGACCGTGTTCAACGTTCTAGGCCCCCTCTCGCATCCGGGGCGGCCGAAGCGCCAACTCATCGGTGCCACGGAACCGGCGTTGGCTGATCGGATGCTGGAGGTGTTCCGGGTTAGCGGTTCCGTCCACACCTGGTTGGTGACCGGCCACGACTCACTGGACGAGATCGCCCTGACCGGTCCCACGCGGGTGCTCGAGTTGCGGGACGGGCTGGGCTCCGAATGGATCCTGGACCCCGTCGAGATCGGGTTGAGGCTGGCGGATCCTTCGGAACTGGTCGGGGGTGGGCCTGAGCGAAACGCCGAGATAGCGCTGGCCATCTTCGCCGGGGAGGAGCGGGGGCCAAAGCGTGACATCGTCGCCCTGAACGCTGGAGCCGGCCTGGTGGTGGCAGGCATCGCCGATGGGATCGGGGACGGGGTGGAGCGGGCGGTGGCAGCCCTGGATGACGGTTCGGCCGCAGCGGTACTGGACTCGATCAGGGCCTGACCGGTCAGCAGTCGGGTGAGGTGGCCGGGGTCTCGCCGTCCAGGAACCTGGCCACGATGTGGGCGGCACAGGCATCAGACATCGACGGGACGTGGATCCACCCCCGATGCTCCACCAGGGTGGCGTTCCCCAGTCCGTCGGCCAGTCGTCGTGCCCAGGCCACCGGGGTGATCGGATCCAGGTGCCCGGAGAGGATGAGGACGGGCACGCCCGAACTTACTGCCAGGTTGATGATCCGGGGCGATGCCGGCACGTCCCACATGGCACACAGGGCACGTATCTCGTTCACGGCCCCGGACACGGCATCCAGGATCGGATCGCCGGTGTCGGTGGTGGCCATGGTGTTGAAGGGAACCTCGTCAGCGCACTCCGAGGAGAGCTGGGCCCCTTCGGCGACCGGGTCCCCGGCGGATCGGCCGGTCGACGCGATCTCGCCAAGTCGGGCCACTGCTTCGGCCAGTCGGTGGGAGGCTGCCAGGGGGATGGCCTGTCGGACCACCACGGGGCCGGCCGGGCCGGCTAGGGCGTCGGTGAGTAGGCGGGCGAACCTGACGTCGTCGTAGATGACGGCCTCACCGGAGCTGGTGGTCACCGCCACGGGTCGGTCGGCGAGGTCGGCCAGCACCCCACGCAGCGGTTCCAGTAGTCCCTCCGTGCAGGCGGCCACCTCGCTACATCCGGCCTCGAGGCGTTCGAGTGCGCCCAGCACCCCGACCGGTAGGTCGTCGTAGGCATCCACCTCGGGGGGCATGGGGGAGTCCAGCACGGCGGACAGGACCGCACCTTCGTCGATCCGGATCAGCTCGAGGGCGATCCGGGTTCCGAACGAGACGCCGTGGAGGTGCCAGGACTCCAGTCCCAGGGCCTGGCGTAGGGAGACCATGTCGGCGGCGATCCCCTTCACGGTCGTTTGGCTCCGGTCGATGTCGGCATCGTCCAGGCGTCGCCGGCAGGAGCGGTAGTCGTCGAGTCCGGCCGCCGGTCCAGCATCCAACTCGGGGCAGTCCAGCGACGGCGTCGAGTCCCCGCCGCCACGCTGGTCGACGAGGATCACGTTGTGGCCTTCCAGTATTTCTGAGCGCGGGGCCAGCCACCGGTACCGGTCTCGGACGGCACGTCCGCCTGGCCCGCCGTGCAGGTGCAGCACCGGAGCCCCGGTCGGGTCGGCGGAGCGGATTACGACCACTGACAGCGAGGCATCCACCAGTTCCAGGCGGTGGCAGTTGACGGTCAGGTCGGTGGGGACCTCTTCGCCCGGGCAGTCAGCGTCGAGGAGCACGTCGCTGGCGGCCGACCCGTTGGGGATGGGAGGGGAGCCGCTGCAGGCAGCGGCGAGGGTGATGAGGCAGAGGACGCCCGGGAGGGCGCGCATCGGGCGGCGCACACGGCCAACGCTAGCCAGCACCTCCGCCTGCGGCGGATCTGCGGGTGCCTTCTCTGGGCGGCCTGAAGGTGGGGATCCTCGCCAACGGTTCGGCGAGGGTTCCGTCGCTGTGCTCCAACCTGAGCAGGTGGGACTCGGAATCCAGCCATGCCGCCACACGGTCCGGACTGTCACACCCTTCGTGAAAGATGGTGGACATGCGAGACGAACCACTTCTAATCGACTGCGGTACCTGTACCGAACGCCATACGGACACCTGCGAGGACTGTGTGGTGACCTTCATCTGTGGGCGCACGCCCGGCGATGCCGTTGTGGTCCACCTAGCCGATTTCAGGGCCATGCGGATGTTGGGCGACGCCGGGCTGGTCCCGCCGCTGCGCCACTCGGAGGGGTCTGCGCCGGGCGGCTGATCGACCACCTCGGGTCCGGCCGTGGGACCATGGGGCAATGGAGGAAACCGGTGATCGGCTGAAGGCGGAGGTCCTCGCCCTTGGGCGGTCGGCGGGCCTCGATGCAGTGGGGGTGGCCGGAGCCGAACCGTTCCCTGAGGTGCGTGCCGAGTTGGAGCGACGACGGGCGGAGGGCCTTCACGGAGGTATGCAGTTCACCTTCCGGAACCCCGCCCGGTCGACCGACCCGGGGCGGATCCTGGAGGGCGCCAGGTCCCTGGTTGTGGGCGCACTGCGCACCCCGGCTCCGCGCCTCGGCGAGGTGGGAGCGGGCCGCCTGCGCATAGCGGCCTATGCGCGCCACGACCACTACGCGAGCCTCCGGGGCCACCTGGAATGCCTGGCGGCCCGGATCAGGTCCGATGGCTGGACGGCTCGTGTCGTGGCCGACGACAACGCCCTCGTGGACCGGGCGGCTGCGGTGCGTGCCGGGATCGGCTGGTACGGACGAAACGCCAACGTCCTCCTGCCGGGGAGGGGCAGCTGGTTCGTCCTCGGGGCCGTTGTCACCGATGCCCACATGCCTCCATCGGAACAGGTGGAGGAGGGCTGCGGTACATGCAGGCGTTGTCTTGACGGTTGCCCGACTGGAGCCATCGTCGAGCCGGGCGTGGTTGACGCTAGGCGTTGTCTCGCCTGGTTGGTCCAGGCGCCGGGGTCGATTCCGCGTGAGTTCCGGAGGGCTCTCGGCGGACGACTCTACGGCTGCGACGACTGCCAGGAGGTGTGCCCGGTGGGCCGCTCCGAGGTGATCGCCGATGGCACCGAGGACCCGGCGGCCGACGTCGAGGCGATAGACGTGCTGGAGGCGGATGACGCCGTTCTGCTGGAGCGGTTCGGGCGCTGGTACATAGCGGAGCGCGACCCGCGCTACCTCCGACGCAATGCCCTGGTCGCCCTCGGCAACACGGCCGACGGCAGTGACCCGGCGGTGGTACGGGTACTCGAAGCGTTCCTGGCCGACCCGGATCCTGTCCTGCGGTCCCATGCAACATGGGCCGCAGTCGAGCTGGGGCGCCATGACCTCCTGGGTGGTCTGGAGGGCGATGAGGACGCTCTGGTCGTCGAGGAGATGGCCCTGGTACGAGGCAGGGTGGGGATATGAGGCGACACCTGCTGGTGACCAACGACTTCCCACCGAAGGTCGGCGGCATCCAGTCCTACCTCTGGGAGCTCTGGAGGCGACTTCCGTCGGAGGACGTAGCCGTCCACACCACCCCGTACGCAGGTGCGGATGCATTCGACGCCGACCAGGACTTCGCCGTGAGCCGGTCCCGGGAGCCCGTGCTCCTTCCCACCCGGAGCCTCCTTCGCCGGGTCGGACGTCTGGCCGACGGGATGGATGCGGAACTGGTGGTGTGGGACCCGGCCCTTCCGGTGGGCCACGTCGCTCCCCGGCTGGATCGCCCCTACGCGGTGGTCCTGCACGGCGCCGAGGTGACGGTCCCCGGCCGGTTGCCGGTGGGCCGCTCTCTGCTCGCCAGGGTTCTGCGGTCTGCATCGCTGGTGATCTGTGCGGGTGGCTACCCAGCCCGGGAGGCGACACGGGTAGCAGGCACCGAGTTGCCCGCCGTGGTGGTGCCGCCCGGCGTGGACACGGACCGGTTCCGACCCCTCGACGCAGGCGAGCGGGCCTCGGTGCGGGCCGACCTGGGTCTGCCCGTGGATGCCCCGATGGTTGTCGCCGTGAGTCGCCTCGTGCCGCGAAAGGGCATGGACACCCTCGTTCGGGCAGCCGCACGGCTCCGGTCATCGCAGCCGGACCTGGTGGTGGCGATAGCCGGCTCGGGGCGCGATCGCCGCCGACTCGAGGCCCTGGTGGAATCCACCGGTGCGCCCGTGCGCCTGCTGGGTCGCCTGCCGGACGAGCTCCTACCCGGCCTCTACGGGGCAGGTGACGTCTTCGCCATGCCGTGCCGGTCCCGCTGGGGCGGCCTGGAGCAGGAGGGGTTCGGCATCGTGTTCGTGGAGGCGGCTGCCTCCGGCGTCGCCCAGGTGGCCGGTGAGAGCGGCGGAGCGGCCGAGGCCGTGGAACATGGTCGGACCGGTCTGGTGGTGGGACCGAGCAGGGCGGTCGAGGGCGTGGCAGATGCCCTGGCCGACCTCCTGGACGACGGGGACCGCCGCCTGGAGATGGGCCGTCGGTCCAGGGAGCGGGCCGTGGCCGAGTTCTCCTACGAGGTGCTGGCAGACCGGCTCCGTACCGGCATCGATACGGCAACGCTGCGGGACTGAGCGGGAACCGGAATCCACCTCCCGGCCTGATGGCGGGCGGGGGACCACCCACCACCGGGTACCGCACGACCGGTAGTGTCGGCCTTCCGGAGGTGGGCCATGACCGATCACGCCAGCCAGCGCATCATCGTGCGGGCTACGCCACAGCGCTGCTACGAGACTGTCCTCGACGTCGAACGGTTGCCCGAGTGGGCGCCCGACATCAAGGAGACCGAGGTCCTCGTTCGCGATGACATGGGTCGACCCGGCGACGTCGCATTCCGTGCGGCTGCAATGGGACGGAGCACCAGCTACACGCTCAGGTACAACTACGGCTCCAACCCACTCCGCATCTCATGGCGACTGGTGGATGGCGACCTCCTGAGGCGGATGAGTGGGGCGTACGAGTTCCTGGAGGTGGAGGGGGACGCCGACGCGGCCCTCGTGGTCTACGACCTGGATGTGGACCTCCTCATCGGACTTCCAGGGTTCGTGAAGCGCCGCCTGGAGGCCAAGGTCGTCCACGCCGCCATAGACGACCTGAAGGCCCGGATCGAGGTAGGCGCACCCAGCAACTGACCGGGTCGAGCCGCCGGCCCGACTTCGGCGGCGCAGGGCCACGGCTACGCTCCGGCGATGGATTTTCGGCGCATCAACTCGCTTCCTCCCTACGTCTTCACGATCATCGACACGCTCAAGATCGAGGCGCGACGGGCCGGCGAGGACGTTATCGACCTGGGGTTCGGCAACCCCGACCTGCCGTCGCCTGACGTGGCGGTGGACAAGCTCTGTGAGGCCGTCCGCAACCCCCGGAACCACCGGTACTCCTCGAGTCGCGGGCTCCCGAAGCTGCGCGAGGCGGTCGCCGACCTCTACCTGCGCCGTTTCGGCGTCGTGCTGGACCCGGAGACCCAGGTACTCAACACGATCGGCGCCAAGGAGGGCTTCTCGCACCTCATGTGGGTCCTCCTGCAGGCTGGAGACGCTGCCCTGGTCCCATCCCCCTCGTATCCGATCCACCGGTACTCGCCCCTGTTCGCCGGGGCGGAGGTCCGCGAGATGCCGTTCACCACCGACGGCGACTTCATCGCCATGTTGACGGAGGGATGGGAGTACTCGTGGCCACGGCCACGGGTGATCGTCCTCTCGTTCCCGCACAACCCCACCACGGCCTGCGTGGACCTGGCGTTCATGGAGGAGGTGGTGGCTTTCGCCCGGGAGCGCGACGTGGTGCTGGTCCACGACTTCGCCTACGCCGACCTCGGGTTCGATGGCTACAGGCCACCGTCGATCCTCCAGGTGCCGGGCGCCGACGAGGTGGCGGTGGAGCTCTACTCGATGACCAAGAGCTACTCGATGGCAGGTTGGCGGGTGGCCTTCATGGTGGGCAACGCCAAGGTGGTGGCGGCCCTCACCAAGCTGAAGTCGTACCTCGACTACGGCTCGTTCCAGCCGATCCAGATTGCCGCCACGGTGACTCTGAACGAAGCCCCCGACTATCCGACGGAGGTGTGCGGCGTCTACCAGGCACGTCGAGACGCCCTCTGTGAGGGCCTGAACAGGATCGGGTGGAGCATCCAGCCGCCGAAGGGGACGATGTTCGCCTGGGCACCCATTCCCGAGCAGTACCTGGACATGGGATCTGTGGAGTTCGCCTCCTACCTGGTCCGGGCGGCCAACGTGGCAGTGTCTCCCGGCATGGGGTTCGGTCCAGGCGGAGAGGGCTACGTGCGCTTCGCCCTGATCGAGAACGAACAGCGGATCGGGCAGGCGGTCAGGAACCTGAAGGGCGCTCTGGATCGTCTGGATCCGTGAGCCCGTCGGACAGGAGGCCGATGTAGTTCCTACAGGTGACCGGGGCCCCCTCCTCGGGTGGGTCACCGTCGCTGACCGGAACGTTTATGGCCTCCAGGCCGTCGGCGCTGTCCAGGAGGATGGTGACCCTGTCGATCTCGGCACCGGCTACGAGGTTCACGGCGGTGCAGACCAGCATTGCGAATGCCAGCCGGTTGCCGGCGCTGTCGTCCTGTGGGAAGCCATCCAGGGAGTCCAGGTGGATCTCCAACAGCCCCTCCAGGAGGACCGTGCCGATCACGGCGGAGCCCTCGGCGAACGGGGATATGAACTCGGATTCTTGTTCGGCGACGGTGGGACCTGCGAGGACCTTGTCCAGGATCACGTTGATGGAGCCGTCGCCGGCGATCTCCCGGTCGACCACCTCCAGGAGCATCCGGTCGTCATCAGTGAGGCGAGCCATGTAGATCTGGACTGACTCGGTCGCAGCGGGGGCCTCGGTGGTGGTGGATGCCGGGGGCAGGAGGGCGTCCGGGAGTTCTGCGACGAGGTCTCTCGCATGCTCATCGATGGGGATGGAGCAGCCAGCGAAGAGGCTGAGCGTCAGGAGTGCGGCGGAAAGGTGGCGGAGGCCCATCAGGCGCCCCCTTCGGGAAGGGGGAGCTGGAGCACGAAGCGGGCGCCACGTCGGCCGTCCGGACGGTCCTCCACCCACACCCTGCCGTCGTGCAGGCGGAGGTCCTCCACGACGAGGCTGAGGCCGAGGCCGGTACCCCCGTCATCGGTTCGGCGCCCTCCCGCCGAGCCGCGGAAGAACCGCTCGAAGACCGCCGAGCGCTCCCCGACCGGAATCCCGGCACCATCGTCCTCGACGCTGATGCGGAGCGTGTCGTCAATCTCGAGGGTGATGGCCGTGGCACCACCGCCGTAGCGTCCGGCGTTGTCCAGCAGGTTGGACATGATCCGGGCGAGGCGGCGCTTGTCGGCCTGGACCACCACCCTGTGGGCATCGTCCGGCATCCGGAGCGCGACGGCCCCGGCGTTGGCGGCCGTGACCTCCAGAAACCTGGCGATGCCAACCTCCGTCAGGTCCAAGGCGGCCACCCCGGCATCGAAGCCTGATATCTCCAGCAGGTCGTTCACCAGTCGGTTGAAACGCTCCAGGTCGGCGACCAGTAGGTTCAGGGCGATAATCGACCGCGGCGAGAGTTCCTCCCTTCGGGACTCCAGAACCCCCACCCCGGCCATGAGGGTCGTGAGCGGGCTGCGGAGTTCGTGGCTCACGTCGGAGGCGAACCTCGCATCGCGTTGGATCCTCGATTCCAGCGCACGTGCCATCTCGTTAAAGGAGTCGGAGAGCCGATCCAGATCAGGGTCGGCCTGGGCCCCCAGCCGTGTGTCGAGTCGCCCGCCGGCGATCGCCTCGGCCGCTTCGCGGACCCGACGCAGGGGTCGGAGCATCCGACTTGCGGCCCATGAGCCGAGTAGGGCAGCGAGGGTCACGGCGATGGCGCCGGTACCCAGTAGGACGTAGCTGAGGTCGTCCAGCGTCCGCTCCACCTCGGAGAGATCGCTGATGGCGTAGTAGTCGGCGTCGAAGGCCGTGAGCGGAATGCCGACCACGAAACGCGGCTCTCCACGGACCATCGCCAGCATCTGCCCCGGCCTCCGGAGGCCCAGGCGTGCCACCAGCGGCGACGGCAGGTCAGCGCGGTCCATCTCGGGGGCGACTAGCCAGTCGTCTCCGACCCTGATGATCCGCTGGCTTCCCCCGATCCTCGTCAGGGAGTCGACGATGGTGGGTAGGTCCTCGATGGAGGATTCCGGCGTGAGTTGGTTGGACAGCCGGGTTGCGTTGCTCACGGCCATGGCGGCAGCGGCGATGCCGCGGGTCTCGAGCAACTGCCGTCGGGTGAGCACCAGGGTCGTTCCGCCCAGCAGGACGGACACCAGCAGTCCACCGATGGCGAACAGGACCGAGATCTGTGCTCCCAGCCCCAGACGGCTGATGTCGTCGGTCTTCGGAACGTCCGCCACGGATCAGGTCTGGAGCTTGTAGCCCATGCCGCGCACCGTGACCACGAAGCGGGGGTT
>CAJWFS010000041.1 GCA_913030665.1 uncultured Acidimicrobiaceae bacterium
ATCGTGGCCCTGATCCTCGCAGCGGCCAACTTCACGCTCCACAGCCGCTCATGGAGCCGGAAGCGGATCACCCACTTCGGTGACCACGAGTTTCGCGGATTCCTGAGCATCCTGGCTATCTGCACTCTTGTCGTGTCAACACTCTTGGCTCTCGACGGCATGGCTCCCGGACGTGCCTTGCGCATCGGACTATTCAACGTGGTCACCCTGGGTACCAGCGGTGGCTTCGGTAATGCCACCGGGGCGGGCAGCGACGGCGACTGGGTCCGCTGGGCGGCCGGCCCGCAGATGGTGCTCCTGTTCCTCCTTGTCTTTGGGGGGTGTACCGGGTCCACCGCCGGCGGGGTGAAGGTCATGCGCCTCCGGGTCGGCATGGCCCACGCCTACAGGACTCTGCGGGGATTCCGACATCCACGAGCCCTGTTGCCGGTCCGACAGGGAGACTCCACGGTTCCCGACACCATCGTCTCCCGCGTCGCCGGCTTCATGGTCGTGTACGGCATATTGGTGGTCGGGGGAACAGTACTAGTGGCCGCTCTGGGCACGGACCTGGTTACGGCGGTCAGTGGGGTGATCGGATCCCTGGGCAACATGGGGCCCGTTCTGGGAGAGGCTGGCCCCACGGCCTCCTTTGTTGACGGCTTCTCGACGCCGGCCCGCCTTGTCCTGGCGGTCCTGATGCTGGTTGGCCGCCTGGAGATATTCCCGATGCTGCTCATGCTTGTGGCGCCCTACCGATCCCTGCGCGGGGCCGGTAGGCGGGGCCGGAGCTGATTGACGGCGAAGGTCAGCTGTTAAATAGCTCAACCAACAGGTCGCGGAGTCGGGCCGGATCGGCACTACCGCAGAGTTCACGGGCGCTGTGCATCGCCAGTTGGGCAACCCCGAGGTCCACGGTACGAATGCCTAGTACGGCGGCTGTAGCTGGCCCTATCGTCGAGCCACAGGCCATGTCGGAACGACTCACGAAAGACTGGAGGTCGACCCCTGCCCGTTCGGCGGCCAACCTGACGATTCCAGCGCCGACTGCGTCGGTTGCGTACCGCTCCCGAGCGTTGAATTTCAGGACGGGCCCACCGTCGAGGAGGATCCGGTGCTCGGGATCGTGGCGCTCTGGGTAGTTCGGATGGGTGGCGTGGGCGCCGTCCACGGAGAAGACAACCGAGTCGCCGATCGGGCGTGCATCCAGGCCGACGAACCGCCGGAGGGTTCGTTCCAGGAGGGGGCCGGCGGCTCCGGTGGACGAGATGCTTCCGACCTCCTCATGGTCGAACAGTGCCAGGACCGGCACCGGGCCGTGACCCTCGGCGGCGGCGATCAATGCCTCGGTACCGGCGTGACAGGAAAGCAGGTTGTCGATCCTCGGGGCGCTGACCATGTCCTCTCGGATGCCTACGAGGCGCGACGGGGTGAGGTCGTGGAACATCACGTCGAAAGCCAGGACCTCGTCGGGATCCAAGCCGGCCGCCACCGCCGCCATGGTTGCGAAGTCGCCGTCCTGCGCAGTCCCCGCCCCCAGGACGGGGGAGAGGTGCACCTGCGGGTTCAGGACCAGGCCCTTCTCGTTCACCCCGGGGTCCAGGTGGACCGCCAGTTGGGGGATCCGGGCCACGGGCCGGTCATCACGCACCAGCACCACGCGTACACCGTCGTCGCTCCGTAGGACCAGACGGCCTGAGAACCCCAGGTCCCGGTCCACCCAGGAGTTCAGGAGCGCACCGCCGTAGACCTCCACGCCGACCTGTCGGCAACCGGCGGACGACCGGTCGGGCTTCGGCTTCAACCGAAGGTTGGGGCTGTCGGTGTGTGCCCCGACGATCCTGAGGGGCGCATAGGGCGACCTTCCCTCGTCAGCCCAGGCGACCAGGGCACCACCCGACCTGACGAGGTGGCGGCCCGGTGCCGGCGCCTCCTCGTCCTGTCCCGACTCGGAGAATCCGGCGGCCGTGAGTCGCAGTACCGCCTCTTCGACGGCGTGATAGGGGCTGGGGGAGGAATCGATGAAACGGCACAGATCCACTGCCGAAGATGTGTCGGTGACGGGCATTGCCCTATATTGGTCCCTGCACGGCCGACATGAGACGCCAGCAGAGGTACGGCGTCCATTCAAGGCACTCGCTCCGACCGACGATGTTCCGGGCGATCTCCAGACGGCGGACCCACTCGGGTCCAGGATTCCGGGAGACGACCCAACCGAAATGTCAAATGAACCCGAGCAGCAGCGCCCGGAGCGTTCCACCGGAAACCCACCGGTGAACGCCGACAGCACGATGCCTCCAGCCCAGGGTCTCTACCAGTCCCGGTTCGAGCACGACTCCTGCGGAGTCAACTTCGTCTGCCACCTGAAGGGCGAAGCCAGTCACCGGATCGTCGAACTGGGGCTCGGGGCGCTCTGCAGGATGCAGCACCGGGGTGCCCTTGGGGCCGAGGAGAACACCGGTGATGGAGCGGGCATCCTGCTTCAGGTCCCCGACGGCTTCTATCGCCAGGTCGTGCCGTTCGATCTGCCGGAGGCAGGGTCCTACGCCACGGGCATAGCCTTCCTTCCTGCTCCGCCGGAACTGGCCGACCAGGCGGCCGAGATGGTTGATGAGATCATCCGCCAGGAGGGCCTGGAGGTACTCGGCTGGCGAGAGCTACCGATCAACGATTCGATGATCGGTGACGCCGCAAGAGCTGCGAAACCGACCTTTCGCCAGGTGTTCCTGGCCGGCGTCCAGGACACCGACGGTCGACCTTCGGGAATTGTCCTTGATCGACTGGCGTACGTGGTCCGCAAGCGGGTGGAGCACGAGCTCCGGTCGGGCGATGACGGCTCCACATCGACGTCGCCGAGCGTCTACTTCCCGTCGCTCTCGGCCAGGACGATCATCTACAAGGGGATGCTCACCAACCTCCAGTTGGCAGAGTTCTTCACCGACCTCACCGACCAGCGCCTCGAGAGCGCACTGGTGCTGGTGCACTCCAGGTTCTCAACGAACACCTTCCCCTCCTGGCCGCTCGCCCACCCGTACCGGATGGTTGCGCACAACGGCGAGATCAACACGGTGCAGGGAAACAGGAACTGGATGCGTGCCCGCGAAGCCCTGATGGCAACCGACCTGATCCCAGGAGACATCCAGAGGCTCTTTCCGATCTGTACGCCGGGGGCCAGCGACACGGCGGGTTTCGACGAGGCACTCGAGCTCCTGACCCTGGGCGGCTACCCGCTGTCCGAGGCCGTCCTGATGATGATCCCGGAACCGTGGGAGAACCATGCGGAGATGTCCGACGAGCGCCGGGCCTTCTACCAATACCACGCATCGCTCATGGAGCCCTGGGACGGGCCGGCCTCGATCGCCTTCACGGATGGCACGGTCATCGGTGCGGTCCTGGACCGCAACGGACTTCGCCCAAGCCGCTACTGGGTAACCGCCGACGACCTGGTCGTGATGGCCAGCGAGGTCGGCGTTGTGGACGTCCCCAGCAGCCAGGTCGTCGAGAAAGGACGCCTGCAACCTGGCCGGATGTTCCTCATCGACACCAGCGAGGGGCGGATCATCCGGGACGACGAGATAAAGGCCGGCCTGGCATCGGCCCGTCCCTATCGGGAGTGGCTGGACGCCAACCTCGTGCAGTTGGACGACCTGCCGCCCGGCGACCCGACCCCGACCGACGAAGGCACGCTCGTCCAGTGCCAGCAGGCCTTCGGATACACCCACGAGGCACTCAAGGTGCTCCTGGCCCCGATGGCCCGCGACGGCAAGGGGGCGATCGGCTCCATGGGAACGGACACTCCGGTGGCGGTCCTCTCGCACATGAACCGACCCCTTTACGACTACTTCCAGCAGCTGTTCGCCCAGGTCACCAACCCTCCGTTGGATGCCATTCGTGAGGAGCTCATCACCGCCGTGTGCACCACGGTGGGTCCGGAGGGAAATCTGCTGGATCCCGAGCCGGGCAGTTGCCGACAGATCCACCTGCCCCATCCGGTCCTGACAGAGGCGCAGCTCGCATCCATCGTCGGGCTGGACGGAGAGGGCGCCCTAGGCGGCTTCACTAGCCGCGTCCTGGATGCCCGCTACGAGGTGGCGCGGGGCGGTGAAGGCCTTGCCCATGCGCTGGACAGGCTCCGCGATGATGCGTCAGCCGCCGTCGCTGACGGTGTCGACATCCTGGTCATCAGCGACCGCAGCCCCACACTGAGCCTGGCCCACATTCCGTCACTCCTGGCGACCGGTGCGGTCCACCACCACCTCATCCGGGAGAAGACCCGGACCCGGGTCGGCCTGGTCGTCGAGAGCGGAGATGCACGCGAGGTCCATCACGTGGCCCTCCTGCTCGGGTACGGGGCCTCGGCCGTCTGCCCGTACCTCGCCTTCGCCTCGGTGGACGCCATGGTGGCGGCCGGACACCACGGACTGCCCTCGTCGATGACGCCTACGAAGGCACGTCGGAACATGGTGAAGGCATTCGACCAGGGCCTCCTGAAGATCATGTCCAAAATGGGCATCTCGACAGTGGCCTCCTACACCGGTGCCCAGATATTCGAGGCGATCGGCATCGGGAACGAGGTGATCGAGGACTGCTTCACCGGGACCGTCAGCCGACTGGGCGGAGTGGGGCTGGACGTCCTGGCCACCGAGGTGGCCGCCCACCATGCCATGGCGTTCCCGGAGAACCCTGAGGAGCGGGCACATCGCACCCTCGAGGAAGGAGGGGAGTACCGGTGGAGGAGCGATGGCGAGTACCACCTCTTCAACCCGGAGACGGTCTTCAAGCTCCAGCACGCCACCCGGGAGGGGCGCTACGACGTCTTCAAGGAGTACACGCGCCTGGTCGACGACCAGTCCCGGCGGCTTGCCACCTTGCGTGGCCTCTTCGAGTTCCGGGAGGGCATGAGGGAACCGGTGCCGATCACGGAGGTGGAGTCGATCGGTGCGATCATCAGCCGCTTCTCCACGGGTGCCATGTCCTACGGTTCGATCAGCGCCGAAGCCCACGAGACCCTGGCCATCGCCATGAACCGGATCGGTGGCAGGTCCAACACGGGCGAGGGAGGCGAGGACACCGACAGGTTCACGCCTGAGGCGAACGGAGACCTCCGGCGGTCCGCCGTCAAGCAGGTGGCCTCAGGACGGTTCGGTGTCACCAGCGAGTACCTGGTGAACAGCGACGACCTGCAGATCAAGATGGCCCAGGGGGCCAAGCCCGGCGAAGGTGGACAGTTGCCGGGCCACAAGGTGTACCCGTGGATCGCCAAGACCCGCCATTCGACTCCGGGCGTGGGCCTGATCTCACCACCTCCCCACCACGACATCTACTCCATCGAGGACCTGGCCCAGCTCATATACGACCTCAAGAACTCCAACCCGGTGAGTCGCATACACGTGAAGCTCGTGTCCGAGGTGGGTGTTGGCACCGTGGCCGCCGGTGTCTCCAAGGCTCATGCAGACGTGGTCCTGATCTCCGGCCATGATGGCGGAACCGGCGCTTCGCCGCTCACCTCCATCAAGCACGCCGGGGCGCCCTGGGAGCTGGGCTTGGCAGAGACTCAGCAGACCCTGCTCCTGAACGACCTGCGGGACAGGATTGTTGTGCAGGTGGACGGCCAGCTCAAGACGGGCCGCGACGTGGTGATTGCCGCACTGCTGGGTGGTGACGAGTTCGGCTTCGCCACCGCCCCACTGGTCGTCTCCGGCTGCGTGATGATGCGGGTCTGCCACCTGGACACCTGTCCGGTCGGGGTGGCGACGCAGAACCCGGAACTCCGGAAGAAGTTCACCGGACGGCCGGAGTTCGTCGTGAACTTCTTCGAGTACATCGCCGAGGAGGTACGCGAGATCCTGGCGACGCTCGGCTTCAGGAGCATCGAGGAGGCCATCGGCCAGACTGAGACACTGGACGTCCGGAGTGCCGTGGAGCACTGGAAGGCCAGCGGCCTGGACCTGACGCCCATCCTCCACGTTCCCGACGTCGGTGACGCCGACCGGAGGAACACGAAGGGTCAGAACCACGGCCTCGAGCACATCTTGGACCGACGGCTGATCGAGGTGTCCGAGCCGGCCCTGGAGAGGGCGGAACACGTCAGGTTCGCCACCCCCATCACGAACGTGGATCGCTCGGTGGGAACCATGCTCGGGTACGAACTGACTCGTCGCCACGGCGGGGCCGGTCTTCCCGATGACACCATCGAGGTGGACCTGATGGGTTCGGCAGGCAACAGCTTTGGAGCCTTCGTGCCCCGTGGAATCACCCTTCGCCTGGCCGGCGACGCCAACGACTACGTCGGCAAGGGGCTCTCAGGCGGCCGGATAGCGATCTGGCCCCCGGCCGATTCGCCGTTCGTGGCCGAGGAGCAGATCATCGCCGGCAACGTCCTGCTCTACGGCGCCACCTCCGGCGAGGCCTTCTTCCGTGGTCGGGTGGGCGAACGCTTCTGTGTGCGCAACTCGGGGGCGACGGCGGTGGTGGAAGGGATCGGCGACCACGGGTGCGAGTACATGACGGGTGGCAGGGCCGTGATCCTTGGCCCCACAGGTCGGAACTTCGCAGCCGGCATGTCCGGCGGAATCGCCTTCGTGCACGATCCGGAGGGCTTATTCCCGGCCCGAGTGAACCCTGAGATGGTCTTGGTCGAGGCTCCCGACGAGGATGACGTGGCGTGGTTGGGCGACATGGTGGAACTGCACCGCCTGGAAACCGGGTCCACGGTCGCCGAGAGGCTGCTGGCTTCCTGGGCAATCGAATCGAAGCGGTTCGTGAAGGTGATGCCGACCGACTACAAGCGAGTAATGGAGGCGGCTGCTGCGGCTAGGGCCTCCGGACGTGACGAGGTGGAGGCAGTCATGGCCTCCTCCCGGACCTAGGAAGCCGACATGGGCGACGCACGCGGATTCCTGAAGCACGACAGGCAGTTGCCGGACCGGCGATCGGTGCCGGTACGCCTACGCGACTGGCGCGAGGTCTACGAGCCCTTCCCGGAAGAGACCCTCCGGGAGCAGGCCGGCCGCTGTATGGACTGCGGCATCCCGTTCTGCAATGACGGCTGTCCCCTCGGCAACCTCATACCCGACTGGAACGACCTCGTCTACCAGGACCACTGGCGGGAAGCCAGCGATCGACTCCACGCCACGAACAACTTCCCCGAGTTCACCGGTCGCCTCTGCCCGGCGCCATGCGAGGGGTCCTGCGTTCTCGGCATAAACGAACCGCCGGTGACCATCAAGCAGGTCGAGGTGAGCATCGTGGACAGGGCCTGGGCCGAGGGTTGGATCACCCCGCTGGTCCCGGCCGAGAACACCGGGCGCCGGGTGGCCGTGGTCGGCTCAGGACCGGCCGGCCTAGCGGCGGCCCAGCAACTCACCAGGGCAGGGCACGTCGTGGTGGTGTTCGAGCGGACGGACCGCATCGGGGGCCTGTTGCGGTACGGGATCCCCGAGTTCAAGATGGAAAAGCGTCACCTCGACCGGCGCCTGGCGCAGATGGAAGCCGAGGGCACGGAGTTCCGGACCAACACGACGGTGGGGGTGGACCTTCCGGTGGAGCAACTCCGGGCCGACTACGACGCAGTGGTACTCGCCTGCGGTGCCACCCAGAGTCGGGACCTGCCCATACCCGGACGGGACCTGGCCGGCGTGCACCAGGCCATGGACTACCTGCCTGGCTCGAACCGGGTCCAGGAGGGCGACGAGCTCAAGGCCCCCATCGACGCAGAGGGCTGCGACGTCGTCATCATCGGCGGAGGTGACACCGGTGCCGACTGCCTCGGAACGGCCCTCAGGCAGGGAGCACGCACGGTCCACCAGTTCGAGATCATGCCGCGCCCCCCGGATGAACGTAGCGACGGCAACCCCTGGCCCACCTGGCCAATGGTCTACCGGGTTTCGTCAGCCCACGAGGAGGGTGGCGAAAGGGTCTTCGCCATAGAGACCTCCGAGTTCATCGGTAGCGACGGCCGTGTAACAACCCTGCGGACCCACAGCGTTGAGCAGGTGTTCGTGGACGGGCGCATGTCCTTCAGCCCCGTCGCCGGTTCCGTCCAGGACTTCCCG
This sequence comes from uncultured Acidimicrobiaceae bacterium, assembly GCA_913030665.1. Taxonomy (GTDB): domain Bacteria; phylum Actinomycetota; class Acidimicrobiia; order Acidimicrobiales; family MedAcidi-G1; genus UBA9410. The sequence continues at coordinate 8,034 of CAJWFS010000041.1, forward strand.
GCCGACCTCGTGTTGCTCGCCATGGGATTCACCGGCCCGGAGCGCAACGAGCTGCTGGAGGGACTCGGGGTGGATCTGGACCAGCGGGGCAACGTGAAGCGCGACGAGAGCTTCCGCACAACGGCCCAAGACGTGTTCGTATGCGGGGACATGGGCCGGGGCCAGTCCCTGATCGTCTGGGCAATTGCCGAAGGCCGCTCCTGTGCCGCAGCGGTGGACCGTCTCCTGAGCGGGAGTACGCAGCTTCCTGCTCCGGTCACCCCGACCTCGGCTCCGCGCCGCTGAGGTCGGAAGTGCCGGCGGATGCCCACCTCGTCGTCGTGCACCGCAACAGAGGAGCCGTCTGCCGACGGACCGTGGAACGATTCCTGGCCCAGTCGGACCTCACCGCCACGGTGGTCGACAACGGCTCGGAATCCGGCGAGCTTGCAGACCTTCGTGATGGTCTATCCGGGGACGTCGAGGTCGTCGAGGCGGGTTCGAACCTGGGGTTCGGGCCTGGGGCCAACGTCGGACTGGAACGTTGGTTGGCCGGCCCGCACGAGATCTGCCTTCTCGCACCACACGATGCCCGGCCACTGGATGGAACGGTCCGGCGGCTCCTGGAGGAGATGCGAGCCCGCCCTTCAGCCGGCCTGGCATGCGCCGACGTGGGTGACGGTGAGGTGCCGAGGATCCAGCCCTTCCTTGGTCCCATTGGCGAGCCGGCCGGTGGAGCGGAAGGCTGGGAGGCCGCCGACTACCCGCACGGGACCCTCATGGCGCTCCGCCGGGAATGCGTGGAAGACGTGGGCCTTTTCGACGAGCGGTACTTCGCCTACTGCGAGGAAGCGGACCTCGGCATCCGTGCCAGGCGCTCCGGATGGCAGGTCGGCCTCGTGCGTGGTGCCATGGTCGAGAACCCCGAGAGCGGGTCTGAGGCAGCCACCATCGACTATCTCATGGTCCGCAACACCCTGCTTCTGCTGGGAACCCACTTCGGCATGAGGAGCGCTGCCTTTCGGGCAGCGGTGGTCCTCATGGAGTCGGCGGTCGGGTGGTGGCGTCCCGAGGTGCGAGGTCCTTACCACACAGGCAGGTCACGATTCATGGCGGTGGCGCACGCTGCAACCGGTCGATTTGGGCCACCCTGAGCGCTGCTCAGAAGGGTTGTGCGTCCAGAAACCCAAGGGCCGCATCAATGAAGCCGAAGTCACGTGGCGTGGCGAAGTGGTCGACGCCGCGCAGTGTCACGTGCGTGGCGTCGGGGAGAGCCTCGACAAGTAGGTCCGCAGGAGCAGCGAAGTCCCTGTCGCCCAGCACCACCTGCACCGGAACCGTCACGCCGGCCAGCAACTCGGCTGAGAAGACACGCCGGTCGGGTCGTTGCAGGAAGGCCGTGAGTGCGGCCCGATCAGCGCCAGCGGCCTCCGGTAGGTCGGCGAAATAGCGGAGTTCGGGGTTGGATGCCTCTCCGGTCCGCACCGCCTCGGCGACAGCGGCACCCCTTGCCGGATCCGACTCGAACAGGTTCCTGCCCACGCCGGCGACCACGATGCGGCGGAACCTCTCCGGGTGGTGGGCTGCCAGCCAGAGTATGGCCATCGCCCCAGCGGAAAAACCGATCGCGTCGACCGGCTCGTCCGGAAGGCTGTCCAGGATCCGGTCCTCGAGGTCGCGGTAGTCCTCCGGGTTCGACGGCTTGGGAGCCTCGCCGTGACCAAGCAGGTCCACCCCGATGACGGTCCTACCTGCATCTCCGAGTAGGTCCACCCAACCGTTGCCCAACCAGGTGGCGGCGAAGGAGGTTCCGAATCCATGCACCATGAGCACGTCGGGGCCGGCCATCCGGGGAACATATCCCTGAGCCGGTTCCCCGACCGGGTCGGGCCGGGGCCCGGTGCGAACAGGCCAGTTCAGGGGTCGTGACCTAAGCGGCGCCGCGTCGGCGGAGTGGCGAACGAGAAGGCCTCGCTAATCTTGCCCGGTGACGCCGCAGCGCCTACTCCTAGCGGTCGGGGTGCCCCTAGGGCTCCTGATCGCCATGTTGTCACCGGCCTGGACGGCCTACGACGAGTTCACCCACTTCGCCCGCGTGGTCGACATGGCGCACGGCAACCTCGAGCCTGGCCTGACACCGGAAGGGGTCGGGTCGCTCATACCGGCGGCCTACAGGGAAGCCACCGCCGAGATCATCATCGACCATCAGGCTGGTCGCCCTCCCTGGACACCCACCTCCGTCAGGGCCCTGCTGGGGCATCGACCCGATGGTCGCACGGTGTTCGTTGATACCCGCCCAACCACCGCCTCCAGCCCGCTCGGCTACCTACCTGCAACGGTCGGGTCGTTCCTGCCGGTGGCACTCGGCGCACCCGGTGTGGTCGTGCTCTGGGCCGGCCGTCTCGCCTCGCTGGCCGCCTACATGCTGTTGGCTGCCTGGGCCGTACGAACCGCGACCGCCTTCCGTTGGTCACTTGCCGTTGCGGCGACCATTCCGCTGAACCTGGCGCTGGCGGCGTCCGTCTCCCCGGATGGGTTGACGACCGCCGCGGTCCTGTTGGCGGTCGCCATGTGGACCCGGGTCGAGGGAGGAGAGGACGTGCCGCTCCCGGCACTGATCCTGTCCACCGGGATGCTGGCGTTGGCCAAGCCGCCCTACTTCCTGGTACTCAGCCTGTTCGTGGCCTCAGCCGTGCTGGAGCGGACGGCGGGCCGGATCCGTGCCGCCTGTGTCGCCGGTGCGGCGCTCCTGGTTGGCCTGATAGCGACCGTCGCCAACTCTGGCGACAACTACCAGGCGGTCACCACCACGATGATCCGCAGGATCGACTACAACCCCGAACGCCAGATGGACCACCTCCTGGGCGACATGCCGGGCTTCCTCTGGGCCACGGTGGACACCTGGCTGACGGAGTACCGCTTCTACGTACAGGGCTGGTTCCGGCAACTGGGATTCTGGGAGGCTGACATGGCGCCGGTGGTGCCGTGGGCTCTGGTGGCCATCCTGGCGGTGTCGCTCCTGGCCCTGGACGGTGATGACATGAAGCGCCTCTCGGGAGTCCGTCGGGCCGCAATCGCCCTGGGCGTGGCGGGGCTGGTCATCGCCATCTACGCGGCCAGCTTCGTCTACTTCACCGACCGGCCGGACTACGACCAGATCGGGCTCCAGATGGCCAGGTACTCGGCACCGCTGGCTGTGCTCGCCTTCATCGCTTGGTCGCCACGTGCCCTCGTCGGACCGGCACGGCGGTTGGGTCGCCGCCTGGCCGTCGTCGGGGTGGTCGGGGCCCCGATGGTGGCCGTGGGAGCGTCAGTGGTGACATGGCTGTGGACGGGGGCCAACACGGAGTTGGGGTGATCCCGGGCCTCAGGTCGACCGTCGTTCCACAAGGGCCTGCAGCGCACCGGCGGCCAGGCACAGGATGGCCAACACGCCCAGTACGTGGTATCCCTCGAAGAAGAGCGGCCAGACGAAGTCCCGGGGGTGGCGGAATCGGATCTGCTCGATGGCGATTAGGGCGGAGGCGGACCCCATGGCCAGGACGGCCAGCACCGTAGTGGTCCGCCGCGGGATCCAACCGCACAGGGCAGCGGCGGCGGCGAGTCCGACCAGGGCCCCGGCGATGTGCAGCGAAGGCAGGTTCAGGATCGAGAATGCCGCCACCAGGAGGCCCACGATCGCAGCCCGGAGAGTCGACAACTCCCGTCGGCGATCACGGGGATCCTCGAACGCCGGCCGACCGGGTGTCACCGGTCCGAGGTCGCCACGACCCCGGACGGCAACCAGGAGGCACGCCAGCGCAGCCAGCAGGGAGGCTCCGAGGCCAATCCAGACCAACCGTTGCGGCTCCCAGACGAGGCTGAACGAGGAGGTCCCGGTGTCTCCCGGCGTGACCAGCCACCCGTTGGCGAAGCCGTCGACCAGACGTGCTGGTCCGTAGTCCAGCCCGAGGTCGTCCCGGAGGTGCCAGCCGGAGCTGAGGCTCTGTCCGAGCACCAGCCAGTAGGGCACTGGAGCGCCCTCGGCCTCCACCTCGAGTTGTATCTGCGTCCTTCCCATGCTCAGGACCCTCAGTGAGGGCATTTCGGCCCGGGTGCCGGGGTTTGAGGAAGGGGAGGCGAGCACCAGGCGGTCCAGATCGAAGGCCGTGTCGACACCGGCGGCGGCCACGAGCCTGTGTTCTCCGGCTGCCAGGTCCAGGTCGGGACCGCACGTCGCCACTGCGAGGGGTCGTCTGGCGAACGCATCAGCGGTGGACCCGGTGATGCGCACCGGTATAGGCCGGCCGTCCACCCGGAGGAGGTCTTCACGGCAACCCGTGTCGATCCGCTGGGGGCGCTCCGGAAAGTCGAATCCGTCAGAGATGTCGACAATTGCCACCGGTAGGACATCGGGTAGGCCGGAGTACCAGTTCATGGTCCGACGTTCGACCACCTCATCGATGCGGAGCGTCAGGGAGCGTCCCGAGGCATCGGGCAGGTCAAGGTCGACGCTCACGACGTCCCCGGGTGCCCGAATCGTTCCAGGGAGCGTGGCGCGTCCAATGGCCAGTCCGTCGACGAGGACCGTGACGACGCTCGGCGCCGAGTGCAGTCCATCGGCCCGGTAGGTGAACGCCAGGTTCCTGAAGGCAAGTGGCTCGGGGTGCGTGATCGTCACCGCCTGTCCGTCCTGTGGACCGATTGGCGGCTGCCAGGCTGTGGCCGGATCATCGTCGAACGCTGAGCGTCCCCGGGAGCGGAGGTCACCGGCGAGGCTGGCGGTGGCGCTTGCCATCGGCGCACCAGGGTCGGCCATGAGGTCGTCGTCGGCGTGGGCGGACCAGCGGGCCTCGCCACGCAGGTCGAACGTGCGGGCCCATGGAAGGTGCAGCGTCCTGTCCATCGCCCATTCGGGTTCAGCGCGAATGGGGTCACGTGGGTCCGAGCGCTGCCTGGTGAGGAGGACCACCAACTCCGCTCCGGTGTCGTCGCCCAGCAGGTTCGTGAGGTCGGTGGGAAGCAGGATCGTCTCGTCAGCGACCACACCG
>CAJWFS010000042.1 GCA_913030665.1 uncultured Acidimicrobiaceae bacterium
GCCTGGTTCATGCACCTGCGGTTCGACAGCCCGATGTTCACGAAGTTCTTCGTGACCGGGCTCGCGCTGGCGACCCTCGTCTACGGCGTCCTCCTCACTGTCTTCGAGTTCTGGACCAAGGGCTGAGAGCCGGTCGGCCCCGGGCGACTGCCGCTTCTGGCTGTCCGGAGCGGCGGTGACCACCACCCTCGGCATCGTGATTCCACTGGTGGCGGCGATCGACCCGTGGAGGTGGCAGGCCCACCCGGAGGTCTGGTTCCTTGTCCTGGCGGTACTGGCCTTGGCTTGGTGGGCGGTCCGCGTCATCGGACCGAGGGTCGTGCCGGCTGGCCAGCCGGTGGTGACGCCCTTCCAGCGGTGGGCCTTCGTGACCGCCACGGTGCTGCTGCTGGCATCTGCCGACTGGCCCGTCCACGACATCGCCGAGGCGCACCTCTACTCGGTGCACATGGTCCAGCACATGGCGATCACGTTCATCGTCCCGCCGCTCTACCTGCTGGCCACGCCGGCCTGGCTGGTCCGCCTCCTGGTGCTTGAGGGCGGGGTCGGCTCACGGGTGGTGCGTCGGATGGCGCACCCGGTGGTTGCCGGCGTGGTGTTTAACGCCCTTGTGGCCATCACCCACTGGAGCGGTGTGGTGCAGCTCTCCTTCGACTCGGGCACGTTCCACTACTCGCTCCACATGATGCTGTTCCTCTCGGCGCTGCTGATGTGGGTGCCGGTGGCCGCGCCGATACCCGAGCTGCGGATCTCGCTGCCGGGCCAGATGATCTACCTGTTCCTGATGTCGATAATCCCGACGATCCCGGCTGCCTGGCTGACCTTCGCCGAGGGCGTCGTTTACAGGCACTACGACGATGGCTTCGAGATGTGGGGCGTGTCGGTCCAGTCGGACCAGCAGGCGGCCGGCCTCATCATGAAGCTCCTGGGCGGCTTCTACCTGTGGGGGATAATCATCGTGAAGTTCATCGGCTACTCGCGAATCCACCATCGGGACGCCCAGAGGATGCGTCCGGCAGATGGCCGGCACAATGTCCTCCGACGGCGGATCGCAGAGACCGAACCGGTCGAGTAGCGGTGTGACGGCGACGCTAGGTTCGGGTCCGTGATCGACATTCGGCTGCTCCGTTCCGATCCCGACGCCGTGAGGGCCGGCATCGCCCGACGCGGCGAGGACACCGCCAGCCTGGATCGCGTCGTCGAGCTGGACGCAAGGCAGCGTGGCCTCGCCGAGGAGAGGGACCAGGTCCGTGGCGAGGTGAACGCCATCTCCAGGGAGGTGGGCGGGCTGCATCGTGATGGCAGGGCTGAGGAGGCGGCAGGGCTCCAGGAGGAGAGCCGGGCGCTGGGCGAGCGTGAGGAGGCCCTGGCCGCCGAGGCCGACGGTCTGGCCGCTGAGATCACCGAGATCCTCCTGCGGGTCCCGAACATCCCCTCGCCTGACTGCCCGGACGGCACCAGCGAGGCCGACAACGTCATCACGCGCTACGAGCAGTGGGACGAGGACGCCTACGGCGAGCACCAGCGCGTGCCCCACTGGGAGATCGGCGAGCAGCTGGGGCTCCTGGACGTGGAGCGCGGAACCAAGCTCTCCGGCGCCATGTTCGTGATGTACACGGGGATGGGCGCCACGCTCTGCAGGGCGCTCATCCAGTACGGCCTGGACCGCAATGCGGACGCCTACCGCGAGATGCGGCCGCCAACGCTGGTCAAGACGGCGACCATGGTGTCGACCGGGCACCTGCCCAAGTTCGAGGACGATGCGTATCACTTGGAGCGCGACGACCTGTGGGCCATACCGACTGCCGAGGTGCCGCTCACGTCGTTCTGCCGCGATGAGGTGCTCGACGAGGCCGATCTACCCATGAAGCTCATGGCGCACACGTCGTGCTTCCGGAGGGAGGCTGGTTCGGCGGGTCGTGACACCCGGGGACTGCTGAGGGTCCACGAGTTCGACAAGGTCGAGTTGCTGGCATATGCCACTGAGGAGCAGGCACCCGAGGTACATGCCGACATCCTCGCTCGTGCCGAGGGGGCCATCACCGACCTTGGCCTGTCGTACCGGGTCCTGGACCTTTGCGCCGGTGACCTTGGTGGTTCGTCGGCCCGGACCTTCGACCTGGAGGTATACGCCCCGGGGGTCGACCAGTGGCTGGAGGTCTCGTCGGTCTCCTGGTTCAGCGACTACCAGGCCCGACGGGCCAACGTGAGGTACCGACCGGCGGAGGGAAGGGGCACGCAGGTGGTGAACACGTTGAACGGTTCCGGCCTTGCAGTGCCGCGGGTGTGGGCCGCAGTGGTCGAGACGCACCGCCAGCCCGATGGCACGATCGCCGTTCCGGAGGTCCTGCAGCGGTACATGCGCGGCGCCATGCACATCGGCTGACCTGGTCCCGTCGGGGCCGGCCTTTCGGCGGCGGGTGTCCCAAGGTCCGGGTCCGCCCCTTTGGGATCAGGAATCGATTGCCAGGCCGAACAGGGCGGCGCCCAGGCCCAGCACCACGGTGGTTGCCACATGGCCTACCGCCCGGTACCGACTCTCCTCGGCCAGGGCCAGGGTGTCTGAGGCGAACGTCGAGAAGGTGGTCAGGGCACCGAGCCCGCCCACCCCGACAACCAACGGAACCGGCGCGCCGGCACCACTGAGCAGTCCCAGGAGGAGGGAGCCGGCAACGTTCACCAGCAACGTTCCACGGTGGCCTCCGGGCCAGTGGTCGGAGGCCAGGAGGCGGATGGCGGTACCGGCGCCGGCCAGCCCCACGAATGCGACAGCGGTCAGCACCGGGGGTTCCCGATCCGGGCGCCCGTCGCACGCCCTATGACCACAGCGGCCAGGCCACCTGCCATCGAGCACAGGACGTAGGCGACCGCCAGGGTCGTGTCGTCGGCCCGCATCATCTGTGCCGCCTCCACGGTGAAGGTGGAGAAGGTGGTGAGGCCGCCACACAGGCCGGTTCCGAGCAGCAGTCGGGTGGACCTGGGAGCCTCCAGCCCGATGAGCAGGCCGAGCACGGTGCACCCGACCAGGTTGACCAGCAGGACCGGCCACGGAAAGGTGGCCCCGCCGACGACGTCCAGGACGGCCCAGCGAAGGGTGGCACCCACCGTTCCTCCCAGCGCCACCGTTCCGATCGACGGCATCCGGACCATGGTCCGCACCCTAGGGCCGTGGGTCGATGGACCTCAGGTGTTTGCCGGGGCCGGTGGCGACGTGTTGACTGCCCGGATGGACCTCAGCCGGGTACGCGAGACCTACGAGACGACAGGCCTCGACGAGGCCGACCTGGCGGCCGACCCGGTCACCCAGTTCCACCGTTGGTTTGGCGAGGTGGAGGCTGCCGGATACTGGGAGCCCAACGCCATGGTTCTCAGCACCGTCACCGCCGATGGCTGGCCATCGGCTCGCAACGTGCTGTTGAAGCGGATCGACGACCGTGGCTTCGTGTTCTTCACCAACTACACGAGCGACAAGGCCATCGAGTTGGACGACGCCGGGCGTGCGGCGCTCACCTTCAGTTGGACCGAGCTGCGCCGCCAGGTGCGGGTCGTCGGCACCGCCCGGAGGCTCGACGACGACGAGTCGGACCTCTATTGGACTACCCGGCCCCGGGGCAGTCAGTTGGGAGCCTGGGCATCAGACCAGAGCGCCGTCGTTTCCGGCCGGGCGGTCCTGGAGCAGGCGTTCGCAGCGGCCGAGGAGCAGTGGGCCGGCCGGGATGTGGAGCGCCTCGACCACTGGGGCGGCTACCGCGTACGGCCCGATTCCGTGGAGTTCTGGCAGGGTCGACCCGACCGCCTGCACGACCGGATGCGGTTTCGCCGTAGCGGCAACGGGTGGGACGTGGAGCGCCTATCCCCCTAGGAGGCTGTCCCGTTGCCGGTGGGCAGGTCCACCAGGGCGGCGGCCAGCCCGTCGATGAGGAGCTCCAGGTGCTCGGAGCGTGGGGTGCCGTCGTGGTCCGACCAGTCCCGGTGGTCGCGGTTCCAACGGATGCTGGGCGGTAGCTCGACCTGTACCCCGCCACCGACCGGGTGGTTGACGGGGTTGTGCGGGTGCAGGCCCCGGAGTGTGGGGGGCATGGCGTCGACGTCGTCCACCACCCGGTACTCCTCGGGCAGCGTGCCTCGCAGGTGGCCGGCGACGTGGTGGGCCAGCGGGCGGTTGGCACCTCCGACCAGCACGGCCCAGAAGTCGTCGTGGCGGCCGTAGCCGTGGATCGACACGACCGTGTCCACCTTCTGGAGGAAGGCATCCAGCTTCTCGGAGACCCCGGCGACGAATCGGGTCGAGGGCAGGTGCCTGCGGGAGCCGTCGGGCTGGACCAGCGCGTAGAACGATGAACCCGTGCGGGCGGCCAACTCCCGGGCGACCACGTCGGTGGCACGCTCCAATCCACCGCCGTGGAGGGCGAGGACGCCGACGCCGGACCTGAGGTCCAGCTCCTCCGATACGCCGTCCACGGCCAGTAGCTCAGTGAGGCTTCCGATCGGCGTGACGGCCACCGGTTCGGCGGCCTCGGGGACGGTCGGGGTCATCGGCGGCGTGCGGACAGGGCACCCCTGGCGACCCCGTAGGCGATGAGGGCCATCGCGAGCGTGACCAGCAGCTCCAGCGGCGTGGCCCAACGCCATGGTTGGTCCACCCAGTTGGTAACCCGGGCGGGCCAGTCGGCGACGAGGCGGCCGACCGGCACCACCACCAGGTCCCCGCGGTGGAACAGGCCCTCGGCCACCAGCCATGCACCGAGGAGCGTGATCCGGACGTTGCGTCGGGTCCTGGCGGTCAGTGCCGGCCCTATCCCCCAGATGGTGATGGTGGCGACCACCAGCCAGAGGGCCAGGCCGAGCCGCAGGCCACCGATCCCGGCCGCCCAGTTGGTGAGGTGGGACTGCAGGTCGGTGACCGCGTCGACGATCCTGTTGGACGGCACCTCGGGGTTGCGGAGGATGCGGATCTCGTAGACGCCGTACACGATCAGGTAGGTGCCTCCCAGCATGAGGGCAATAGCGCTGATCCTGTCCACGTGCGGTAGGAGCCTTCGAAGGTTTCGGGCCAGGCCACCGCGCGCCACCGCCAGCGAGAGGGTCAACGATGTGACCACGGCCGCCATGCCGGCTGCGTAGGCGAGGTAGACGGCGATTCCGTCGATGATCCCGTCTCGACCGAAGCTCCCGGCGACATGCAGCAGGAAGATCGGCGCAGCGCAGCCCACCGAGACCACGGCGTACGAGATCCCGAACCCCAGGACCGACCAGACTTCCCGGTTGCGGGGCCCCCTACCCGGCTTGAAGAACGGGATCCTGACCTGGCGTCCGGTGAGCAGGGCGAGCCCGTAGGGAACGAACAGGACGCCCAGGATGACCGTCACCCACGGTGTCCTCGAGGCGATGGCTCCCTCGCTGGTGATCGAGTTGACCGCCAGGCCGAGGGCCCCGAACACCAGCACGAAGGCCGTGGTGAGGGTGAGGCTGACCGACAGCCCCCGGAGGACCTGTTCTGGGCGGGCCTCCCGGTCGGCGGTGTCGCGACCCAGGAAGTACCCGAGCCAGGTGGGGAGCATGGCGAACCCGCAGGGGTTCACCGCGGTCACGATGCCGAGGGTGAACGGCACGGCCAGCCCCACGCTGATCACGTTCGCCTCCGGGGACGGCGTCGGTTCACGATAGGTACTCCAGGATCGCTGCTTCGAGGTCGGCGGCATCGAGGCGGCCATGGTGGACGTGTGCCAGGTCGCCGCCGGAGCCGATGAAGGCGGTCACCGGCAACCCGATGGCTTCGAGCGCCACGGTGAACAGGCCCTCGGGGTCACGGCCTTGGAGGTAGGTGATGCCGAGTTCGGCGACCCGTCGGGCAGAGAGCGTCGGAGAGTCGCTGACGTTTATTCCCAGGAAGCGGATGTCGGCACCGTGGGATTCGTGGGCTTCCTGGATGTCCGGCATCTCCTCCAGGCAGGGCGTGCACCATGTGGCCCACAGGTTGACCACCACCGGTCTGTCGTCCTCGGTCACCAGGTCGGTGAGGCTCGTCTTGGATCCGTCCCAGAGTTCGAACGCCATGTTGGCGACCGGGTCGGCGTGGGGCGCCCCGGCGTTGTCGCCGGACGAGGTGCAACCGCCGACCAGGATGAGCGACGCTGCGAGGATGGCGCCGGCGGGTCGTCTGGTCACGACGCCAGACCGTAGTCCGAGGCATGGTTGGTGCCCACGGGCCGGGGCTCGCAGTTGCGTCACCCCGGCCCGTGCTTCTGGCGATATCCGTGTCCCGGCTCCGCCGGCCCGGAGGGGGTCGGACCGGCGGAGCCACTGCCGCTGGAGGGGCGGTTCAGGCCGAGAGGAGCTCGCGCTGGAGGCGCACCGGTATCGGCACTATCGGGAGCTGGTCCTCGGGTCGGGGCACCTTGGATGGCCGTCCCCGACGTCTCTTGGTGGTCAGGATGTGACCGTTGCGGAAGAGTTGGCCGCCCCACACGCCCCATGGCTCGCCACGCCGGATGGCACCCTCGAGGCACGACTCCATGACCGGGCAGTCGGCGCAGATCAGCTTCGACTGGGCGATGTCTCCGAGGTCGTCGGAGAAGAACACCCCCGTGGGGACGCCCAGGCGGGTGCAGGCGGCCTGTTGCCGCCAGATCTCTCGTTCGTACATGAGTGCCTGCATGGCCTGCTCCCTGTTCTCTTCTGTAGATGATTCGGTGGGTGGGCTGAAAAATGAGGAAGGCCGCCGGATTTCTCCGGCGGCCTCGGGTTTGGTCTGCGTTCAGCTGTTCAGCTGGTCGCTCCCCGGGGCCGCTGGTGGATGGTCCAGAAACCGGTGTTCCGGAACACGGTCATCGTGGTCGTATAGGCGACGACCATCGACGTGTCCGGCTTAACGGACAGGTGCGCGCGCGACGAGGACACGTGCGCGCCGGCCGGATGGCCGTGACGGTGGCAGTGGTGCTCGTGCATCGTGGGTCTGTTTCCGTGGGTTCCTGTGCTCGTCGGGTGGCTGATTCCACCCCTTCGAACGTCCACTCTACGGCCGTCCGAACCGCCTCTACTCAACTCGCCGGGCCGCCTGACAGTCAAACGATTAAATCAGCGTGTCGAATATGTGGCCTGACCTGCGACTTCGTCTCGTGACGCCAATCCCAGTATCCGAAGGTGCTCGAGGTGGGCGTAGGTCTCGCTGGCCGCCATGTCACCCCAGGAGCGTTCCTTGAAGAGGCGTTGCATGAACGACTCGACCGTTCCCACGCCCAGGTCGTCGCCGGCTTTCCGGATGGTCTCCAGGCGTTCCTCGTGGTGGCCGAGGATGGCGTCCACCCGACCGGCCACGTCGGTGAAGGGGTGGCCGTGCGCCGGCAGCACGTTGGTCACCCCCGGCAGTTCCTTCATCCGCTCCAGGGACCGGAAGAATGTGGCGAGGGGGTCGTCCATGGGCCCGATGCCGTTGATGTGCGGGGTGATCGTGGGCAGCACGTGGTCGCCCGACAGCAGCAGCCCGTCCGCCGGGTCGAAGAGGCAGAGGTGGTCGTGCGTGTGCCCCGGCGTGTGGACGGCAAGCCAGGTCCGACCGCCGAGGACCACCTCGTCGCCGTCGTCGACGGTGACCGAGGGTTCCGGGACCCGCCACGACCGGGAGCCTCCCGTGACGTCCATCTCCGACCACCTGCGGAGTTCGGCTGCAGGAGGTGGCGTACGGGTCGTACCCCACGGGGTGGGGCGGCTCATCATGGAGCGGAGCTTCTCCATGTGCTCGTCGTCTGCCAGGTCCAACTCGTCGTCGCCCAGATCGTCGCCGGGCTCGGCGTCCAGCCACATTGACCTGAAGTCGGCATGCGTGAGGACCCGCGTGCCGTGGTCGTCCCGCAGCCGGTGGACGCCGCCGAAGTGGTCGGGGTGGCTGTGTGTCACCACAGCTGTGTGGACGTGCTCGAAGCGGGCACCGACCTGGGAGAGGCGGTCTCCCAAGGCCTCCCATGACTCGATGCTGGGCAGGCCGGGGTCCACGACGGTGAAGCCGTCCTCGTCCTCGAGGGCGTAGCAGTTGACGTGGCCGAGGCCGGGCATCGAGATCGGCAGCTGGAACCGGTAGAGCCTCGGCGCCACCTCGGTCACGTCGGGTGACGCATCCTCCTGCTCCTGGCGGATCGGTCTCGTGGTCGCTCCTTCAGGGGCAGCAGGAGCGGTCGCCTCGGTCACTGCGCCACCCTAGGAGGGGGCGACCCCCGCGGCCGAAGCGGCTGGTCAGGTCGTCGGCTTCGAGAACAGGTGCTGTCTGTAGTGCCGTAGCTCGGCGACTGACTCCCGGATGTCGTCGAGGGCGCGGTGGCCACCGGACTTCTCTGGCGCCGATTTCACGACCTCGGGGTGCCAGCGTCGGGCCAGTTCCTTGATGGACGTGACGTCGACCGACCTGTAGTGGAGGAAGCCGTCGACCGCTGGGAGCCAGCGGGCCAGGAACCGCCTGTCGGTGCCGATGGAGTTGCCGCACAACGGGACGGTGCCGGCCTCGTTCAGATGTTCCCGCAGGAAGGCCAGGGTCGCGTCGCCGGCCTCGGCCAGCGTGGTGGTGGAGGTGGCTATGGCGTCCAGCAGGCCGCTCTTCGTGTGCATGGCCCGGACGAACTCGCCCATCCTGTCGAGCACCTCGGGTGGCTGGTGGACTACCAGGTCGGGTCCTTCGGCCACGACTTCCAGGTCATCGTCGGTGATGAGCGTTGCGATTTCGACGATCACGTCGGAGTCCGCATCCAGCCCGGTCATTTCGAGGTCCATCCATGCCAGCACGCCGCTGAGCCTACGGCCTGGGCCGCCACGGCCCCGGCTAGGGTCGCCGCCGTGCTGGCGATCCCTCTCGTACGACTCGACGCGGACCTCCCCGTGCCCGCGTACGCGAAGGTCGGCGATGCCGGTGCTGACCTGGTGGCTGCCGAGGACGTCGTGCTGGCTCCCGCCGGTGGCCGGGCGCTGGTTCCGACCGGGGCGGCCATCGCCATCCCCGACGGCTACGCCGGGTTCGTGCAGCCCCGTAGTGGGCTGGCCCTGAAGCACGGCGTGACGTGCCTGAACACGCCCGGCCTGATTGATTCCGGCTACCGGGGCGAGTTGAAGGTCCTGCTCGTGAACACTGATCCCACAGAACCGTTCGAGGTGGTTCGTGGCGAGCGCATCGCCCAGCTGGTCATCCAGAGGGTCGAGGAGTGCCGGTTCGTGGAGGTCGATGAGCTGCCGGCGTCCGACCGCGGCGAGGGCGGCTTCGGCTCGACCGGCCGCTGAGTGGTGTCGGAGCACATGTCTGACGGAGCAGTCCGGTACCTGCCCCCGCTCGTCGGTTTCGACGAGGGCACCCGGGGCACTGTCACCAACCACCGCATGCGTGAGGTAACCGAGCAGGTGGCCCAGCGGGGCATCTGGAACAGCGGTTTGCTCACCGAGGTGCGGGACCTGTTCGACTCCCTGGCCCCGGGGTGGACGGCGACACGCGACCATCCGGCCAGGAACGCCCCTTTACTGGACGCCCTGGATCGGGGCGGGGTGGAGGGTCGGACGGTCGTCGAACTGGGCGCCGGAACCTGCATATCGTCCCGGGCCCTGGTCGGGCGGTTCGACTGCTATCTGGCCGCCGACCTGTCGCCCGTGATGCTCGCCCACGCCGTGGACGGGGCGCCTCCACTGCTGTGCGCTGATGCCTCGCGGCTCCCGCTGGCCGATGGCGTTGTCGACGTGTTCATCCTGCAGAACATGCTGTTGTTCCCGGCCGAGGTGGACCGCTGCCTGGCATCCGGTGGTGCACTGGTCTGGGTGAACAGCCGGGGTCCCGAGACGCCGATCCATCTCTCGACTCCTGACGTGCTGGCCTCGTTGGAGGCCGCTTCCGGCCCCGCCTGGCGGGCGCTCGCCTCGACGGTGGGCGAGGCCACCTGGGCCGTGGTCCGTCGGGCCTGAGTGCCCCGTTCAGGTCCGGCGCGAGCTGATCCGGATGGTGCGGCCGTCGCCGGTCAGGTCCACGGTCACCTCGCTGTCGGTGACACGGAACTCGACAACCACATCGGAGTCGCCACCAGCCATCTCCCTGGCGGTCTCGGTCAACGAAGCGGCGAGGTCCCCGATGTCGCCCGGGTCGATCCGGTGGATCCGGAGGAGGGCGGCGAGGCCCACCCGGGGCAGATCGGAGAAGGCCCGTGACGCCGGGAGACGCAGCGTGATGGCGTCCTGTCGGCCTGCCCGTGTCATGACCAGAGTCTCCCATCCCCACTCCGATGGCGCGGGGTCAGATGTATGGACCGGTGCGTCTGGCGGTGACGGGTCGGCGTGGGACAACATGGGTGCATGGCCGTGCTGGTCGACGAGGCCGTATGGCCATGGCGGGGTGCCCGGTGGGCCCACCTGGTGAGCGACGTGAGCGTCGCCGAACTGCACGGGTTCGCTGACCGCCTGGGCCTGCGTCGGATGTCGTTTCAGGGCGACCACTACGACGTGCCCGAGTCGGTCAGGGCCGAGGCGTTGGCCCTGGGGGCCGAGGCGGTCCGGGGGCGCGACCTCGTGCGGCGCCTCCGGGGGGCCGGGCTGCGGCTGGCTGCCGTCGACCGCCCCGGTCGTTGGGAGGAGGTGGGCCGCTGGGAGGGCGGTGGATCATCACCGGACGTCGGACCGGTGGTGCCGGATCTGTTGGGCCTGGCCTTCCGGGCGGTCGGGGCCGACTGGACCACGGCCGTGACAGCGGCGTTCCGGCGACCGGCCGAGTCAGCGCTGGTGGTCGAGGACGAGGCCGGTGTGTCGGTCGCCCGCCCGCTCCCGGACGGGGTCGAATCGCGCCACCACGGTGACACGATGGTGGAGTTGCTGGTCGCTCAGGGTGGTGGACGGTGACTAGTCACCGGATCCTCCTGGCGGTGCTGGTCCTGGCTCTGCTGGGGGTGGGCTGTGGCGACGATCGGGCAGCCGCACCACTGGCGTCGGTCGTCGAGGAACCGACCACGACCACTGTGGAGCCGGAGCCGGAGCCGGATCCGGGTGTCGTGACGAACGGCTGGGTGCAGGTGGGCTACCAGACCTTCGACCTGGCCTTCACCTGTTATGCCCCCGGGCCGGGCGACGTGGTGGCGATCGGGGTGGGTGGGCACCCGGACAGCGGCCAGCACATCGAGGCGCTCATCCAGGGTTTCCTCGGCCAGCCGTACGTGGGTGTGACCGTCGGTGGTTCGGTCCTCTACGAGGCGACGTTGGACGGCCCCCTGGAGGTCTTCGTCCACGATGGAACGATCAGTGCGGGAGCCATCGAGTGGACCCGCGGCCTGGACCTCGAGTCCGGTCTGGGCGAGAGGGTGGGGTACGGGGCCGTCTTCGTGAGCTGCGAGGAGTATGAACACGACCTGCCCGAGGGCTACTGACCGGCCTTGGCGGTTCGCGGGCGGGCGGGTCAGGAGGACGGGCAGCCGCCGAGTTCCTCCGCCCAGGGGAGGCGGCCGGCCCAGAGCCGGGTGACCTGCACGCCGTTGGTGAGGAACATCACCCTGTAGGTGGCGTCAGCGACGTCCTTGGGGATGTATGCGAGCAGGTTCCCCGAACCGTCTGGGAGCGGGGTCGTGTGGATGCGCTCTCCGAACATCTCGCGGATGCGGTCCTCGGTGTCGCCGATGCCGGCTCCCGAGCGGGTGGTGATGGTTCGGGTGTCGACGTCCACACGCTCGACGGTTCCTGCCACCACCCAGAAGGTGAGGCCCGCCTGACCGTCGTCTGGCGTGACCAGGTAGCAGTGCCCGATCGTGGTGACCGGTGTGAACCGGCTGCCTGCTGCCACCTGGGCGTCGTAGATAGCCATGCCGAACATGATCCGGTCGATGCCGACGGTGCTAACCGACGAGGTTGCGTCCAGCGTCGGTCTGCCCAGGTCGTCGATGGGTGGCAGGGTGCCGAGTTGCTCGGGTGGGACGGTGTCGGCCGGGGTTGCGGGGAGCGTCGTCGTCACCGCCACCAGCGTGGGTTCGGCGTCGGGGTCTGCTGCCTCCGGCGTGGTCGGTGCCGCCGTCGTGGAGGAAATCGCCACAACGATCGGACCCTCTGGTCCGGTACCGCCGCCCAGCCCGAAGAACAGGACGGTGGCGACCGTGGCGATCGCCAGGAATCCGACCAGCAGGGTGCGCATCGCCTCAGGTTATTCGGAGGCAGGTGGACGCCCGTGTCGGGTCGCCGCCCGTTGGCGTCCGTGATGTGGTGCACTGGCGTCATGCGGACCCTGGTCGTCGCCGGAGCCCTGGCACTGCTGGCCGGGGGGTGTGGTTCTCCTCAGGGGGCCTCACTGGTGGCCACCACTCTGGTCACCACGACCACGCCGCGTCCGCATCCGACCGCTGCCTCGATGACAAGCACTACGCCGACCCCGCCGAACTCCACGACCTCGACGACGACCTCGACGACGACCACGACGATGATGACGACGACCACGACCAGCCGCCCTCCGGGTCCCACGGCGATCGAGTGCGTTGGCGAACTCCCGATCGGCCTGCGGGTCGGGCAGGTCCTGCTTCCGGTCGTGGACCAGACCGGGCTGGCTGTCATCGCAGACCTGGCGGGTCGGGGCCTGGTCGCTGGTGCGGTGGTCATCGGGTCGCCGGGTGACGGGTTCCCTGCGGCGGTGGCCGCCGTCCAGGAGGCGTCGGCCACCGGGCCAGTGGTGATAGCCGTGGACGAGGAGGGTGGCAC
>CAJWFS010000043.1 GCA_913030665.1 uncultured Acidimicrobiaceae bacterium
GAGGGATCCACGAAGTGCGAGGAGGAGCGCTAACAGACTCCTTACCTGGCATCAATTGGAGTGACACGAACCTCCAGCACGCATGACCCATCGCCCGAGTCAACGCCCGATGTTCCCATCACGCCGGCTTTCGGCCCGCGGAGGTCGTTGCCTCCGTGCGAGGTCCCGGTCCGGTGTGCATGTCAGCCTTCAGACGGGCCCCAGGCGACGGGCACTGCCGCCGGCTTCCGGAACACCAGCCCACGGGCCGGTTCGAAGTCGTCATCCAGCCTGACGCCGGGCAGGAGGTCCAGGACGGCATCGACTGCGGCGATCGTCTGGAGCCTGGCCAGGTGTAGGCCCAGGCACACGTGCGGGCCCTTCACGAAGGCCAGTTGCAGGTGGAGGTTTGGGCGCCTCACGTCGAACCGGTCGGGATCATTGAACACGACCGGATCCCGGTTGGCGCCGGCCAGGGACACCGTCACCAGGTCACCGACACCGATCCGCGCTTCCAGCAGATCGACCTCACGGGTGGCGTAGCGGTCCACCAGGGTGGCCGCCGGCTCCATCCGGAGAGACTCCTCCACAGCGTCGGGTACGAGGCTCCGGTCGTTGGCCACCGCTGCAAGCTGGGACGGATCACCGATCAGGTGGGCGAGGGCGTTCGCCGTCATCCCCTCTGATGTCTCGATGGCCCCGAACATGAGCACGGCAGTGTTCGAGAAGAGCTCGTCCGCCGTCAAGGAGCCTTCTTCGGCCACCTCGGCCAGCAGCGAGCCGGCGGAGTTGCGGACGGTGCGGTCCACGGCCCTGCGCAGGTCGGCCACGGCCCGACGGGTGCCGTCGCCTACCTCGCGGCCGGCGTTAACTCCCTCGACACCGGCGACGATCGCCCGGTACCACCCCAGTACCCGATCGGGGTCGGCCTCCTCCAGGTTCAGCGCCCGGGCGATCACCCCCACGGCCAGAGGGGCGGCCAGCGCCGGCCTCAGGTCACAGCGGCCGACGGCCAGGTGCCCGGCCAGCAGGCGCCGTGCCTCGATGGCCGTCCAGGCCTCGAACCCGTCCATCACGACGGCATGCTTGAAAGCTCCGGCGAACGGAGCCCGGTGGCGTGCGTGGTCGGCGCCGTCGGTGGAGAGCATGCTCGGCCCCACCACCCGGGCAGTCGAGAAGCGGGGGTCGTCCACGGTGAAGGAATCAGCGTCGCGTAGGACGGCCAGGGCGGGGTCCCTCCCGGTCACCAGCCAGCCGCCGATGGCCGGCAGCCACGAGACCGGTTCAGCGGTCCGGAGCCGGGCCAGGCACGGGTGCACGTCGCCGGTCAGGGCCTCGAGTGTCACCACCGCGCCGACCGGGAACCGGGCGGTGCGGTCGACGGGGTCCATTGGTCGAGCCTCGCAGACACGCAGGTCAGTCGTCGCCTCAGCCCAGGACCGTACCGCTGGTGACCACACCGGTCCGGAGGCGCGAGAACGTCCCGAGGTTGAGGGTTCGTCCGATGTGGTGGCAGTCCGTCGTCACGGGGTCCGCGTCATGGTCGTGGCCCGCCTCGCAGGCGTCCACGAGGTCCAGCATCATCTGGCCGATCAGCGGGGCGTTCTTGAACTGGTTGCCCGACGTGCCGATGGCCAGGTAGAAGCCATCCAGCGAGGACCGGTCGTAGATGGGGAGCCAGTCGGGCGTGACGTCGTAGACCCCGGCCAGCCCGGTCGGACGGTGGGGCACGGCCAGGTCGGGAAGGCGGCGGGCCAGTCGCCAGACCTGGGCTTCGAAGCACTCCACCGTCGGGGTGGGTGATGCCTCGTCCGGATCCTCCAGCCACTCGAGTGGGTCGCAGTCCGGCTCCACGCCGCCCACCAGCAGGGTGCCTCCCGGCTGGGGGCGGCTGTAGTAGCCGAGGTCCATGTCGGCCACCATGACGCCGCCGTCGTCCATGCTGAAGCCATCTGGGCTCGGAACCACGTGGACTTCCTGGCGCAAGGGCCGGGTGGGTACAGCCATCTCGGCGGTGACTCCGGCCAGCCGGTTGAGCTCCGAACTCCAGGGGCCCGCAGCGTTCACCACCACCGGGGCGCTGATGGTGGAACCGTCCGCCAGTCGCACGCCCGCCAGCCGCCCGCCGACTGTGGCCAGCCCGACTACCCGGGTCCGGAGGCGGAGTACGGATCCGTGCAGCAGGGCAGCGTCCATCAGGTTCGCGGCGGCCAGTTGGGGGTCATCGATGAAGCCGGCGTCGGGGGTCACGACGCAGTCGAGGAGTTCGCCGGGATCGTCGAAGAACCTCGCCTCGTCAGGCCGGCACGGGGGGAAGAAGGTTCGGGTGTCGAGTTGTGGGAACCGTCGGGCCAGGACCTCCCGGTCTAGAACCTCCCATTCGACGCCGACGTCCTCCAGGAGCCCGACCATGTGCGCCCTGTCGAACCCCGCTGGCTCGAGGAAGAGCATCGGGCGTCGGTGGAAGGTGGCGAGGGGGCCGATCCCCTCGGGGACGTCCAGGTGGTCGGCCCAGGACCACCAACGGTGGGCGGACTCCCAGGCCGAGATCACCCCGGCGAGCGTGGAGAAGTTGTACCTGACCACGGCTGAACTGGAGCCCGTGGATCCGCCTCCCACTGCCACGCCCTTGTCCACGACGGTGACGGACCGGCCAGACCGCTGCATTTCGAGGGCGATCGACGCGCCCAGTACCCCCGCTCCGACCACCACCACATCCGGCATCCGCTGCAGCCTAGGAGTGCGTCGTCTGCGGATGGGAGCTTCGCCGTGGGTGGGCCCGGACCCCACGGCTCGAGCCCGGTGATCCGGCATTCGGATGTCCACCCCGAGGGGTTGGATCGCTACCGGGCCGGAAGAGTAGGTACCATCGGAGGCATCGGCCGGGTCCGTGCGCGGCCTTAGGGTCCTGTGCTGCTGGTCCCGTTGATCGGATTCGAGGGAGGGAGCACCAGTGGCGACAGTGGACGATCAGGCAGTGAGCTCATCCTCATCCTCGTTCTCGTCGGACGACGTCTGTCGGGTGGTCGGCGAGCGTGTCCGTGATGCACGTCGCACCCTCGGCCTGACCATGGCGCAGTTCGCCGAGGTCGCCGAGATCTCCCTCGGCATGGTGTCCAAGATCGAGCACGGCCAGACATCGCCGAGCCTCTCCACGCTCACGCGTCTGGCCCACGCCGCCGGCGTACCGATCACTGCCTTCTTCCGCGGTCTGGACGAGGAACACGACGTCGTGATCGTGAGGGCCGGTGAACGCATGGAGATCCTCCACGAGGGCAGCCGCCCCGGCCACGTCTACGAGGACCTCGGATCGCTTCGTGGAAGGACCAGGATCATCGAGCCGATGATGGTCACCCTGGAGTCGGCCGACGACGTGTTCCCGCTATTCCAGCACGAGGGCGTTGAGTTCCTCCACATCCTGGACGGCAGCATGGAGTACGGGTACGGACCCAGGAACTACCTGCTCGAGACGGGCGACACGATCCAGATACACGGTGAGGTGGCCCACGGCCCCGTCAGGCTCGTCGACTTACCGGTCCGGTTCGTGTCGGTCAAGGTCTTCCCGGCTGCCGAGTAGGGAGACGAGATGGGGATCCTCTGGTTGATGGGTGCACAGCAGAGCACCGTCCTGTTCCTGTTGCTGGTAGCCGCCCTGGGACTCACGTGGTGGGAGGCCCGCCAGCAGGACTTCGACCGTCGGCTCGCCTTCTGGTGGATCTCGGTGGTGGGCATGACACACGTGCTGGGCTATCTGGCCCTGCGGCTCTGGGTTGCTTACCGGGAAAGGCAGGATCGATGAATCTGTTTAGGAATTGGTCTAGAGCGGCCCAGATCTTCGTGGTCGTGATGCTGGTCCTGGTCTTTGGGTACCTGGGTGGGTGCCTGGGCGGGACGGGCATCGCCGCCGACGAGGCTGTACGGATCGCCCGTGGGCAGATCGACTTCGTACCCGAGTTCACCAACACTGAACTGGGTCGGAAGGGCTTCCCTCCGACGGGGGTCTGGGGAGTCACGTTCTGGATTGAGGCCAAGGGCGAGGACGGTGGCTTCGAGCGCCGTACGGCTGTGGAGATCCACGCCGATACCGGCGTGGTGCTGGAAGTCCACCACAATCCCTGATCGTGTGACATTGATCAAGCTTCCATCCCGCCATCAGGAGTTTCCTCATGGGATAAAGGTTTCCCGGCGCGGGTGGTTAGGCGCTGCTAATGTGACGTTTGTAACAGTACCGGTGGTCCTGGGATAAAGAGAGCTTCGGCTCGGTAATCCAGGGCACAGGCCTGTCTGGTTCTACCATCAAAGGGGGAGACATCATCATGAAAATTTCTGTGCTTAGTCCCGGTGAGGGGGTGCATGCACGATGATGGGCGATGACATCTTCATTGAGAATTACTACTTCGTAACCGTGGTCTTCATGTGGTTCCTCCATGTGGGCTTCATGAGCTACGAAGCCGGCGTCAGCCGCCGGAAGAACGTCATGTCCACGGCGATCAAGAACATCATGACCATCGCCGTGGTCACACCCGCCTTCTACTACGCCGGCTGGTGGACGTACTTCTGCATGTCGCAGGGATTTATCCCGACGATCGGCGACGCCATCCACGGCGGGGAGTGCACCATGGTCCTCCCATGGGAGGAGTTGTCGGGTCCCAACATCGGTGACCACGTCATGGCCGTCTTCTGGGCGGCGTTCCTTCTGTTCTCCTGGACCACCGGTTCGATCATGTCTGGTGCCTGCATCGAGCGCATCCGCGTCTCCGCGTACCTGGTGCTCGCCGTGTTCCTCGGTGCGTTCGTCTGGATTCTCGCTGCCGCGTGGGGTTGGAGCTGGCACGGTTGGCTTACCGTCCACTTCGGATTCCACGACTTCGCCGCCTCCGGTGTGGTGCACGGCGTAGCCGGGCTATTCGCCTTGGGTGTCCTGTTCAACCTGGGTCCGCGGGTCGGGAAGTACGACGACTCTGGAGGTACACGGGCGTTCAAGCCCCACAACCTCCACATGACCCTCATGGGCCTCATGATCATCTTCACGGCCTTCTACGCCTTCTATGCGGCGTGCCTGGCGGTGCTACCCGGTGAGGCTCCGGGCTGGAACACCATCTACTACAACCCGACCACGTTGGGTGCCATCACCTACACCATCACCATCGCCTTCGCCGCTGGCTTCATGAGTGGCTACATCTGCTCCAAGGGGGATCCGTTCTGGACCCTCTCGGGCGGTCTCGCCGGCGTGATCGCAGTGTCGTCAGGTGCTGACGTCTACGCCCCGTCGCTTACCTACTTGCTGGCGTTCGCCGGTGCGGCGTTCGCCGTGTGGATCGGCACCTGGCAGGAGACGAAGATGCGGGTCGACGATGCGGTCGGGGCGGTTGCCGTCCACGGCTGGACCGGAATGTTGGGCGTGCTCTTCATGGGCATCTTCGCCAGCGGCTATCCCACCGGTGGGTTCTCGGGCAACGTCCGGGTCACCATCTTGGGACAACTGGTCGGCATAGCCACCTTTATCGCATTGGCGTTCCTATCCGGCTACATCATCTCGTGGCTGCTGAAGAAGGGGAACCTCTTGCGGGTTCCGCTTGAGGTGGAGCTCGAGGGGATCGACCTCGCTGAGTTCGGCACGGACTTCTACCCGGACTTCGCTGCCACCGACGAGATCATCGTGGAGGCCGACGGCACCGAGGTGCCGGCGGCACCGGTACTCGTGAGGGCCGCCAGCCAGGTGATCCGAGGCTGATCGGTGCTGGAACTCATCGGGGCCATTGCACTGATGTACGCAGTCGTTCTGGCTGCGGGCATCTGGGCGACCCGCAAGTCCAGGGCCCTGCGTGAGGCAGAAGCGAACGACATTGACAGTTCAGTATGAAAAGGAGTGTGAAACGTCATGGATAGTTTTCCCTACGCCGATTGGGCGGAGGCACTTGAAGCGAACGGTGCCATCTTTACCTTTGCCGACAACGAGAGCATCATCTTCCTGCTCACGGGCTTGGGTATCGCAACGTTCCTGTTGAGCATGATTCACATCATCAGGAACGAGGACAAGAACCTCAACCACGCGGCCGCTCGGTTGGCCGCACGGGATGCTGCACCGACTGCACCGATGGGAGGTGAGTGAGATGGCCGGCAAGCAGATCGAGTTTCAGGAGAACCACACCCATAAGAAGAGCTACGAGCATGGGATGCTGATCCTGTCAGTTCTGTGCATCGTGTTCGTCATCATCGCGGTGAACGTCGTCGGTGGTGGCGGTACCTGCTGCTAGCTCTGGCGAGCAGCAGTCACCGGGAAAGTAGTTAGATGAGGGCGGCGGTGCGCCTCCGCGTTGCGGAGGTGGCCGCCGCCGTCATCGTTTTCTCGGCGTTCATGCCGTGGGCTGTTGATGACGGGCGGACGCTGCGGGGTATCCAGGTCGGCGAGGGGCAGTTGGTGATCCTCACGGCCATCGTGACGATCGCCATGATCCGCATGGGTAGTCGTCTGGCGTGGTTCGCAGCTGGCTTCTCTGCGGCCGTACTGTGGCGGGAGTGGCTGTCCGGCGGCGAGTTCATCCGGAGCTTGGGTCTCCTCACCAGCGCATTGGCGGCCACCGTGGCCGTCGTCTTCCTCGTCTGGAACATGTTCGCCGAGGTGAGGCCACCCGGCGAGGACTGATCATCCAGTCTTTGGGCATTTCCAGTTGATGGACGGCCACCGCTACGACGTCGCCGTTGTGGGGTGCGGCATGCTCGGAAGTTCGGCTGCCCGGCGGCTGGCCGACGCCGGTTGCGATGTGGTCCTCATCGGCCAGCCGGAGCCGGCCGACCATCGCAACCACGCCGGCGTGTTCGCCAGCCACCACGACAGCGCCCGCGTCTGTCGCACGATTGACCCGGACCCGCTCCGTGCCTGGCTGGCGCAGCGATCGGTGGAACAGTTCGAGATGCTGACGGCCCGTACCGGCATCAGCTGCACGGTCGGAACCGGCCACCTGTGGGTGGAGGCGTCGGAGGGAATAGATCTCCTGGCCCTCGCCGACGAGAGGTTCGACCTGGGGTGCAGCCGTCGCCCGGCGGCCGAGGCCATGGTGGCCATGTCTTACCTGTCCCTTGCGGAGGGCCTGGACACCATGTACGAGCCTGCGCCCGCCGGCTACGTGGACCCGCGGGCCTATGTCCGCGCTGAGGTGCTAGCCGCTGTCGGGGCCAGCGCGACCGTGGTCGACGCCCTGGTCGGGTCGGTCACCGTCTCCGACCACTGCGTCGAGGTCGGTACCGACGTCGGTCCGATCAGCGCCGACCGGGCGCTGCTGGCCACCGGGGCCTTCTCGGGGCACGGCGACACGCCGCTGGTTGGTCTTGACGTCGAGTACGCACTACACACCCAGCTGTACGTGGCCCTCGACAGTGATGAGGCGGACCGGTTGTCGGGGATGCCCAGCATCATCGCCAAGCACGCCGATCCGACCGGAGACTTCTACTTGACGCCACCCGTTCCGGATCCTGTCCGACCGGGCCACCACGTGCTCAAGATCGGCATGCCACAGGACGACCACGTCCGGGTCTCGGCAGCCGACCTGTCGGCGTGGTACCGGACCGACGGCGATCCGGCGGTGGCGGCTCGCCTCGACGGCATGGTCAGGGGCCTGCTCCCGGGCCTGCGGTGGACTGGTCGGTGGACCGGCTCATGTGTCACCACCTACACGCCGACCGGCCATCCGGCCATCGACTGGGTGGGTCCGGGCGTGCACGCAGGTGCCGAGCGGATCGCCTGCTGTGTGGGTGGCAACGGCTACGCCGCCAAGTGCGCACCGTCGCTCGGTGGCTTGGCCGCGGGGATGCTCCTTGGGGACCCGTGGCCTACGGAGGTGGATCGGGACCAGTTCCGGGCCCGCTTCCGCATGTAGGCCCAGAATGCGGTGGGCTGCGTGGCCCAACTGCGAACGTGCCGCCAGCCCGGAGTCGGGCCCGTGCCGGACGGTGTCTACGGGCTGGGCTGGCTAGCTACGTACGCGCTCCTTGTCCGGGTCGTAGTGCGGGAAACGCACGACGGTTGCCGGTAGGCGCTTCTGGTGGCCGTCCATCTTGCCCACCTCGACCTCGGTGCCGATCTCCGAGTGCTCGATGGACATACGGCAGAGGGCGATGTTCTTTCGCAGGATCGGCGACCGGACCCCGCTGGTGATCGTGCCGACCTGTTGACGGTCGATCATGACCGGGTCGCCGGTGCCGACCAGGTCGTCGCCGACCAGGTCCAGGCCCACCAGGACGCGCTGCGGGTGCTCCTTGGCCCTGACCAGGGCATCGCGACCGATGAAGTCGTCCTCCTTGGTCTTGAGTGGAACCGTGAAGCCGATGCCGGCCTCGAAAGGGTTCGTCTGGTCGCAGAACTCGGCGCCGGCGAAGACCAGTCCGGCCTCCACGCGCAGCATGTCCAGGGCCTCTAATCCGAGCGGCATGAGGCCCTTCGGTTCACCGGCCTCCCAGATGGCGTCCCATACCTCCGGCGCCCTCGACGGGTGGCAGAAGACCTCGAAGCCCAGCTCGCCCGTGTAGCCGGTGCGCGACACGATGATCGGAATGCCGTCCGAATGGCCGATCCGGGCGATCGAGAGGCGGAACCAGCCCAGCTCTTCGACTGATGCCTGGTCGGGTCGGGTCCAGATCACCTCCGAGAGGATCTCCCGGCTGAGCGGTCCCTGGACCTGCACGTTGTGGAGTTGGTCGGTGGAGTCGCGGACCCATGCGTGGAGGCCGAGCTCCTTCGCCTGCCTGCGCAGCCAGAGTCCGCTGGCGTCCGATCCGCCGATCCACCGGAAGTTGTCGGGACCCAGTCGGAACAACGTCCCATCGTCGATCATTCCGCCGGTGTCGTAGCACATGGCGGTGTAGACGATCTGGGAGACGGCCAGCTTTCGTACGTTGCGGGTTATGCAAGTCTGCAGCAGCAGCTCGGCATCCGGGCCCGTCACTTCGTACTTGCGAAGCGGTGAGAGGTCGATGATCCCGGCTTTCTCGCGGGTGGCCCAGTACTCGTCGATCGGGCCGTGGTTGGTGTAGCTGTTGGCCAACCAGTAGCCGTTGTACTCCGTGAAGTTCCGGGTGAGGGCGGAGGTCCGGGGGTGGAAACCTGTCTCCTTCGTCAGTTCTGGGTCGGCATCGGTGGACATGCGGAAGGCCGTCGCTTTCTTGAAGGTGCTGGTTGCCGGGTAGACGCGGACGTGGATGTCGGTGGGCTGCCAACCGTTGGCGGCGTCGACGTCGCAGGGACACGCCGACGAAACGCAGATCAGGTCGGTCAGGGCCTCGAGTAGGACGTAGTCGCCGGGTCGGGACCACGGCTCCTCGAAGAAGAGCTGGTTCGAGTCGTCCAGATTGGTGTTGTAGAAGAAGTTGATGGCTTCCCAGCCGCGGCGGGGGGCTATGCCGTACGGGTCCAGCACGGAGTTGAAGTTGTCGCTGCAGTTGATGTGGCCCGGGTAGCCGATGTCCTCGTAGTACCTGGCGTTGCACGCCGTGTTGAAGGTGTCGTGGCGGCCCACCGTGTCGTGGATGATCTCCACCATCGGTTGGAAGTCGTGCGTGAAGTACTTGGCGTAGAGGCCCGGCATCGGGTAGCTGGCGCCCATGAGGCTGCGGGTGGTGGTGGCGTCCAGCACAGCCTCCACGCCGTCTTCCAGCCGGGCGGCGTCGAAGCACTGAAAGTCCGAGCACTCCCGTCCCTCCACGTCGATGACCTGGATGAACTCGCCAGCCTTCACCTCGTAGGTCCGTGCCGTGGCGGCCCGGATGCGGAGGTCCTGGTTCTGGTCGGCCAGTGGGGTGGGGAGGATCTGGAGGCCGGGTGCCGGGGGAGCGGTTCGGTGGATGAAGGCGATGATGTCGGTCGGGGTGTTCTGGTCCTCCGGGGACATGTCGCCACCCGGTACGCCGATCACGCACACCACGTCGGCCGAGGCGGTCATCCAGACGGTCTCGGCGGCCGCCGAGTCTTGTGAGAAGCAGTGGATGGCGGTGGTGGCGCCCAGGTCGATGCCCTTTGCGGCGAGGGCATCAGCCACCCGTCGGGCGTCGTGCTGGTTGCCGGCCAGGATTGCGGCTATGCCGGTAGCTGGAGCTCCAGACGAGTGGCCGAGTAGGCCCGGGTCGGACTTTCCGTCCCGGTCGAAGGTCGCCACCTCTACCGGCTGGCAGCCCTCGGGATCGATGATCTCAAGCCTGTCGCCGGCCCCCATGAGAACGGCGGTGACGGCGCCTCCGGTGACCCGGTAGCGCTCCACGCCGGGTTCGAAGTTGGCCATGCCGGGCATGAGTAGCCGGGAACGCTCTGCCACCGTGATCGTCATTTTCCCCCTGGCAACCCGTTTCCGGGCCTGTCGATGCCTCGCCATCTCCGGCTACGCCATCGCAACACCTTGCTGGCCAGCGTAACCCAATCCAATCGCCCCTATGTGTGGAGAGACTTTCCTGCGGTGGCAGATTCCACTGGCAGTACGTTTAGTTGACTGTTATGGTACCCGGATCCGAGAGACGTGACCGTGGGCGCACTTCATTTGAAACCGATGGTCAGGTGAAATAAAAGCGCCCCAGGGCGTGAGGGGGAGAAGGGGAACATGACCGATATCCAGGAGTTCATCGAGGCACCGGGGCGGGCCGAGCAGGTTGCCGAGATCCAGAAGCGGATCGAGGTCGAGGGAATCCAGTACCTCTACTGCCAGTTCGTTTCCGTCACCGGGCGGATCATGGGCAAAGGCATACCGGCCAAGCACTTCGCCACGATCGCCAACAAGGGCTTTCAGCTCGTCTACGGCTCGACGGCCAACCTGTTCGTCGACCGCCACGGCCAGTACATCGGCTACGGACCCGAGTCACGTGAGCTGGTCGGCGTCGCCGAGACCGACACCTTCTGCAAGCTTCCCTGGGACTCCAAGACCGCTCGCGTCTTCTGCACCCTGTTCCGGGGGCGTGAGGAAGAAGTCGACCCCGGGGCCTTCCTCACCTCGGACTGTCGCGGCAACCTGCACCGCATCCACAAGGAGTTCGAGGCCAAGACCGGCCTCCACCTCCGGGCCGGTTGCGAGCCCGAGATGATGTGGCTCAAGGCCGACGAGAACGGCAAGCCCACCGTCGAGGGCCTCACCAAGCCGAACTGCTACCACATCGACCAGTTCGCAGAGCTGCAGCCGCTCATCCACCGGGTGGTGGAGTACGGCGAGGCCATGGGCCTGGACATGATCCAGGGTGATCACGAGGACGCTCCGGGCCAGTTGGAGCTGAACTTCAACTTCGACCGTGCCGACCTCACGGCCGACCGGCTCACCACCTACCGCCAGATCTGCAAGCAGGTCGGGCGTGAGATGGGTGCCTTCCCGTGCTTCATGCCCAAGCCGTTCGTGGGCGTGTCGGCCAACGGCTGCCACCACAACATCTCCCTCTGGACCGGCGAGCCTGATGAGGGTGGCGAGAACAAGTTCATGCCAGAGGGCGACGACCCGCAGATCCCCGGTGCGATCGGCATGCAGGCCATCGGCGGGATCATGAAGCACCTCGATGCGCTGACCTGCCTGGGGTCACCAACCGTCAACTCCTACCGGCGCCTCTGGGACACCGGCTTCTGGGCACCCGTCTACGCCGACTGGGGCTTCCAGAACCGCACCACCGCCCTGCGCATCAGCGCCCCCGGCCGGTTCGAGTACCGCTCGGTGGACTCGGCGGTCAACCCGTACCTGACGTTTGCAGCCCTCCTCAAGGCTATGGAGGACGGCCTGGACAACGACCTGGACCCGGGCCCGCCCGAGGAGCGCAACATCTACGAGGCCATGGAAGCAGGTAAGGAGGTCAAGAAGATCCCGATGAACCTTGGTGAGGCCCTAGATGCCCTGCGGGCCGACGAGATCGTCAAGAGTGCCCTTCCCGGCGACATGTACAGGGTGTTCGAGCACTACAAGCGCGACGAGTGGGAGCGCTTTATGGCCACTGTGACCGACTGGGATGTCGAGGAGTACCTAGACATTCTTCCGTAGGGCGCTGTTTCCTCCCGGGGCACGATCCTCGGCAGGACACCACCCGCGGCCAGCAGACCCAGAGAACAAGAGCGCAGGAGACACGCCATGTGCGGCATAGCCGGCATCATCCATCGCGATGGAGCAGCGAGTATCGGTGACGAGCTCACCGCGATGCTCAATTCCATGAAGC
>CAJWFS010000044.1 GCA_913030665.1 uncultured Acidimicrobiaceae bacterium
CGCCGCCAGCGTTCGTCCTGAGCCAGGATCAAACTCTCCGTCGAAATCTCAGGCCAGCGCCGCCGAAGCGTTGCTGGCCGTCGAATCAGTTGGTGCGGCACCTCCCGAAGGTGGTGCCGACGCGAGTTCGAGGCCGATCGGGACACCAAATCCCGTTCGACCAGGCACAGGGCAATGGTGGTCGGCCGAAGCCGGCCACCGCTGTCCGTTCAGTGCTATTTGAATTGTTCAGGGTCTGTCCAGTGACGACTCGCGATCGTCTTGTGGACAGCCCGCACTGGCTTTTTCGTCCTCTATCCCGTTTTCAAGGAACACCTGGAGACCAGAGGCCTCCCGGCACACGCCGAACACGCGGGACGAATCCCAGATGATGGCGGTGGTGCCCTCAACCCGATTCAGTGGTTCGATCCGATCGGACCTGCCACCGGGCGGGCGCTCACGCTAAGGCGACGGAATCTCCCGGTCAAGGGCGACCCCGCTACCTGCGAGCAGCAAAACACTATCCTCCCCACCCGAATGCCCCAACCCGGTTCCGGGGCTTTCTGGAAGCGATCAGGGTGACCCGCGGCACCCTCAGACGAGGACCAGCAGGTGACGGTTTCGCCTGCCCTTCTGGAGGAGCACGAAGCGCCCGTCCACCAGGGCGTCCACCGGCAGGGCCATGGCATCGGGATCCTGTCGGACCCCGTTCACCGAGACGCCCCCACCGGCGAGCGTCCGGCGGGCATCGCCCCTGGAACCGCAGAGACCCGATGCGACCAGCACGTCGACGAGCGACTCCTCGCCGGCAAGGCCCCCGGCGGTCACCGAAGTCTCCGGAACGATGCCGCGCAGAGCCTCGAGCACCTCACCGGTGGGTGGCTCGCCGCCGAACAGGCCCGCTGCCGCCAGGCGGGCCCGGGCCGTCTCCGGTTCCCCGTGGACCAGCGTGCAGACCTCGTCGGCGAGGCGCTCCTGGGCCACCCTCGACTCCGGAGCACGGCCGTGGTCAACCATGACCGAGGCCACCTCGTCCACCGGCAGGAGGGTCAGGTGCAGCAGGAAGCGTTCGACGTCACGGTCGTCCACGTTCACGAAGTACTGGTGGAGCTCGTAGGGAAGGGTCCTGGCAGCGTCCAGCCACACGGCACCGTCGGCCGTCTTGCCGAACTTGGCACCGTCGGCCCGGGTCATGAGCGGCACCGTCAACCCATGGGCCGGAGCGGCCTTTCGCCGCCGGATCATGTCGATGCCGGCCGTGATGTTGCCCCACTGGTCGGATCCGCCGACCTGGAGTTCGCAGCCCAACCGGTCGTGCAGTTCGTAGAAGTCGTTCGCCTGGAGCAGCATGTAGCTGAACTCCGTGAACGAGATGCCCTGGTCGCCGGCCAGCCGGGCCCGGATCGACTCCTTGCCGAGCATCGTCCCCACGGTGACGTGCTTGCCCACGTCACGCAGGAACTCCAGCACGCCGACACCCTCGGTCCACTCCCGGTTGTCGACCAGGACCGCCGGCTGGTCACCCGCGTGGAGGTTCCCGTCGAACCTCAGGAAGGACCGGAGCTGGACGGCCACGGCCTCCACGTTGCGGGTGAGGGTCTCACCGTCGAGCAGGTTGCGCTCCTCGGACCGACCACTCGGATCGCCCACCATCCCCGTGGCCCCACCGGCCAGCGCGATCGCACTATGGCCCGCATCCTGGAACCGGCGAAGCAACAGCAGGGGCACGAGGTGCCCGACGTGGAGGCTGTCGGACGTCGGATCGAAACCGCAGTAGAGGGTGATGGGCCCGTCGGCCATGCGCTCCCGGATGGCCCCGAGGTCGGTGCTGTCCTGGATCAGCCCCCTCGCCACCAGGTCGTCGAGGATGGCAGCTCCGGCCGGGCCGTCAGGCTTCAGGTCACTCATGGCCACCAGTATGGAGCCTCCGCGTCGTCGTGCCGGACCCTTCGGTCCGGCTGTCTCCCATGGAGGTCCGGGGCAACCATTCCACGACGTAGTCGACTCCCCATGTGGTGCCCGTCACCCGACGCGCCTACGGGCTGCCGGGCGGCCAGACTGGACGGATGCGGATCCTTCCCCCGGGCCTCGTGCGCGTCGCCTGCGTGGTGACGGCGCTGGCCTCCGTGGCCACCTCCTGCTACCGCTACGAGACCCGGGACTTCGACATCACGATCCCCGAGCAGGCCGAGTCGTCCGTGGTGGTGGCCCACGACGGACGCCACATCATCACGCTCGTGGCCCCCGAGAACCGGACCAGCGCCCGCACCCTGGCCGAGATCCCCCAGATGGTCCGCGACGCCGTCATCGCCATCGAGGACGAGCGCTTCTACATCCACGACGGCTTCGACCTGAAGGCCATCATCAGGGCGGCACGCACCAACCTGGAGGAGGGAGGCATCAGCCAGGGCGGATCCACCATCACGCAGCAGTACGTGAAGCTGGCCATCATCCGCAACTCCGAACAGACGGCGAGCCGCAAGCTGGAGGAGGTCTGGTACGCCACCAGGCTGGAGGACCAGTACGGCAAGGACTTCATCCTGCTGCAGTACCTGAACACCGTGTACCTGGGCCACGGCGCGTACGGGGTGAAGGCGGCAGCGCAGACCTACTTCAACAAGGACGTGGCCGACCTCAACCTCGCCGAGGCGGCGCTGGTCGCCGGGATCATCCAGCTGCCGGGCCGATACAACCCCTTCCTGAACTACTCCAAGAGCCTGAAGCGCAGCCACATGGTGCTGGACCGCATGCTGGCAAACGACTTCATCACACAGGAGCAGCACGAGGCGGCCGTCTCCATGCCGCCCAGGCTGGAGGAGTACTCGGCACGCCTGGAGACCCGCTACCCGGCCGGGCACTTCGTGGAGGAGGTGCGCCGCTGGTTCCTGGACAACCCGGCGTTCGGTGCCAGCCGTGGAACCAGGGAACGACTCCTGTTCGAGGGCGGCCTCAGGATAGAGACCACCATCGACCTGGACCTCCAGGCAGCCGCCGAGCAGTCCGTGGAGGACCACCTTCCCGCCGGTCGCGGCAACCCCGACTCGGCCGTCGTCGTACTCGAGACCGGCACCGGCCAGGTCCTGGCCATGGTGGGTGGTCGTGACTTCTTCGGCGAGGACGACGACGCCAAGGTCAACCTGGCCGTCGGTGCAGGTCGACAGGTCGGGTCGTCGATGAAGACCATCGGCATGGCCGCCGCCCTGGAAGCCGGTTGGAAGGTCACGGCCACCTATCCGGCACCCAACGTCCTGGAGTTCGAGATACCCGGCGCCGACGAGGACAACAAGGTCTGGCGCGTCACCGGCGGAGTGGGCGGCCACGACGCCACCGAAGCCCGCTTCGAACACGGAATCCAGGCCCTCCTGCAGTTCTACCTACGCGAAGAGCACACCGACGTCCCACCCGACCACGTCGAGACCATCCGGGTCGTCAAAGAGGTCAAGGCGACGGACATGGAGGCCGGCGCAGGCGATGCCGACGGAACCGAGATCACCTACCAGGCCGTGGACCTCACCCAGTGGGTCGCCAACCGCCGGTACGACTTCGACCGGGAGCGCCTGTTCCGAGATCGCGTACATGCCCTCGAGGCCATACCCACCTGGAGCTGGGAGCCCCCGGAGGGAGAGGAGTTGGTGGCACCCCCGGACGCCGAGGAGGTCACCCTCATAAGGGGACTGCGCAGCTCCCTGAACACCGTGTTCGCCCAGCTCAGCATGGAGATGGGAGCCCACAGGGTGGTTTCGATGGCTCGTCGGCTGGGGATCAGGTCGACCATCCAGCGGGTGAACTCGAACATCCTCGGCACGTCCAACACCACGATGCTGGACATGGCCACCGCCTACCACACGCTGGCCAACCGTGGCGTCACGATCGCTCCGAGCTATGTGACGCGCATAGCCCGCTCCGACGGCACGACCCTGTGGTCCTGGACGAGGCAACAGTCCCGGGTGTTGGACGCCCGCCTCGCCGACCAGGTGACCTGGATCCTGGAGGGAGCGGTCTCCCAGGGAACCGGCTGGCGTGCGCAGCTGGAGGACCGACCTTCGGCCGGCAAGACAGGCACCACACAGAACTACGCCGATGCCGTGTTCGTGGGCTACACCCCCCAGCGGACGACCGCCGTCTGGGTGGGCTACCCGGAGGCGCAGATACCGATGATCCCCCCGACCACCGACCGCAAGGTCTACGGCGGCACCTACCCGGCGATGATCTGGAAGGACGTGATGGAGGCGGCCCACCTGGGCCTTCCCGTGGAGGAGTTCGCCAGCATCATTCCCACCCGTAGCGTCCTTCCGACTCCGGCCACCCCGACCACCACCGTTGCCGTGGAGGTAGCAGATGACGGTCGCATCCCTACTCCCGACCTACTCGGCCTTACCCTGCAGAACGCCCGTGCGCTCCTTGCCGGGTCGGTTGGCGACATCCGGATCGTGAGCGTCGTGGAGGTCGAGATGGAGGGCACCGAGCCGGGAACGATCATCGGCCAGGCTCCGGCTGTCGGCTCGTTGATCCAACCGGGAGGCTCCCTGCTCCTCGAGGTGACCGTCGAACCACCTCCGATGAGTCCGGTGGTCGTACCGGAGGTGGTCGAACGCCCCCTCGCCACCGTGACGCCGCTGCTCGAATCGCTGGGCCTCGGCTACCAGGTGATCCGGGTGGCGGACCCCGACGAACCCGACTGGATCAGCGACCTTGTCTGGTCACAGGACCCTGCGGCAGGCACGGTCGTGGAACCCGGAACCGTGGTGACCCTGAGGGTGGCACCGTGACCACGCCGGACCCGCTACGGCCGGGACTCCACACCGTCGTGGTCCGCACGCTCCTGGGCCTGCTGGGCGTGGCCATGATCGTGCTCTGGGTCTACGCCTTCTTCATCGCTCCGTCGGGAAACCCTGATCGCCTACAGGATCGTTCGTGGCCGGAGATGGCCCAGCAGCGGTGCCTTGAAGCCCGTGCAGTGATCGACACGCTCCCCCGAGCCGCCGCGGCCACCTCGCCCGCGGACAGGGCAGACGACCTGGACCTGGCAACCGACGTCCTCGCCGACATGGTCGCCGACCTGTCACTGCTGCCGGGCGGCATCGACGACGACACCCGGCTCATCGGCATGTGGCTGGAGGACTGGGCGATCTACGCCTCCGACCGCCGCACGCACGCCGACCGCCTACGCCTGGAGGGCGACGTCCAGCCGCTGCTGACCGCCCTGCCCAGCGGCACCGGCAGCGTCCTGAAGCGAATGAACGGCTTCGCCCGGGTCAACGACATGGAAGCCTGCCTGGACCCGG
The DNA here is from genome assembly GCA_913030665.1 of uncultured Acidimicrobiaceae bacterium. GTDB lineage: Bacteria > Actinomycetota > Acidimicrobiia > Acidimicrobiales > MedAcidi-G1 > UBA9410. The sequence continues at coordinate 5,265 of CAJWFS010000044.1, forward strand.
GAGACGTGTAGGCCCCGCCCGCCGGACACCCGTATCCGTCTGGACTCAGGCCTCGAGGAGGTCCAGGCGGGACAGCGCCCGTTCCGCCAGGCGGCAGAGGCCCTTGTCGGCCCCCAGCGACGCCAGGTCAGCTTCCGACACCCACCGGACGGCCTCCGACTCGTGGTTTCCGACCGGTACCGAACCGGGGGGCGCCAGCACGAGGAACCTGACGTCGTGGTGGTCGTGGGCGTCCTCGGCCGGTGGTTCGACCATGTGGACGTCCAGGTCGACAGCCGGTTCGACCACCCGCAGGTCGTCGATTCCCGTCTCCTCGACCGCCTCGCGCAACGCCACCCGTGCGAGGTCGGCATCCCCGTCGGCGTGGCCACCGGGTTGGAGCCAGCGCTGCAGCTTGGTGTGGAACAGGACGAGGATCCGGCGATCCGAAGGATCCACGACGAGCGCCGAGCCCGTGAGGTGACCGGGCCTACAGGTCCGATCCAGGGCGTTGACACCGGTGTCCAGGAAGTCCAGGATCGAGTCGCGTTCCGGGCCGGCCGGACCCGCCTCCACGGCAGGTCGCGGGTCGCTGATCCGACGTCCGGCCAGGTCCGCCAGGTCGACGGCGACGACAGCCGGCCGGGGTGGCCATGCCCTCGGCCCACGGCCCGCGTTCAACCGGCAATCCGCTTCGACTGGGCGGCCAACCGGTCGGCGAACCGGACCCGCTGCACGGCTACGGGACCCGGGCCGGCACCGCCCGGCGTGGTCCGCCGACGTACCGGAGCACCGGGGGCCAGCAGGGCTGCCGCATCGGGACCCAGGCGTTCGTCGGCTGTGACCAGGTCGACCAGCGATCCCTCTCCGGCCAGTGCCGCTCTCACGAGGGCTCCCACCACGGCATGGGCATCCCGGAACGGCGTACCCCCGGCAACGAGGTACTCGGCCAGGTCGACCGCCGCCGCATACGGGCTGTCAGCGGCGTCGGCCATGCGGTCCGTCCTGAACTCCAGGGTCGCCACCATCCCATCGAGGGCGGAAAGGGTCAGGCGGATGGTGTCGAAGGCGTCGAAGAGCGGCTCCTTGTCCTCCTGCAGGTCCTTGTTGTAGGTCATGGGCAGGCCCTTCAGGGTCGCCATGAGGCCCGTCAGGTGACCGATGAGGCGCCCGGCCTTGCCACGGGCCAGCTCCGCCACGTCCGGGTTCTTCTTCTGCGGGAGCATCGAGGATCCGGTCGAGAAGGCGTCGTCCAGGTGCACGAACCCGAACTCCTCGCTGCTCCAGAGGATCAGTTCCTCACCGATCCTGGAGAGGTGCACGCCCAGGAGGGCCAGGGCGAACAACGACTCGGCGACGAAGTCCCTGTCTCCGACCGCGTCCATCGAGTTCTCGAAGCGGGCGGCGAAGCCCAGGTCAGCGGCGACGGAATCCGGGTCCAGCGGCAGGGAGGAGCCTGCCAACGCTCCGGCACCCAGCGGCGACACGTCGGCCCGGGTCCTGGCGTCCAGCAACCGGTCCACGTCGCGCGCCAGCGCCCAACCGTGTGCCAGGAGGTGGTGTGCCAGGAGCACCGGCTGGGCCTGTTGCAGGTGGGTGTAGCCGGGCAGGTACGCCTCGGCGGCACCATCGGCCCGCGACGCCAGGGTTCCCTGGAAGGCCGTGACCACCTCCGCCACCTCGCCCAGCTCGCGGAGGGTCCAGAGCCGGAGGTCGGTCGCCACCTGGTCGTTCCGGCTCCTTCCCGTGTGCAGGCGGGCGCCGGCGTCGCCGGCCAGCTCGGTGACACGCCTCTCCACCGCGGTGTGTATGTCCTCGTCACCGACGACGAAGGCGAACGAGCCGTCGGACATCTCGACCTCGACGGTGTCCAGTGCCACGAGGACCGCCTCGGAGTCGACAACCGACATGAGGCCCACCCGAGCCAGCATCCGGACATGGGCCCGCGAACCGGCCAGGTCCTCCCGGAACATCCGCCGGTCGAACCCGAGGCTGTCGTTGAGGGCCTGGAGTGCCTCTGCTGACCCTCCCTCGAACCGTCCGTGCCAGAGCGTCGCCATGTTCCTACCCCTCCGACCTTGCAGCCCGCCGAGCCAGCGTCCGGAGCCTCAGGGCGTTCAGCTTGATGAACCCCTCGGCGTCGACCTGGTCGTAGGCGCCATCGTCCTCCTCGAAGGTGGCGATGGCCTCGTCGAACAGCGTGTCGTCCGACTCCCTGCCCACCACGGCCACGTTGCCCTTGTAGAGCCGCAGCCGGACCCGACCGTTCACGAACGCCTGACTGTGGTTGATCGCAACCTGCAGCATCTCCCTCTCCGGGCTGAACCAGAAGCCGTTGTAGACCAGCTCGGCATACCGGGGCATCATCTCGTCCTTGAGGTGCGCCACGCCCCGATCCAGGGTGATCGACTCGATGGCCCGGTGCGACCGCAGCAGGATGGTGCCGCCGGGGGTCTCGTATGCACCCCGTGACTTCATGCCCACGAACCTGTTCTCGACGATGTCGATCCGCCCGATGCCGTTGGCCCCACCCACCCGGTTCAACTCGGCGAGGACGGTGGCCGGGGTCATCGGCGTTCCGTCGAGTGCCACCACGTCGCCGTTCTCATAGGTCAGGTCCAGGTAGGTGGCCTCGTCGGGCGCCATCTCGGGGCTGACCGACCACCGCCACATTTCCGACGCCGGCTCCTGCCAGGGATCCTCCAGCGGACCGCCCTCGTACGAGATGTGCAGCAGGTTGGCGTCCATGGAGTACGGGGACTTCGCTCCCCGCTTCATCTCCACGGGGATGCCGTGCTTCTCGGCGTAGTCCAGGAGGCTCTGCCGGGAGCCGAGGTCCCATTCCCGCCACGGCGCGATTATCCGGATGTTGGGCCGTAGGGCATACGCACCCAGTTCGAACCGAACCTGGTCGTTGCCCTTGCCGGTGGCACCGTGGCTGATCGCGTCGGCTCCGGTCTCGTCGGCGATCTCGACTAGCCGCTTTGCGATGAGCGGCCGCGCTATCGACGTTCCGAGCAGGTACTCGCCCTCGTAGATGGCGTTGGCCCTGAACATCGGATACACGTAGTCGCGTACGAACTCCTCGCGGAGGTCCTCGATGTAGATCTCGGACACCCCCATCGCCTCCGCCTTGGCCCGCGCCGGCTCGAGCTCCTCGCCCTGTCCCAGGTCGGCGGTGAACGTCACCACCTCGCAGCCGTAGGTCTCCTCCAACCAACGGAGGATGATCGAGGTGTCCAACCCGCCCGAGTAGGCGAGCACCACCTTGTCGACCGGCGTCCGGTCCGTCTCATCGCTGCTCATATCGCTGCCTTCCATCCTCGGCCGCGGGCTCTCGCATCCGGACTCTCCGGTCCCCGCTGGTCCTCGTCGTGTCTCAGAGCCCTGCCAGGTTCCTCAGGGCCACGGCCAGGTTCTCCCCTGTCGTTCCCTCGGCGGCCACCACCATCAGGGTGTCATCGCCGGCAACCGTTCCGATGGACCCTTCGATGCCGGTCCTGTCCAGCGCCGACGCGACCACGTGGGCCGAACCGGGCGGGGTGCGCAGAACCACGAGGTTGCCGGATGACTCGACCTCGACCACCCACTCGCCCATGACCCGCCGCAACTGGTCCACGGGAACCACACGATCGGCCGGATGTTCCGGAATGGCGTACACGCTCTCACCACCCGAGACCCGGACCTTCACCGCCCCGAGGTCGTCGAGGTCGCGCGACACGGTCGCCTGGGTGGACTCGACGCCGTCATCGGCCAGGAGGCCCACCAGTTGCTCCTGGCTGGTCACGACCTGGTTGGCCAGCATCCGTGAGATCCGGTGCTGTCGTTGGTGCTTGCTCATGAGGGCCCTCCCCCGTGGTTGGCTTCGCCCAGCAGCCAGGCCAGCAGGCCCCTGGCGGCGTGCATCCGGTTGGCGGCCTGCGGCCAAACCCGACTGGACGCACCGTCCACCACCTGGTCGGTGACCTCCTCGCCCCTGTGGGCAGGCAGGCAGTGCAGGAACAGGGCCTGGGGGCCGGCGCCCTCCATGAGCCGCTCGTCCACCCGGAACCCCTCGAAGTCCCGGAGGCGTAGGGCCGCCTCCTCCTCCTGGCCCATCGACGTCCAGACATCCGTGTAGACGACGTCAGCGCCGGCGACCGCATCGACCGCCAGGTCGAACTCCACCACCGTCACGCCGGCCGCCGCCAGCCGGTCCCGGTCCACGTCCGGCAACCGGTAGCCGGGAGGGCTGGCGAACCGCACCTCTGCGCCGAGCATGCCCGCCGCCAGCGCCAGCGACCTGAACACGTTGTTGCCGTCGCCCACGTAGGCGATTGTCCGGCCGGCCACCTCGCCGAACTCCTGCCTGATGGTGAGCACGTCGGCGAGGGCCTGGAGCGGGTGGGCGGCGTCCGAGAGCATGTTCACGATCGGCACCAGGCCCTCGCCGGCCATCCGCTCGACGGTGGAATGGTCGAACACGCGGGCGCCGATGCAGGCGTGGTAGCAGGCGAGTGTCCGGGTGACGTCCTCCACCGACTCCCTGACGTCCAGCCCCACCTCGGCCGCCTGTATGTAGACGGGGTGGCCGCCCAACTGGAAGACGGCCATCTCCATCGAGTTGCGGGTCCGGGTGGACGGCTTCTCGAATACGAGCGCCATGCCCCGTCCCTCCAGCACCCTGGGCGGCGAAGGATCCACCGCCAGATCCAGGACCCGGACCATTTCATCGGCGGTGAGGTCGTCCACCTCTAGTAGGTGTCGCATCACGTCGCCTCCCCGGCGGAGCCCTCCGCCATCACGCCAGCGAGGATCCCCACACCCTCCACCAACTCGTCACCGGACACCGTGAACGGGGGCGCCAGCCGCAGGGCCGTCGATGTCACCCCGTTGACCACCAGGCCGGCATCGAGGCACGCCCGGGCCACCTCGGCGGCGGTCCGTCCGTTCAGCGCCTCCGGCCGGAGTTCGGCCGCCAGCAACAGGCCCAGGCCCCTGACGCCAGCCACCCCGGGTACCGACTCCAGCAGCGCCGTCAGCTCGGCACCACGTTCACGTGCCAGGAGGGGCACGTCGATCTCCTCCATCACCCGTAGTACCTCGCGGGCCGCCGCTGCGGCCAACGGCTGACCGGCGAAGGTGGAACCGTGGTCACCGGGCCCGAACGCCGAGGCCACCTCGGCGGTGGCCCACACGGCACCGATGGGCACCCCGTTTCCGAGGGCCTTGGCGACGGTCACGATGTCGGCCCGGATCCCGGCATGGTGGAACCCGAACCAGGCACCGGTGCGGCCCAGGCCCGTCTGGATCTCGTCCATGACCAGCAGGATGCCCCGCTCGTCGCAGAGCCGACGGACACCCCGGAGGAACTCCACGTCGGCTGGGTTGACGCCACCCTCGCCCTGCAGCGGTTCCAGCAGGATCGCACCGACGGATGGGTCCAGGGCCGCCTCGAAGGCCGCCACGTCGTTCCAGGCGGCATGCCGGAAGCCCTCGGGCAACGGTTGGAAGGGCTCGTGCTTCTCGGGCTGGCCCGTGGCCGCCAGGGTGGCAAAGGTCCGGCCATGGAAGGACCGGAAGGCAGCCAGGACGCCGTGCCTGCCCCGGCCGTGGTACTTGCGGGCCAGCTTCAGGGCCGCCTCGTTCGCCTCGGCACCCGAGTTCTGGAACAGCACCCGGCCGGGCGTGTCCTGGCCTGTGCCCGCCCGGACGAGTGCGTCCAGGCGTTCGGCCACCTCCAGCTGCGGCTCGGTTACGAACAGGTTGGAGACGTGCAGGAGGGTGGAGGCCTGCTCGGCGACAGCCGCAGCCACCCGGGGATGGGCGTGTCCGAGGCCTGTCACGGCCAGGCCGCAGAGGAAGTCCAGGTACCGCGTCCCGGTGTCGTCAAACAACTCGGTGCCCGCCCCGCGGACGAACGTGAGCGGCGGAACGCCGTAGTTGCCCATGAGGGCCCCGGCCCACCGATCCCTGCTGTCACCCGGCTCCGGACCGGAGGCTGCGTAGTTCATGCCGACACCCCGTCCACGCCCCGGCCGTCGGCAGCCACGCCGCCGTCGGGCAGGACCATCGTGCCGATGCCCATGTCGGTGAACAGTTCGAGCAGGAGGACGTGGGGAATCCGCCCATCGACCATGTGGGCCGAACCCACCCCCGACTCCACCGCGTCGATGCAGGCCTGGACCTTGGGGATCATCCCGCCGCTTATCGTGCCGTCGGCGGTGAAGTCAGCCAGGCCTGAGAGGTCGACGCGGGAGATCCTCGAAGCCGGGTCGTCCACGTCGGTCAGGAGGCCCTCCACGTCGGTGAGGTAGAGGATCCGTTCGGCGCCAAGTGCTCCGGCAACCGCTGCGGCCACCGTGTCGGCGTTGATGTTGTAGGCCTGTCCGCTCAGGTCCACCCCGATGGTCGAGACCACGGGGATGAGCTCCTCGGCCAGCAGCCGTTTGATGATGGCCGGGTTCACGGACTCGACGTCTCCCACGAAGCCCAGTTCGGGGTCCCGGGCCGAGGCCCGGATCAGGCCGGCGTCCTCACCGGAGAGGCCCACGGCCAGGGGTCCGTGCCTGTTTATGCCAGACACGATCTCCCTGTTGACTTTGCCGACGAGGACCATACGGGCCACGTCGAGGGTCTCGGCGTCGGTGACTCTCAGGCCATCCCGGAACTCCGACACGATGCCCAACCGGTCCATGAGCGCGCCGATCTGGGGACCACCCCCGTGCACCACGACCGGCCTGATGCCGACAG
>CAJWFS010000045.1 GCA_913030665.1 uncultured Acidimicrobiaceae bacterium
GAAGTTCGTGCTGCGCGACCAGTGGGTGGACGGCCAGTGGACCGAGCTGGCCTGAATCACCCCACCCCGGTGGAGTCGGGACGGGACCGTCGCGGCTCGGAGCCCTACATGAGGGTGAGGTACCTGTCGATCTCGGCCGGGCTGACCTGGTCGTTGACGGAACGGAACTCAGTCCGCTTGACAGCGGCGAAGTAGTCCACATAGTCGCCGTCGCGGCCCGTTCCCAGCGTGGCGCGCAGGGTGTCGTCGGCGACCAGGGCATCCATGGCGTGCAGCAGGGTGGGTGGTAGCGCTGCGATGCCGCGTCGTCCGATCTCGTCGAGCGGCAGGGCGAAGAGGTTGTCGGTGTTGGGCTCGCCGGGGTCCAGGTCCCTGGCGATGCCATCCAGGCCACTGCCCAGCAGCGCCGCCAGCGCCAGGTACGGGTTGGCGGAACCGTCCGGGATGCGGACCTCGAGCCGGCCGCCCTCTGGGATGCGGATCATCTGCGTCCGGTTGTTTCCGCCGTAGGCGACGTAGGACGGCGCCCACGTGGCGCCCGAGTCGGGCGGGCCCACGCCGATTCGCTTGAAGGAGTTGACGGTCGGGCAGACAATCCCGGTGAGGCCCTGGGCGTGGTCGAGGATCCCGCCCACGAACGAGTAGGCCAGCGGGCTGAGGCCGAGCCCTCGTGCGTCGTCATCATCGTGGAAGAGCGGCTCGTCGGTGTCGGCGGTCCAGAGGCTGAGGTGGGTATGCAGGCCGTTGCCCGTCTTGTCCGCGAACGGCTTGGGCATGAACGTCGCGTAGAGGTCCTGACGACGGGCCAGCGTGTGCATCATGAGGCGCAGCACGATGAGGCGGTCGGCCGTGGTGAGGGCGTCGGCGTACTTGAAGTTCTGCTCGAACTGCCCGTTGGCGTCCTCGTGGTCGTTGGCGTAGTTGCCCCATCCCATGGCATCCATGTGCCTCGACACCGTCGTGAGGTGGTCGAGCACCGCAGTGAGGCCGCGGGCGTCGTAGCAGGGCAGTTCCGACGTGTCCCGCTCGTCGGCCGGCCGCAGCGAGCCGTCCTCGTTGCGGTGGAGTAGCGAGTACTCGGCCTCGGCGCCGGCCTTCAGGACCAGGTTCTGTCCGGCCGCTGCGGCGGTGGCGCGCTTCAGGATGACCCGGGGGGCGTACGGCCAGAGCTCACCCTCCACGGTGGGGTCGCACTGCATGGCAGCCACGTTGGGCTGCCACGGCAGTTGCGTGTACGAGTCCGAATCGGGAATGGCGAGGATGTCCGGATCAGCCGGCGTCTGGCTGATGGGGCCGGCAGCAAAGCCGGCGAACCCGGCACCCACCTCCAGCAGGTCGTCAATGGCGCTGACCGGCACCAGTTTGGCGCACGGCTTGCCGTGCATCTCCACGAACATGGCGTAGATGAACTCCACGCCGTCGTCGTCGATGCGTGCCTTCAGGTCATCTGGTGTCATCGGATTCTCCTCCTCGTTCCCGGCGCCAGAGGAGCGCCGCTCTCGTCGCTGGTCACTGCCCCGGTCAATCGGTGCCCCGTCCGGGCACCCAGGTCGTGCCCGCCAACGTCGAGGACCTACAGAACCTGAGGCCTGGCTGGCCGGGCAGGATTCGAACCTGCATTATCCTGATCCAAAATCAGGCGTTCTGCCAGTTGAACTACCGGCCACTGGGCGAGACCCGCTGAGCGTAGTGGCCGCCGGGGTTCTGACCGGTCCGGGCCGAACCTCGGGCAGGCGGACCGCAACCGGCAGGCGCGGCGTTAGATTGCCGCCCGTCATGGGATCTCTGATCAAGAAGCGTCGCAAGCGCATGCGCAAGAAGAAGCACCGCAAGATGCTCAAGCGCACCCGCGCCCAGCGGCAGCGGGGCAAGTAGACCGTTCTCAGGTCGGCGGCAGGGTGCTGACCACCTGCCGTCCCCCTCCCGGATACTCCCCTTCGACGAACCAGGTACTACCGCTGCCAGCCAGGCGCGGACACAGCCCCGTCGCGTCTCCAAGGTCGTCTCGCCAACGGGCCAGATCCGGGACCAGGTCCAGCGCCGCCGGCTCCAGGTCGTTTCCGCTCTCTCCTGCGGGTCCACCCAGCTCGTCCCAGCGACGGTAGACGTCCGCCGTCGGACACCCCACCGACGGTGTCAGCAGGGTGAAGGACATGGCCCTGAACTCGAGCGGCTCGACCACCTCGCCGACTCCTGTCACCCGGGCTCGACCCCCCACCATGCAAAACGACACGTCGGCTCCGATAGCCGCCGCTTCGGTCACGTCCGTCCAGCCCGCCCACCTGAGGATCGCCGCTGCATCCGAGGAACCACCCCCGAGGCCCGCACCAGCTGGAATGGCCTTGTGGACGACCACCGCCGCGGATCGACCCGCCAGCCGAAGCGCCCGGGCCACCAGGTTGTCATCCCCTCCGACCACCTCGAGACCGCCACCTACGGGCACGACCTGCAGGCCGTCGCCATCGGAGACGTGAAGGCGATCAGCCAGGTCGATGGCCACCATCTCGGCATCCACCAGGTGGAGGCCGTCATCGCGGAGGCCGACCACCCTGAGCGAGAGCGTCAACTTGGCCGGCGCCGACAACACGACGACGCTCATCCGGTCACGGCCACTGCCTCGACCAGCGACGCCCAGTCGTCCAGCCCCAACTCCTCGGCGCGTGCCGTGGGTGCCACCCCGGCCATCTCGAAGGCCTCCGCACCAGCCAGGCCCGCAAGGGAACGCCTCAGCATCTTGCGACGCTGCCCGAAACCCGCACGCACGAGGCCGAACAGGAGATCGGGATCGGCGGAAACGGCCTTGGCCTCCAGGCGCTGCAGTTCGACCAGCGCCGAGTCGACGCGCGGGCGGGGCAGGAAGGCTGACGGCGGCACCCTGCCCACGATCCGGGCCCGGGAGTGGTAGGCCACCTTCACAGACGGCAGCCCGTACGCACCATCACCGGGGACCGCCACCAGGCGTTCGGCCACCTCCTTCTGAACCATCACCAGCATGCGGCCGATGCCCGGCACGTCGTCCAGCAGGTCGCAGATGAGTGGCACCGAGATGTTGTAGGGAAGGTTGGCGATCAGCGTCCACTGGAGGCCACCGAGTAGCGAATCCCAGTCGACGCCCATGGCATCGGCGTGCAGCACGGTCACGTCGCGGCCGGCGGTGGTCTCAGCCAGAACCTCGACCAGCACGTCGTCGATCTCGATGGCGGTGACCGACGCCCCCGCATCGGCCAGGGCGAGCGTCAGCGAACCCAGGCCCGGGCCGATCTCGACCACCCTGTCCCCTGCGCCAACCGCGGCCAGATGGGCGATCCGGCGAACGGTGTTGGGCTCGACCACGAAGTTCTGCCCCAGCGAACGCTTCGGGCTGATCCCGTAGCGGTCAAACAGGGCATGCACCTCTGTCCTGGTGAGGGTCACTACCGGTGACCGCCGTCAGGGCAGGTAGCGACCACAGACCGGCCACTGCCCGCGACCGCGCAGGTCGTAGAGGGCTTGGGCCATACGGTCCTGATCGCCGGGGGCGGCAGCAGCTGGATCCACGCCGACCAGGTGTTCGTAGTCCAGCCCGGCGATCCAGTCCCACGTCTCACGGCTGAACTGGTAGGCGCCGCGGTACTTGCCCGTCGGGTTGACGGCCCCGTAGTTGCCGGTTGCCTCGCAGAAGCGCAGGGCCTCCCACTGGATGTCGCTGGGTCCGTCGGCGTGGGGAGCGGTGTCCCAGGGAATGGTCGTGGTCGGGCCCGGGGTGGACATGGCCTCCTCACGGCGCTTCAATTCCGCCGCCCGGAGCCGGGCACGTTCGGCCTGCCGATCAATCTCGGCCTGCTGAGCGGCCAGGAGTACCTCCAGCCTTTCCTGGTCGGCGAACTCGTCGACTGCCACGAGACGGGCGGCGGCCAGCGCATCAGCCTCGTGGTTGCGGGCCACCTCTGCCAGACGGGCTGAGGTGTCACGCTTGGACCGCGCCAGGTGCCAGATCTGCGCCCGGTCGCTGAGGCCCGCAACGTCCGGTTCGAATCGTGGTGCAGCAGCCACGACCAGTTCCACGGACTGGACCTCAGGCGCGCCTGACGCTCCCGCCGTCCCGGTGAAGGAAGCGGGCGAGGATGAATCCTCGAAGACGAACAGGGGCACCGCAGCGATCGTGGCAAGAGCCACGACGACCACGCGCCACCGCTCAACGGTGGGTTCGGCGTCCAGAGCTCCATCCCTTTCCCCTCCAGATACGGCCGTCTCCGACCGAATCGCCGATCCGAAACTAGGTAGTCGCCTCCAGCAACGCAAGGGCGGGAGCATGTGGCGGGCAGTGGTCGTCCGTCACCCCTTCCGGCCGACGACCCGTCTGGATGGCTCAGTCGAGGCCGTAGAACGCCCTCGCGTTGGCGGTGGTCGCATGCGCCACCTCGGCGACCGTCAGCCCCATGGCCTCGGCCACCGCCACCCCGACCAACCCCACGAAGGCGGGTTCATTGGGCCTCCCACGGTGTGGAACTGGCGCCAGGTAGGGCGAGTCGGTCTCCACGAGGGCCCTGTCCAACGGACAGGTGGCAGCGGCGGCACGCAGGTCGTCAGCCGATCCGAAGGTCACGATCCCGCTGAACGACAGGAATGCACCCCTGGCCAGCCCCTCCCGGGCTTCATCGACGCCGCCGGTGAAGCAGTGGAACACCGTGCGATCCGGAACGCCCTCCCGGTCCAGCACCTCGAAGGTCTCCTCCCAGGCTTCGCGGGTGTGGACCACCAGCGGCAGGCCCCACTGGTTGGCCAGCGACACCTGCGCCGCGAAGGCGTGGCGCTGGGCGTCGCGGGGGGAATGGTCGTAGTGGAAGTCCAGGCCGGCTTCGCCCACGGCAACCGCGGCGCCCAGCAGGTCGGACAGGCCATCCACCCCGTCACGGGCCTCGTGGGGATGGACCCCGGCGGTCGCCCAGACGTCATCGAAGGTCGCCGCCGTGGCAAGTGCCGCCCGGCTGTCCTCCAGGTCGCACCCGACGGTGACCATGCCGACCACGCCGGCACCACGGGCCCGTGCCACTACTTCGGAAGCGTCCGCGCCCAGATGGCAGTGGTTGTCGAACCAGGGCTCGGTCACCCGTCGACCTGCTCGGACAACAACACGTCCATGTCCACCTTGGCGAACAGCGGTGTCGGCTTCCCGATGGGTGAACCCGGTGACAACTCCCGACGCTCCCACGAGTCCACCAGACCCAGCACGTCGTCCAGGGCCGAGGTGCTGAACGGAAGGTACGGGGCCAGGGCCACGCGTACGCCGACCACGGCCGCCAACGCCGTACCCAGCACGACGTTCGCTCGTTCGGGATCGACCTTGGCCAGCTTCCACGGTTCCGTGGCGTTCAGGTATGCATTCGCCGCCGCTGCCGCTCCCATCCCGGTTCGCAGCGCCGCCCGGAGCTCCACCCGATGTATCTGCGAGCCGGCCGTGTCCAGGGCCTCGTCCACGACCTCCAGCAACGCCAGGTCCTCCGGGGTACGCCCACTGGCGCCGGGGACGGCCCCGTCACAGGTCCGATGCACCATCGAGAGCACCCGGTTGACCAGGTTCCCCCAGGTGGCGACGAGTTCCTCGTTGACCCGTCGCCCGATCTCGTCAACCGAAAGGTCCGTGTCGCTCTGTTCGGGAAGGGAGGCCGCCAGCGCGTAGCGCAATGCGTCCGCCTGGAACATCTCCAGTCCCGCTCCGATGGTGAGGCCCACCCCGCGGCTGGCCGAAGCCTTGCCGCCCTTGAAGGTCACGTACTGGTTGGCCGGCACGTCAGTGGGCAGGTTCAACCCGCCATAGCCGAGGAGCATCCCGGGCCAGATGATCGTGTGGAACGGGATGTTGTCCTTCCCGATGAAGTAGACGGACCGGGCGTCGTCGCCCTCCCACCAGGCACGCCAGGCCTCGGGCTGACCGGTGGACTGTGCCCACTCCATGGACGCTGAGAGATAGCCGATCACGGCCTCGAACCAGACGTAGATCCGCTTGCCTGGCCCCAGGTCGTCCACCGGCAGGTCGACACCCCAGTCCAGGTCACGCGTGATCGCCCGATCGTGGAGTCCCTCCTCCACCCAGCCCTTCGAGAAGTTCAGGACGTGTCGACGCCAGCCCTCACGTGTGTCCAGCCATGCCGCCAGCTCGTCGGAGAAATCGGAGAGCCTGAGGTAGAAGTGCTCGGTGGAGCGGAGTTCCGGACTGCTCCCGGTGATCTTGGAACGGGGATCCAGGAGTTCCTCCGGGTCCAGGGTCCGGCCGCAGTCCTCGCACTGGTCGCCGCGCGCCTCCGCGTAGTCACAGTGTGGACAGGTTCCCTCTATGTAGCGGTCCGGCAGGAACCGACCGGCCTCGGCGTCGAAGTACTGCTCGCTGGAGCGTCGGTCGATGTGCCCGTTGCGGAGCAGTTTCAGGAAGATGTCATGGGTGACCGCCGCATGGTTCTCGGTCCCGGTGGACGTGTAGAGGTCCCAGCTGATACCCAGTCGCTCCCAGTCGGCCACGAACTCGGCGTGGTACCGATCCGACAGTTCCCGGGGCGTCACGCCCTCGGCGTCGGCCCGGACGGTGATGGGGGTGCCATGCACATCCGAACCACTCACCATCAGGACCCTGTTGCCGACCAGGCGCTGGTGGCGGGCGTAGACGTCGGCCGGCAGGTACGCCCCGGCCAGATGGCCCAGGTGGCGGGACCCGGAGGCGTAGGGCCATGCCACGGCGACCAGCACGGGCGTACCAGCGCGCTGGTCCGTCAGTTGCTCATCGGCCATGGGCCCGAGGCTACCGGTGGTCGACGATGGCGAACATGGCCCCGACCGGACCCATCACTCCAGTGCCAGGCGGTAGGCCCGGCGACGCGACACCCCCAGGCGGCGGGCCGCCTCGACGGCGGCATCCCTGGTGGACGCACCTGCGGAGAGCGCCTCGGCCAGCACCGCTCGGATCCGGTCGTCATCAGCCTCGGCAGCCGGCGGGGACCCGGCGACCACCAGCACGACCTCGCCCTTCACGGGCCCAGAGGCGAAGACGACCGCCTCGTCGAGAGTTCCCCGCCAGAACTCCTCGTGGAGCTTGGTCATCTCGCGCGCCACCACGACCTGTCGACCCCCACCCATGGCCGTCGAGAGGTCGGCCAACGTGGCAGCCAGACGGTGCGGCGACTCGAAGAGCACCATGGTGCGTTCCTCCACCGATAGCTCGGCGAGCCTTCCGGCCCTCGCACTCCCCTTGCGCGGCAGGAACCCCTCCATGCACCAGCGCTCAGTCGGCAGACCGCTGGCGGCCACGGCGGCCACCGGCGCCGAGGGCCCCGGGACCACCTCGATCCGGTGTCCCGCCTCGACCACCATTCGCACCACCCGCTCACCCGGATCCGAGATCGCGGGCATCCCGGCATCGGAGACGAGGGCCACGACCGCTCCCTCCGCCAGGCGCCGCACCACCTTTGCGGCCGATCGCTCCTCGGTGTGCCTGTCCAGTCGAAGCAGTCGCGCGCCGACGATCCCTGCGTGCTGCAGGAGCCTGCCGGTGCGGCGGGTGTCCTCGCATGCCACCAGGTCGGCCGACGAGAGCACCTCGACTGCCCTGGGCGAGAGGTCCCCCAGGTTCCCGATCGGCGTGGCCACCAGCACGAGGCGACCCGGTGCGCCGTCGGTCTCGCTCACGACCTGACCTCCAGCTCATCGCCCACGCTCAGGCCCCATCGTCCAAAACAGCCGGCGTCGGCCTCCAGCACGGCACGTGCTCCGCGCACCGGTAGGCCGATCCGGTGGCGGGCCATCCGCGTCACCCGGAGAACCCGCAACGAGTCGTCCAGGTGGGCGACATCGATGGCGAACCGCATGCCGAGCGTGTGGACGGACCTGGCGGGCTGCAGGAGGATGGCGCCATCGACACTTTCTCGCCCCAGGAGGCCGCGTGCACGCGCCGATGGTGTCTCGGCCACCTCGAGGCTGGCCAGCACCCGATCCCCACGGACCAACCACGGCATGCGGGCATCGTAGGGCTCAGACGTTGAACCGGAACTCCATGACGTCGCCGTCGACCGGTCGGTAGTCCTTGCCCTCGCTCCGGACCAGCCCGAACTCGCGGGCCCTTGCCCAGGACCCCTGCTCCAGCAGGACGTCCCAGCCGATGGTCTCGGCCCGGATGAAGCCCCGCTGGAAGTCGGTGTGGATCCTGCCGGCGCACTCCGGAGCCGACGAGCCGGCGCGAAACGTCCATGCCCGGCTCTCCTTCTCTCCGGTCGTGAAGTACGTACGCAGGCCGAGCAGGTGGTAGGCGGCCCGCACGAATCGGGGCCATGCTCCCTCGCCGAGACCCAGGCCCTCGAGCATCTCCGTCCGGTCCACATCGGACAACAGGGCCGCCTCGGCCTCGAGTTGGACGCACATGCCGATCACCTCGGCGCCGGCCAGTTCGGCCACCACCGGCGCCAGGACCGGATCTGGATCCTCGACCTGTTCCTCGTCCAGGTTCACCACGGCCAGCACGGGCTTGTCGGTCAGCAGGAAGAAAGGCTGCAGGTCGGCCCGCTCGTCAGGGGTCAGGTCACCGCGGTAGAGGGGGGTTCCCTCGCCCAACAGCCCCACAGCCCGGTCCAGGGCTGTCACGGCAGGCCTCAGCGAGGGATCGCCCTTGGCGGTCCGTCGGAGCTTGTCCACCTGCTTCTCGCAGGTCTCCAGATCGGCCAGGGCCAACTCCACCTCCACGACGCGCAGGTGCTCCAGGGGATCGGTGGGCCCCGGAACGTCGCTGTCGCGAAACGCCCTGAGCACGAACACGATGCCGTCCACCTCCCGGATGCCGGCCAGGAACTTGTTGCCGAGGCCCTCCCCCTGGGATGCCCCCTCGACCAGGCCCCCGATATCGGCGAACTCGACGCTGGTCGGGACGACTTTGCGCGATGCACTCATCTCGGCCAGGCGATCCAACCTGTCGTCGGGAACCCTGGCGACGCCGATGTTCGGCTCGGTTGTTGCAAAGGCGTAGGGCGCAGCGAGAGCTCCACCACCCGCTAGGGCGTTGTAGAGGGAGGACTTGCCGGCGTTGGGCAGGCCCACGAATCCGAAACGTTCCACCTGACAACTCCCGTCGACCCCGTACCCACCGGGCCGCTCGCCGCGTCCGGACCGAGGCACAAGGCTAGGAGCGGGGGTGGACCTGTCCACGGCGCTGTGACCAGCGCACACCGGCGACTCGATGGATCCTTCCGCCGGACCGTTATCCTCATGGGTATGTCAAAGCGCACCAGCAGGCAGAAGGCCTCGGCCCGTCGCAAGAAGGCCAACCACGGTCGCAAGCCCAACTTGGGCCGCAACAGCTGAACGACTCCCCCGGTCCCGCCTCCAAGGGACCCACAGGAGACCAAACATGACCGAACCCGTGCTGGGCCGGCCGAATGCGACCCCCAGCGACCAGATCGGCACCTTCCGGGTCGAAGGCCCGACTGACCTCGTCCACTCCTCGGAGTTGACCGCGGTGTGCCCGGTCACCGACCAACCGGACTTCTACACGATCGACATTGAGTACGTGCCCGGTTCCTGCTGCATCGAGACGAAGTCGCCCAAGCTCTACCTCCGGACCTTTGACAACCGCGGCGTCTTCGCCGAGCACCTGGCCGAGGCGGTGGGCGTGCCGGTCACGGTCGGTCTGGCCCAGCAGGTCCGCGGTGGCTTGGTCACCACGGTGACGGCCACCGGCACTCCATCCTGACCCGCTGACCTGAAGCGCTCCAAGGGTCCGACATCGCCCGGCTCTTGCATCCTCATAGGCCCCATGTGCGTTAGGTCACATGACGGAGTACTGTCATCTGTCCTGCGGGTGGCCGAGGGTCGTCACGCGGCGCAATGATTTCGACGAGAACCGGAGGGGTTCATGAGTAAGCGATTCACCCGCCTGCTCGCCGTGATGCTGGGGTTTGCCCTGGTCGTCTCGGCGTGCGGTAGCGACAGCGGTAGCGACAGCGAGGATGCCGCACCAGCTGCGACGACCGCCGCACCAGCGGCGACGACCGCCGCACCAGCGGCGACGGCCGATCCGGTCAAGGCCGGCATGGTGTTCGACATTGGGGGCCGCGGCGATCAGTCGTTCAACGACTCCGCCTATGAAGGGCTCGAACAAGCACAGAACGAACTCGGAGCGATCATCTCTGACGTGTCGCCCAATTCCGACGGTTCGAACCGGGGCGAGTTGCTTCGCCTGGTGGCTGACAACAACGACGTCGTGATCGGCGTCGGCTTCCTCTTCGCTGAAGACATGACCGAGGTGGCCGCCGAGTATCCAGACACTTACTTCGGCATCGTTGACGGCTGGGTAGTGGCCGACAACGTCGCCGCGCTGGGCTTCGCCGAGCACGAGGGCTCGTTCCTCGTTGGTGCGGCGGCCGGCCTTAAGACCACGACCGACTTGGTCGGATTTATCGGTGGCGTGAACATGGACTTGATCGGCAAATTTGAGGCCGGTTTCGTGGCCGGGGTGGCGGCAGCCAACCCGGATGCCGTGGTCATGGTCGAGTACGCATCCGAGATGCCGGACTTCTCCGGCTTCAATGCTCCCGACCGGGGTCGTGAGATCGCCCAGTCGATGTACGAGAAGGGCGCCGACATCATTTACCACGCTGCCGGCGGAACCGGACTCGGACTCTTCGAAGCGGCCAAGACGTTCTCCGACGAATCGGGATCCAAGGTGTGGGCCATGGGCGTCGACTCCGACCAGTACCTGCTGGTCGACGAGTCGCTGGCCGACCACATCATGACGTCGATGATCAAGAGTGTGAACGTGTCCGTCTTCGAGACGATCAAGGCCGTTAATGACGGCACCTTCACCGGTGGTCCGGTCACCTTCGACCTGTCCAACGACGGCGTCGCCTACTCAACCACCGGCGGATTCATCGATGACATCGTTGGTGACCTCGATGACTACAAGGCCAAGATCATCAGCGGCGCCATCAGCGTGCCGACGGTGCCCGGCGAGCGTGCCGTGGTCCTACCCGACCTCGGCGGCCGCGTCGTCACGATCGCAGTGGACAACGCGTACCTGCCATTCGCCTACATCCCGGCTGACACCGGTGTGGCTATGGGTTGGGACTACGACGCCATGGACGAGGTCTGTGCCCGGCTCAACTGCGTTCCGAGCTTCCAGGAGTTTGCCTGGGACGGCACGATCATCGCCACAGGCGAGGGCCAGTTCGACATGGCCGGTGGCGGCATCACGATCACCGAGGCGCGCGACGAGGTCGTGGACTTCTCGATCAGCTTCATAAGTACCGACCAGAAGATCCTCGTGGCCAAGGGCGACTCGGAGATCGGCGGTCGTGCCGACCTCGAGGCGTCGGACTGCAACGTCGGTTCACAGACCGGTACCACCAACTACGACCTTTCAGTGGACGTAGTCGGTGAAGACAGGATCGTGGCGTTCGAGTCATTCGCCTTTGCCGTGCAGGCCCTGATCACCGGCGACGTGTGCGCCGTGATCATGGACGACGTGGCCGGCCAGGGCTACCAGGGTGAGAACGCAGACGATGTGGACATGCTCCCCGACTCCCTGCAGTCGGATCCGCTGGGCTGGGCCTTCACTGAAGGCAGCGATCTGGTGGGTCCGTTCAACGAGGCCATCCAGTCCATGAAGGACGATGGCACCCTGGCGGCGCTGAACGGCAAGTACTTCGGTACCGCATTCACGGTCACCTACGACGACATCGGTGACGGCGCCTACGCCGAAGACGAGTCGGCTCTGCCTGGTGATGGTGTGTCGTTGACGATGTGTCGTGCGAACTGGGCGTCT
>CAJWFS010000046.1 GCA_913030665.1 uncultured Acidimicrobiaceae bacterium
AGTGGGCGCACCTACGAACACCTCCGGGACCGCCGCCCCGCCGACCACCGCCCCTACGACCACTACCACCCCGCCGACCACCGCCCCCACGAGCACCACGACCACTACCACCCCGCCGACCACCGCCCCCACGAGCACGACCACCACCGCCCCCACGAGCACGACCGACCCAGACGCGATCCGCGACGCTGCGTGGCTGAGGGCCCGTATCGCCGAGGCAGCCTCATTCACCCAGGCCGAAGCCGACATGCTCCTTCCCGACGACCTCGACCCCAGTGCCGGCGGCGCTCCCGGGTACACGCGCTATGTATTCCGCGAGACCTCAGGTGGCGTGGTGCCCACGCTGCTCGAAGGCCCGCTGGGCCCCCAGACCCGATGCCAGGACCCGGAGCTGCCCTGCTCCTACGACGACCTCGTGGCGCTCCGGGCCTCGGGTGACCCCATCCCGGCGGCCCTGGGCCTGGCAACCGACCAGCTGTCCGCACTGGTCTCCGAACTGGACCAGCTGGCCGCCTTCGCCGCCCTCCACGCCGACGCCGACACGGCCTGTGCCGAGGGCTTCGTATCGGACTCGATCCAGACCCCGAACATGGGGTCCCACTTCTACCGTTCCGACTGGTTCAGCGACGGCTTCGAACCATCGCGGCCGGAGATCCTCATCTACGCCCCATCGGACGGAACCCTGACCACCGGACCACTCGGTCACTGTGACGAGGATGGCTGGAACGGACCGGATCTCGAGTTGGTGGGTACGGCCTTCCTCCTGCCGCCCGATGTGATCGGCATCGAGCACCCGGAGGCATTCACCGGAGACCTCGACAACTGGCACTCGCACTTCAACCTCTGTCGCGGCAATACCAGCGGGCGCGACACCTTTGTGACCCGAGCCGAGTGCAGGGACTCCGGGGGGAACTGGCATGACGCCATCGGATGGATGCTCCACGCCTGGGTGGCCCCAGGCCACGACAGCCAGCTCGGGGTGTTTTCGATGTGGAACCCGACCATCGCCCCGATCGCCGACCCGGACGCCATCCGAGGAGACCGGGCGGTCCGGGGTAGCGACTTCCCGGAGGGTGCCCACCAGTCCCTGATCGCCAACTTCGCCTTCGAGCAGGTGATAGAGGTCACCGTCGGCCAGAACGTCTACTTCAACAACAGCGACTCGGTCCCCCACACGGTGACCGCTGGAACCGAGGAGGATCCTGACCCGGACACCTTCGACTCAGGCCTGCTGAACCCCGGCGACAACTACCTGCTGGACACGTCAGAGGCCGGCACGTTCACCATCTACTGCGCCCTGCATCCCGACATGACGGCCATGGTGATCGTGGGTTGACCCCGACAAAAGGTCCTCAGCGCAGTCGGCCGGTCAGGAACCAGGCCCGCCGACCACCCAGATCGAGCTGCAGGGCCTCGGTGAGACCCGGCCTGACCTGGCGAGCCAACGTCCTGTCGGCCACCAGCACGCCCAGCGACCATCCGGCGAACCCCGCGGAGGCCACCTGGCCCAACGTGGCGTAGAGGTTCCGCAGGTCACCACCCGCCAGCCGGCCACCCCAGGGTGGATTGGCCACCAGCAAGCCAGGGCGTCCATCAGTTCCCTCCGGCCGTTCCAGTTCCGCGATCGGCGCGTTCCGCCACTCGATGAGGTCGGCCACCCCGGCCCTCTCGGCGTTGGCCCGTGCGGAATCCACCGCACCGGCATCCCGGTCCACCGCCACGATGGGCGGCGGGTCGGCGGCATCGGTCCGTCGTCTCTGGATCTCGGCAGCGACGCTGGCCCAGGTTCCGGGCTCGAAGCCGGGCCAGAACCGGAACGCCAACTCACGGCCGGCGGCGGGAGCGACACCGCCTGCCAGCAGGGCGGCCTCGATGGCTATGGTTCCGGAGCCGCACATCGGATCGACCAACGGCGTGGTCGGATCCCACCCCGCCGCCACGAGGAGGCCCGACGCCACCGACTCCCTGAGGGGTGCCTTGGCGATCGCCTGCCTCCACCCCCTCTCGTGGAGCGGCGCACCCGACGAATCGACGCTCACCGTGAAACGGTCGTTCACGGCCCGCACCACGACCAGCTGCTCTCGAGCACCCTCGACCGGCGGACCCAACACGGCCCCGAAGCGCTGGGCCACCGCACCGTCGTGCCAGAGCTCAGAACTACGGGTCGTGACCCGGAACCGGGGAGAGTCCCCGGCACCGATCCAGTGGTCCCAGTCCACCTCGCCGATACGACGCTCTAGGTCTGCGAAGGTCCTCACCGTGAAGCCCGCCACGCGGACCAGGACCCGGGTGGCGCAGCGTAGGAACACGTTGGCCGCGTACAGCTGCCTAGTGGTCATGTCCGCCGACACCGATCCCTTGGATGAACGGACAGTTCGAATTCCCAGATCAGCCAACTCGTCGGAGACCACCGACTCCAGGCCGGGTGGGCAGACCACGAGGCACGGATGGGTGGCGACCCGTCGGTTGCTCACAGGGCGGCCATCGCAGTACCGCCGTGAACGCCTGGGTGACCTGTGTCGCCGGCGACGGTGCCGCCTACCAGGCGACGAAGCTGCTCATCCTGGGCATCGCTCTGGGGTCCACATGCCGGGCGGGCTGCACGTACGGCCACCAGCGAGTCCTCGAAGCCCATGCCGAGGGCGACCATGGCCTGGACGGCGACCACCCCGGTTCGGCCGTAGCCGCCACCACAGTGGAGGAGCACGGTCGTGCCCGCCTCCAGGCGGGCCACCACGTCGGCAGCCACCGCGGCGGCGATGCCATCGGCGACCACGCCGTGGTCCGGCGCGGGCGCATGGACCGCCCGGTCCGGCCCGGCCGCCACCAACCAGGCGGCATAGGTCGGGAACCGCCGGTCAACCTCTTCTGGCTCCATGAGGCAGACCACGGTGTCCACTTCGAACTCGGCCATGACAGCATCCGGCGCCGACCCCACGATGTCTAGGGCACAGGCCAGCAGCACTCCGGACACGCCCTGCGGCACCGGAAGTAGGTGCACGCCGCCACCGGCGTCATGGTGCAGACCGCTGACCTTCACCTAGAAGCCGATCGGTGCCGACCGCACCTCGGCGACGCCGTCGGGATCTCCGGTCAGCTCGACCCGTGACTGGTCGCGACGCCCGAAGAAGAACAACGTCAGCTCGCCGGGATCGCCGGTGGCGGTCACCTGTCGGCCACCGGTACGAACGGCCATCGGCTCACCGCCCGGACGGGCGATCCACAGTTCCACGTCCTTGACCCGTCGCGTGCGGAGCTTCGTACCCGACTTCTGGAAGGGCCACAGGGCGTCCTGGAGGTCGTCCAGACCGGTCCGGGGAGTCCAGTCGTCTGTGGCACGCCTCACGTCCTCCAGGTGGACGAAGAACTCGACGATGTTCATCGGGCCGTCGACCAACCTGATGAGCCGTGGCGGGCCCGAGCGGATCCGCGCCACCAGACGCTCGAAGGGCACCTGTCCAGCCGTCCGCTCGGTTGCCCGGGCGGCGTGGCGGGCGAACGGGCCCGGCAGCACCAGGCCGAGGCCCACATCGGGCCGGCGTTCCCGAAGTACCAGGTGGGCTGCCATATGCGCAGCGGTCCAACCCTCGCACAACGTGGGTGCATCCGGCCCGACATCCAGCAGCAGGTCGCAGAGGGCGGCACGCTCGGCCTGGGCCAGCTGCGCGCTCATGCCGGCGCCACCGAGGTGTCGGGCACCCAGGATCCGTGGAACCCGTCTGGAACCCTGCGTGGAAGGTGAACCAGGGCCACCGGAGGCGCGCCCAGGTCGGCTCCGTCCAGGATCACCAGGTCCGCCGGTCCGCCGGCCCGGTCGTTGACGCACACCATGATCCAGGCATCACCCTCCAGGCTGGACCCGGCCTTCGGAACCACTATCGGCTCGGCACCGAACCTGCCGGGCCCATGGTCGTGGAGAACCGTCTCGCCGGTCTCCACGTCCACCCGGGCGGTCGGTCCCAGACCCAGACCGGCCGCGGTGAAGGCGTAGCGATGGCGCCTGATCCCCACCCGCGGGTCATGGGCCGGGAACTCATGGGCACCATCGGTCAACGGCGTTTCGACGACCCGACCCGCCACCGGATCGACGGTCCAGCGGGCCAGCGTGGGAGTCGAGTCGCCGGCCGGCCCCTGCCGGTCACGGTCGAACATCGTGTCGTACCGGCACACGTCAACGACGACGGTGCCGTCCCCGACGTCATAGGCGTTGACGGGATGGAACACGTAGGCCTGCGGCGCCTCGCACCAGACGATGTCGTCCGCCGTACCGGTCCGGGGCAGCACCCCAACCCTGGCCGCATGATCCGGGTTCCACGAGAACGGGAACGGCGAACCGCCCATCGCCATCTCCAGGTCCAGGCAGACCGGGAGGTCGTAGACCAGCACGCTTGAGCCGGTCAGCGACATGTCATGCACCATGGGCATCCCCTCGAGGGGAATGTCAGTCACCTTCGACACCCGGCCGTCCGGGCCGACCACCACGTGCTGTACGCGGTCCATGGCCTCCGGATAGGCGTAGCAGACCCCGTGGAGCTCCCCGGTGGCCGGGTCGTACTTCGGGTGGGCGGTAAACGCCGCCGGAAGGGTCCCGTCGAATCCGTCGAACCCGATGGTGTCCAGTTCGTAGGTGAGCGTCATCGGCGTGGCACCCGCCTCGACCATGGCCCAGGTCCGCCCGGCAAAACCCCCCACGGAGGTGTTGGGGCCGAAGTCCCGACCGCCGTACGACGTACCGGAAGGCGCCGGTCCGCCGAGGGCCGCGGCGACCCGTGGGCCCCTCACCCACCGGTTGCGGTACCACTCGGCCCGTCCGCCCCGGAGGCGCACGCCGTGCACCATCCCGTCGCCCAGGAACCAGTGGTATGTGGACGGATCCACGACACCCAGCGGGTTGGGGCCGTTGCGCAGCCAACGTCCCTCCAGTTCCTCCGGAATGGCCCCGGTCACCGGCAGGTCAGCGGCAGTCACCTCGTCGACCACCGGAGCCATGGCCCCCTCCAGGTACCGGTTGCCGGCGGTTGTAACCAGGAGGTCATCGCCCATGAGGGGAGCCTCCCACACGGGTCCCCGTGGCCCCGCAGGCAGGGCCTGCAGGCCGGCAGGCCTGCACCCGGAAGCGTGCCCCCGAGGCGGGCTACCGTCCACGGCCATGGCAACCGTTCCCAGCGTCGGCCTCCCCACCACCGTCATAGGCGCCTACCCCAAGCCCGGTTACGTACCGGTCTCGGACTGGTTCGACCTACCGGACCGCGACTACGCAGGACGCTGGGCGGACGAGATGGAGGCAGCCGGCGGAGACGCCGAGGCGTCGTTCGTGCGGGCCGCCGCCGAGGTCATCGCCGACCAGGTGGAGGCGGGTGTCGACGTGGTCACCGATGGCGAGGTGCGACGCGAGAACTACATCCACTACCACTGTCGCCACCTCAGTGGGCTCGACTTCGAGGACCGATCCGAGTCGACGATGCGAGGTGTGCTGACGACCACCCTGCCCACCATCACGAGCAGGGTGGCGGCCGGCGATGCGTTCCTGGTCCACGACTGGAAGGCCGCACAGGCCACCACCGACCATCCGGTGAAGGTCACCATCCCGGGCCCGCTGACGATCAGCGACAGCACGGTCGACCGCCACTACGGCGACCGGGCGGCCCTCGTGGCCGATCTGGGGGTGGCTGTGAACTCCGAGGTCCGGGCGCTCGCCGATGCCGGCTGCACCCACATCCAGGTCGACGAGCCGGTCTTCGCACGACGGCTCGACGACGCCCTCTCCTTCGGGGTGGACGCCCTGGCCGCCTGCTTCGATGGCGTCCCGGACCACGTGGTGCGCACGGTCCACTGCTGCTGCGGCTACCCACGGCACCTGGACGACGACGCCTACGAGAAGGCCCCGCCCGAGGCCTACCTGGACCTCGCCGAGGCGATCGACGCCGCCCCGATAGACCAGTTCAGCCTGGAGGACGCCCACCGCCCCAACGACCTGGCGGCCCTGCTGCCCCAGTTCCGGGAGACCACCATCATCCTCGGCTGCGTGGCCATAGCCCGGAGCCGGATCGAGACGGTGGACGAGGTGCGGGACCGGCTCGCCAAGGCACTTCGCCACATCGACAGGGAACGCCTGGTCGCAGCGCCGGACTGCGGACTGGGCTACCTGGGCCGGGACCTGGCCACAGCCAAGCTGCGGGTGCTCTGCGAGGCAGCCAACTCGGTCTGAATCGGCACGCCTGCCTGCCCTCTGTCTGTCACCGGCCTCCTGGTGGAGAACGCTGTCTACTCCTCGATGAAGGTCTGGGTGACCTCGCCGCGCAGCACGGCCTTCACGACCTTCCCGGAGGCGTTGCGCGGCAGCGGACCGTTCCACTCCTCGAGGTGCTCCGGCAGCTTGTAGCCCGCAAGCGTCTCGCCGCAGAAGGCGCGCGCTGCGTCGAGGTCGAGTGATTCCCCGGCGTTCAGGACCACGACCGCCTTGACCTCCTGGCCCAGCAACGCATGGGCGACGCCGTACACAGCGCACTCGACGACTGCCGGGTGCTGCTCCAGGCGGGACTCGACCTCGATGGGGTACACGTTCTCACCACCTCGCAGGATGAGGTCCCGCAGCCGGGACGCAAGGAACAGCTCGCCGCCGAGCAGCCGGCCGTAGTCGCCGGTCATTAGCCACCCACCCGGCAGCAACGCCTCGCTGCTGGCCTCGGAATCCCCCCAGTAGCCGAGCATCACCAACGGGCTACGTACGCAGATCGAACCGTTCACGCCCTCGGGCACCTCCGTGCCGTCCTCGTCCACGATCCGGACTCCGACGGTCGGCATCGCCATGCCCACGCTGTCGGCGTTGGCCTGCAGCATGGCGTTGCTGGCGTGGCTGACCAGGCCCCCGGCCTCGGTCAGGCCGTAGCCGGAGGTGAACGTGTCGACCAGGTGGGGGAACCGTTCCTCTGTGGCTCGTACCAGCTCGGACGTGGTGGCCGAGCCACCGATGGCGACTGTCTGAACCAGCGACACGTCGAGTGTCCCGATCGACGGGTCCTGGAGGAGGCGGAAAATGTGGGTGGCCGTCCCGTTCCAGGCGTAGATGTCCTCCTCGGTGGTAAGGCGGATCACCGTGGCCGGATCGAACCTCCCCATCGGCCAGACGTTGCCGGCCCCGGTGGCCATCGGCGTGATGCTGGCGCTCTGCAGCCCGGAGATGTGGAACATGGGGAACACAGCCAGGCGTGGGCGGCTCGGCCCCGTGGACGGCAACCCGACAGATGCCGCCTGCGCCGCTCCGAGGAAGCTCACCACCTGGACGAAGCCCACCAGGCTGCGATGGCTGAGCACAGCCGCCTTCGGTCGACCGGTGGTCCCCGAGGTGAACTGGAGCAGGGCCGGCTGGTCCTCGTCGATGGCCACACTGGGCAGCGGTGCATCTGGGGCGAATGACTCCAGGTCGACGAAGTCCTCCTCGATGACCACGACGGGCATCCCGGGATCGGCACCCTCCAGACGAGCCAGGCGCTTCGCGTCGGCCACCAGCAGCTTCGGGGTGGTGTGGGCGAGGGCGTGCTGGATCTCGTCGCGGGTCCACCAGCCGTTGCACGCCACCGCCACCGCTCCCAGCGACACCGTCGCCCAGAACGTGACGATCCACTCCGGGCAGTTGGCGGCCAGGATCGCCACCCGGTCACCGGCAACGACACCCCGGTCAGCCATGGCGGCCGCCACCGAGCCCACCAGTCGCTCGTGCCCGGCGAAGGTCAGAACCCGCCTGCGTGCCGAGTCGTGGAAGACGGCGTAGTCGGCATCGCCGAACCGGCCGGCCTGCTCCAGGAGTTCCCGGAGCGACCGGTTCCTCTTCACGAAGACCTGCATGGGTTCGCCCAGCACGTCCTCGACGGCCATTTCGAATGGGCCACCGGGCGCTAGCAGGGCCATCACGGCCGTCGCCGGATCAGACGGTGCCGGGTCTGGAGGGTCCGTGTCGGACGGATCGGTCATGGTCGCCGCCCGGTCAGTCAGTCGGGGTTCCGACCAACTGGTCGCGCAACGTGCGCTTCACGAACTTGCCGTTGGCGTTGCGGGGCAGCGGATCCTCCAGGAACCAGACGCACTCAGGCACCTTG
Organism: uncultured Acidimicrobiaceae bacterium; assembly: GCA_913030665.1. GTDB lineage: Bacteria > Actinomycetota > Acidimicrobiia > Acidimicrobiales > MedAcidi-G1 > UBA9410. The sequence continues at coordinate 8,097 of CAJWFS010000046.1, forward strand.
AAGCCGGCGATCAGTGTCCGGGTGTGGTCCCTGAGGCCGTCCGCAGTGAGCTCGGCCTCTGGGAGCAGAACCACCGCCACGCCCACCACCTCGCCGTGGCGCTCGTCGGGCACGGCGAAGACCGCCGCCTCGGCGATCGCCGGGTGCTCGTAGATGGCGGCCTCAACCTCTGCGGAGTAGACGTTCTCACCGCTGCGTAGGACCATGTCCTTGGCGCGGTCCACCAGGAACAGGAAGCCGTCCTCGTCCAGGTAGCCGATGTCGCCAGTGTGGAACCAGCCGTCGGTGAGGGCCTCGGCGTTCGCCTCGGGCCGGTTCAGATAGCCGCGGAACACGTTGCCGCCGCGTACCCAGAGCTCACCGTGTCCACCTGTGGGCTGGTCCGTTCCGTCCTCCCCGACTATCCGGGCCTCCATGACGGGACAGGGCGAACCGGCCGATGCCGGCTTGGCCACGAAGAACTGGTTGGCGTTGATGGAGATGACGCCGTTCACCTCCGTGAGGCCGTATCCGGTGCTGGGCCGACCCTCCAGGCGCTCTTCGATCTTGTGCACCAGGTCCGGCTGCACAGCGGCGCCGCCCCCACCCAGGTGGGCGAGGCTGGAGGTGTCCCGTCGGTCGAAGTCCGGGCTGTTGATCAGCTCCCGGACCATGGTCGGAACCCCGGTGAAGCTCGACGGCCGCTCCCTCTCGATCAGCTCGAGGGCCGTCTCTGGGTTCCAGCGGTGCATGAGGGTCAGGCGGCCACCGACCGCGGTGACCGGATGCAGGCAGCAGTTGCAGCCGGTGACGTGGAACAGCGGCACGGCCAGGACCGAGCCTGGATATGACTCACCGGGCTTCTTGTCCGAACCCGGGGGCGGATCACCCGCCGCGATGGCCATGTCCTGGGCTGCTCCGGCCATCGTCTGCCAGAAGGCCAGGTTCAACAGGTTGGAGGCGGCGCCACGGTGGGTCAGCACAGCTCCCTTCGGATGCCCGGTCGTGCCCGAGGTGTAGAAGATGCAGAGGTCGTCCTCCGGTCCAATGTCAGCCATGGGTGCGACCGGCAAGCCCTCCGCACCGGCCACGGCGTCCTCCCACCGGACGGCGTCCTCGGGCAACCCGGCATCGGGACCGAGGCGGACGCCGACCACGTGCATGGGCCCATCGGACCGCAGGGCTTCCAGGTAGGGGGCGACGCGCTCGAGCCTCTCGGCGTCGCAGAGCAGTGCCCTTGGAGAGGAATCCGCCAGGCCGAACTCCATCTCGGGTCCGGTCCACCAGGCGTTCAGGCCCACGACGGTGGCTCCCAACTTCAACGTGGCCCAGTAGCCGAGTACCCATTCCGGGTAGTTGCGCATGGCCAGCGCAACCCGGTCGCCGTGACCCACCCCGATGGCCGCCAGGTGCGACGCGATGGCGTCCACCTGTACGTGGGCCTCGGCATACGACATGCGCTCGTCCTGGTAGACGAGGTAGTCGGCATCGCCGTGTGCAAGCGATCCCGCCCAGAGGAGGGTCAGGTTCGGCGGCGCGGCGTCGTAGGTGCGGGTCGGCACGCCCCTCACGTCGGTCACCGACCACGCGAAGGGAGCTCCGGGTGCCGTAAGAGCGTCCCACGCCGCCCGATAGTGCTGGTCCATGTGTTCACCCTCCGAAGGCGGTCTGGCGGTCTGGCCGTGCAGCCCGCCACCGACATTTGTCCACTGCCGGTGCCTGCGCCAGGCCCGACGGGTCTTGACCCTAGGTCCGTCCGGCCGTGTGGCCTGCCACGGGGCCGCCGGTCGCACACCCGTCGTGCGACCTGTAACGGGCCGCCCGGTTCGGACCGAGGGGCGCGGCGGCGCCACAATGTCGCTGAGCCACATACCCGAGAGAGCCAGGACTAGGACCACATGAGCGACAAGCCGGAAATCGCCTACGACGACCTGGAGGGCCTGCGTGGGGCCATCACCGAGGAGTGGAGTGCCTGGGGTCCCGAATACGAGATGACCCAGGAGAAGGTGGACCAGTTCGCAGAGCTGACCGGCGACCACCAGTGGATCCACGTCGACGTGGAGCGCGCCACCGCCGGCCCGTTCGGGGGGCCGATCGCCCACGGCTTCTTCACCCTCAGCCTCCTGCCAACCCTGAACCGCACCGGCCACGTGAAGATCACCGGGCAGCAGAACGTCGTCAACTACGGAGCGGACGGCCTCCGCCTGCTGGCCCCGGTTCCCGTCGGCTCCACGCTCCACGCCCGAAACCGGATGACCGACATCCGGGAGCACAAGAAAGGCACGCTCGTGGCGACGCAGGTAGCCATCCACGTGGTCGGCAACGACGACGTTCCGGCCGTGCTGTACGACGCCCTCAGCCTCTACCAGGGCTAAGCCACCCGACCGTGCTGTAGGACGCCCCGGGCCTCCATCACCGCTGAGCCGCCCGGCCCCGGTCGGGTGCCCTAGTTGTTCTTGATGGTCATGCCTCCGTCCACCATCAGCAGGTGGCCGGTGATGTAGCCGGAGGCGGGAAGCGCCAGGTGGAGGATCCCGTGCGCCACCTCCTCCGGGGCGCCGTACCGCCGCAGCGGAACCCGTCGGCGGGCGAACTTCCGCCTGGCCTCGACGGGGATCGCCTCCGTCATCCCGGTCTCGATGGGGCCCGGCCCCACGGCGTTGACCGTGATGCCGGTTTCGCCCAGCTCCACGGACAGCGAGCGGGTCAGGCCGACCACCCCGTGCTTGGCCGCCGTGTATGGCGAGACACCGGCCGAGCCCCCCACGCCCTCCGTGGACGAGACGTTGACGATGCGGCCCGCCGCCGAGGCCCGAAGGTGCGGCAGCGCCGCTCGGATGGTCCGGGCCTGGGCGGTCAGCATCACGTCCATGGAAACCAGCCAGGCGTCCTCGTATCCCGGATCGTCGATCGGGGCACCGATCGACACCCCGGCGTTGTTGACCAGCACGTCCAGCCCACCACCCCAGGCGGCGACCTCGGCCACCACGGCATCGATGGCCGGCCGGTCGGCCACGTCCAGCGTCCAGCCCCGCGCCCGGCCGCCGGCGCCTTCGATCTCGACCACCACGGCGGCCACCCGCCCGGCGTCGCGGTCGGTCACGGCCACGACCGCTCCCTCGTCGGCGAACAGGTGCGCCGTGGCCCGCCCGATCCCCGAACCGGCCCCGGTGACCAGCACCACGTGGCCAGCCACAGACCGGCTGAGGCTGCTCAACCGGGCGGGTGACAGCGCTTCGGTGGGGTGGTCCTGCTTCTCGTCCATGGCCCGAGTCTCGCGTGGAGTCGTGGCCCTCACCGCGCCGGAGCCGGCCGCTATGGCGGTCGGCCAGACCGGACAGGTTGCCCGGTGTTTGCCTGACAGACAGTCAGATCCCATGATGGACCACGATGACCTCGACCTTCCCAGATGACGTGGCCGCCATCGACACGATGATGGGCACCCGGGCGGGGCCCAACGCCAGGCTCAACTACGCCAACCTGACCGGGATCAGGGACGCCGACTCGAAGTCCATGAACTTCCCGGCCCAGTACATGTTCAAGGACGT